>CAZNMS010000112.1:10804-21098 GCA_964573505.1 uncultured Planctomycetaceae bacterium | reverse complement strand
GCGTTGCAGAATCGGACTCGCATCACCCGAGCAACTGGCCCACTTGTTCGATTTTTCGTCAGTCAGGTTTGTGGTCAGACCGATTCGAAGAACAACTCTCTATTCTTCTCGCGTGCTCGGTTCGTCGGTCATGAACGAGCTGTTTTGCTGGAAAAGAAGGACGCAGGAATCATGGATCCCGACAAGCTCAAAAGTGTGCTCGAACAATTGTCTCACGGGGCGGAGACGGTCGACAGCGTCATGTCGCTCGTGAGCTCGGTGTTTGAGAGTCGCGGCCAAACCAGCGACGCCTGCGTTGATCTCGATCGCGAGCGACGTTGCGGATTCCCCGAAGTCGTCTTCGGCAGCGGCAAAGAGCCGGATGCGATTGTCTCGATCTTCGAGCAGATCTCGCTCGCCGGACAGGACTGCCTCGCGACTCGGGTCAACGCCGAGCAAGCAGAAGCTGTGAGAAAGCGGTTCTCGACCGCCATTTGGAATCAAGTCGCTCGGACGATTCGCATTGAGGTCGCGACCAACATCGCGACGGCAGGACGAGTCGCAGTCATCTCAGCGGGAACGAGCGATCGCCCCGTCGCTGAAGAAGCCGTCGAGACCCTGAAGTGGATGCGTTGCAGCGTCGACTTTATTCAAGACGTCGGAGTCGCCGGACCTCAGCGTCTGCTGCGTCACGTGAGCCGCCTGCAATCAATGGACGCAGTCGTCGTCATCGCCGGAATGGAAGGCGCGCTGCCATCGGTCGTCGCCGGGCATCTCAATTGTCCGGTCTTCGCAGTGCCAACCAGCGTCGGTTACGGAGCCAGTTTCGGCGGCGTCGCGGCTTTGCTGTCGATGTTGAATAGCTGCGTCTCGAACGTCGCCGTCGTGAATATCGACGCCGGTTTCCGAGGAGCCTATCTCGCCGGAATGATCGCTCGGCGTTGTGCTCGTACTCAGAGCGAGTAGATCGCGATCAATCTCGATCCGCAGCGGCGCATCAACCAAGCGTCAATGCGCCGTGCGTCAGCAGTCGTCGCCGTTCAAACAACTCGACGACTCATAGAGGCAGCGAGGAAAAACTTCCCGATTTGCCGTCGCGTAGGTTAGACGCCTACGCCCGACAGCGACGAAGCACGGACGAGGGCGTCCATGCTACGAGTTTGGGAAGTTATTCACCGACTATCCCATACTGCTCTTTACTTCTTGCCCTTCGGATCGAGGTTCGCTTCGAGGTCCTCTTTCGTGATCGTTGACTCGATGCCGACCGCGGGGATCTCTGATCCAGTCAGCCAGACGCAGGCGTTGAGCACGACCTTGCGAAAGTTCGCATCGCCCCAGTTGTCGTGAAAGTGGCCGCCGGTAAAGCCGAAACCGCGTCCGCCGTCAGGTCGCTGCACCGCCCACATCATCGCTTCCTCGCGGCCCTTCGCGCTTTGAATGTGAGGGTACGGTCCCTTCGGATAGACGTAGGGCCCCTCACGCACTTCGTCGCTCGGCTTCGCAACGAGGATCGGCCAGAACTCAACGCCGTCCTTCTTCGCCGGGCTTGCCGCGCTAAAGCCGTCGACGAACCGCATGTTGAAGTACCACTCGTCCTTCACTTGAAACGGACCGACGCCGCGCGTGATGGGATGCTCGATGAACTTGTCGAACTTCGGCTCCCAAAGTGGGTTGCACGAAAACATGTGCTCGTAATGCCCGCCGATCCAACGCTTGAATTCGACGCCCGCTTGATCGGGAACAATCTCTACTCCGTAGTGCATGCAGCCAATGCCGACGCCCTTCTTCGCCCACTCGTCAACGAGCTTCATGCGGCGTCCGTTTTCGAGCACCACTTCATGCCGCCCGCCGCCGTCCATGAAGAAGACAACCGCGTCCGCGCCGTCGAAGAAGGCATCGTCCTTCGGCCAGCCATTCAGCGAGACAGCAACCTGCAAGTCTTTGACGTCCTTGAGGCACTTCGCCATCAGTTGAGTCCCCGCATTGAACTCGTGCATGCGCGGCGGATGCGACGGCTTACCCGCGACCAATACGAGCTTCCTCTTTCCATCCGGCGTCTTGCCGAACGACTCACTGCTTGTTGCGAACAGACAAAGAACAGCCAGCAAGCCGCTCAACCACTTAATTCCGATCGTCATGAAGTTTGCTCCTCGGGTGCATAGCGACGAAGAGTCCGCTCGCCGCCCAATAAAGAAGAGAGACATCCCGCCCGCAGCAAGATGCTGTCGCCGGATGAAACAGCCTTCGACGCTATTTGGAAATGGAGCATGGTTCAAAGTGAGGCAGCCGAGCCGCGCCCGATAGGAGTTCCTCACCGGGCGGACCGGCACAATGGGTGAGGAACACTGGTACGACGGACTTGTAGTCCGTCGAACGTCGTAAGAAGCGACGGACTACAAGTCCGTCGTACCGAAAAACAGATGTGCTCCTCAGGAAGCGGAATCCACTGCAAAATGGCCAGAACACCGCTTCCTGACGGGCGCAGCTCTACTGCTCAATGTGAGGCCGAATTGAACCAAGCAGGAAATGGCTGCGCCAGGCGAAACTTCAATGAGGTCGCGGTCGCCCGAGTGACCTTTGGCAGCAGCGCAATGAGGTTCGCTCCGAACGCACCGAAGACGCTCGCGAATGCTGGCGCTTTGCGACCGAGTTTCGCTCGCACTTCTTTTCAGCGCGGCGACATCCTGATTCGTCTCTCGCAGGCGAACTCGTGCGAATCGCGGCGGCGATGCTGAACCCTATTGCTCGGGCAATTCCGGCGGTTGATCGTCGGGAATTGCGGCTTGATCGCGCGACTTTGTCCAACCGACCGTCGGCACTTTGCTCACGCTGGCGCGGCCGACTTTCTTTGGAGGCTCGAAGGCCAATGGCTCTGATCCGCTCGGCGGGGTGACGCGCAGCTTGCTCGTTGTGTCGAACTGCCGACCGTCGACTGTCTTCAACCGAGCATGCACATGCACCTCGGGAGCTACCGGCAACTGCTGCCAGCCGGATGTGAATTGATAGCCCGTCCCCACAATGCCTTGATGCCACATCTCGCCGACTTCGTCTCGGCTAAGCGTCCAGTGACCGATCTGCTGCTCGTCCTTCGGGCGAGTGAAGTCGAACAGGCTGAGTTCGATTTCTCCGGCGACTCGCAGCACGTTGCCGGCGGAATCGCGCGGGCTCAGAAGCAATGTGAATTGGTCGTCACCCGGACTCTGATCGCGATCAATGCCGCCGCTCATGAGCGAGTTCACGTCGAGCTTCGTGACTCGAAACGTTGAGTCCGCCTGCTCGGGCGGAAGGGGCGGGACTCCTTGCTGAGCAGCGAGGCGCAGCGAATGAGCTTCATCCTTCAGCGCCGTGATCGAGTCATGACTTTGCTGCAAGCGACGCTCGAGATCTCGAATGGTGTCGTCCTGCTGTCGCAGCCGAGCTTCGACGAGTTCCTGATTGCGATTTCCTGACAACGAGCAACCCGTAAGTCCGAGTGGCAGCAACAAGAGCGCTGCAACACTCTGCCATTTGCTCTGCGTTGAAGCGTTGATCGAAGTCATCTTCCTTGACCGTTCTGAGGACCGGGCGAGCGTGCCCGAAGAGTGCTTCCGTTCTTCTGTCGATAATCAATTCGGACCGTTGAAAGGCTCTCGGCGCGTCGGCGTAGCAGCATGTCGTCGTCGCAAAGAATCCAGTCCGTGCGTTCTTCTGACCTCTTGCCGCTTGTTCGACACGTGCTGTTGAGCACGGGCTAGAAGCCCATGCTACGACGACTTGAAGACACACGGCCTCGAAGTCCGTGCGTTCTTCTGACCTCTTACCGCTTGTTCGACACTTGCTGCTGAGCACGGGCTAGAAGCCCATGCTACGACGACTTAAAGACGCACGGACTCGAAGTCCGCGCAACTTAGACGAAGTCCTCATTAGCGGGACTTCTCGAAGTGCGTCGAGATCAACCGACTCGCTCGCACGGCACGGCAGCACGCGTTCGCCGAATAGCGCAGCTACTTCGCGAAGACGTAGGGCAACGCGGTGCAGGAGCGCAAAGCGTGCTGATCCATGTCGCGCTCGATGCCGACGCGCGGGATGTTGAACCGGTCGACGTCGCTCGAACGACAAAAGCCACCGTGATAGCTGAAGGCCCAGTCGAAGCCGTTTGCCAGCAAGGCGCGTTTCGAGTCTTCGTTGAAGCAGTCGACTCGACCAACGGGATAACTGAAGGCCGTCACGGGCTCGCCGAGTTCAGCTTCAATGCGCAGACGCGATTCGCAGATCTCATCGTTCTGCTCGTCGCTGCGCAAGCGCGACAGTACCGGATGCGAGACGGTATGTGCTCCAAATGACATACCTGCTGCTCGCATCTCGCGGATCATGTCCCAGTTCATCCACAGATCACTCGCCAATGATCGAGGTGCTCGGCCAGAACCGGTTGCTTCACCGATCTGATTGAGGAACTCGGTCCGTTGCTGTGAACCGAGTTGATACGCATAGGCCAATGCGGTGCGAATGGCATCCTCGCAATCAGGCCGATCAATCGGGAGCTGCATGCGAGTCGGGCAGCCGTCCAAGAAGATCTCGACGATGTCAGCGCGAGCCGAGCGAATCATCCATGCGATCTCGTCCCACCATGCAAGCTGACGATCGCCGACAAAGCCCGTTGTGATGAAGAACGTGCCGGGGACGTTGTGCTCGCGAAGAATGGGAAACGCAGCGTCGTAGTTGTCGCGATAGCCATCATCGAACGTGATGAGCACGAATCGCTGCTTCGTCGACCAGCGCTGACCGAGCGTGCGAAACACCTGCGGCAAGTCTTCGAGTCCAATGACATCGAAGTGCTGCTTGAGTGCTTTGATCTGAGAAGCAAAGTCTTCTTCGGTCGCGCTCCACAAATCCCAATCCAACAGCGACCCCTGCGAAGTTCCTATCCGGTGATAGTTGAGCGTCACTAATCCGCGCCAAGGCAATAGATGCTCGCAAATCTTCAAGCCGCCGAAGCGGCCTAAGACTCGAGCAAGTCGCCTTTGTCGGGTAAGGACTGTCATAAGAATTCCTTGGAGTGCTCCGGCTTGACGGAGCCCTCCAACTCGTGTCGCTGGAGCGTCTTACTAACCGCCGGCCAGATCGCAGGCACAGCGACGACTCCGATGCAAATACAAATCTTGCCTTTGCCTGCGGTCTCGCCTCGTTAGCACAAGTGACCCAAGCGACAAGAGTCGGAGGGCTCCGTCAAGCCGGAGCATTCCAGGTTGAACGACTCGATACGCGGTTAGTTCGCCAATGCGACGCACTCGCGATTCACAACGGGTTGCCACTCGTCGTGAGCGACCGGTTGCCATTGGCTGTGACGCAGTGATTCGTAAGCCGCTTCGATGACCTCAACAGAGGCCAGCGCGTCTTCGGGACTCACGAGCATCTTGTCGTCGCCTTTGATCGCTCGAGCGAAGTTCTCGATCTGACCTCGGAACGCTTGAAACTTGTTGTAGCCCTTGCCGAACACGATCCAGTCCGAATCGCTCGAACGGCGGTACTTCGATTCCTTCCAACCGACGAGCACCGTGCCTTGCGAGCCGTAGATGCTGAGGAAGGCCGGCTGCTCTTTATTCATGCTCCATGAAAGGTCGATGCTGCCCATCACTCCGCAAGTCGTCTTCACAAACATGCGGACGGTGTCTTCGACCTCAAGGTTTTGAACGCGCTTGCCTTCGATGACTTGCAGCTCGGCAACGGGGCCGAAGAAGTATCGCATGATGTCGACCGAGTGCGTTCCGTTGTCGATCAAGACGCCGCCGCCACCAATGGCCAACTTCGAGTTCCATCGGTTCGACATATCGACGCGCGACGTGAAGACGTTCTCGAAGAGAATGATGTCTCCGAGAATGCCCGAACTGACGATCGACTTCGCGCGCACAACGTCGTCGGCGTAGCGGAACTTCGACGCCATCGTGAGCTTCACGCCGTTGACGTCAGCAGCATCAAACATCTTGCGAGCCGACTCAGATGTGATCGCGAGCGGCTTCTCACAGAGCACGTTGACGCCTTGCTCGCAGAGTTCTTTGCAGATGTCGGGATGCGACACCGGCGGAGTGCAGACGATGACGGCATCGAGATCATGCGCGTCGGTCATCTCGGTATGAGTGGCATAAGCCTTCGCATTGAGTGATTGAGCAATGGCTTCAGCGGCCTCAGTGCGCACGTCGGCAACGGCGACTAACTGAGCGATCTGAGTTTCCCGAAAGGCTTGCGCATACGCTTGAGCAATGCCGCCCGCGCCAACGAGTCCAAAGCGAAGTTTGTTCGGAGCGATCATGAGTGGAGTCTCGCCAGATGAGTGTTTTTGAGTGGTGTCTGTTGTGATCGGCCCGCTGAGTTCTTTGTGTGGCACTCGTTCCCAAGCTCTGCTTGGGAACGCAAGTTCGGGAAGCTCTTGCTTCCCGTCACGCACGCGAATGTGACTGCCGGCGATTGCAGGCCGCACTGGAAGCAGAGCTTCCCAATGGCCCGTTCCCAAGCAGAGCTTGGGAACGAGTGCACGTCACGAATGCTGAGTCTGCCGCGCTACACGCAAACGGCTTCGGCCTTTGTGCATTGCGCGACGGCTTCGCGGACGTTCTCCGCGATGTAGTCGACGTGCTCTTGAGTGTATTTCTCGTTCCATGGGAGCACGACAACGTGCTGCAGTGCGTCGAACGTGCCGGGGAAGCGGTCTTCCGAGTAATCGACGGCTTCAGGACGCGCCAGCGTGAACGGCCAACGGCTCTTGCCGAACGTCACTTGATCGCGGAACACCTGACAGCGGAATGCCGGCTTCTGGATGTAACGCGGAACACACATCACGCCTTTGTCTTTCAAAGCCGCAGCGAGCCCCACTGCTCCGCCTTCGATGACCTTTTCATCCACTCGCAGGCAGTACTTCCAATAGACATGCACGCCGCCTTCAGTGACGCGCGGAGCTTGAATGCCTCGCACGCCCGTCAGCGCACTCGTCAGAGCGGTTGCGGTACGGACTCGGCTCTCGACGACGCCTTCGAGCTTCGGCAATTGGCCGAGAGCACATGCTCCTTGCAGCTCGCTCATGCGGTAGTTCGGAGCGAGGAAGTAGTGGTCCGGGTTCTTGTCGCCGTAGCCCCATCCTTTGTTGATGAAGAGATAGATGCGACGAGCAAGCTGCTCATCGTCGGTCACGCAGACGCCGCCTTCACCGGTCGTGATGTGCTTGCCCTGCTGCAAGCTGAAGCAGCCGATCGTGCCGATCGTGCCGACATAGCGATCGCCGTAGCTCGTCAAGAAGGCTTGCGCGCAGTCTTCGATGACCGGCAAATTGTGTCGTTTGGCGACATCCATAATGCCGGCCATGTCACAAGGATTACCGAAGAGATGCGTGACGACGATCGCCTTCGTCTTCGGGCTGATGCGGGCTTCGATCGTGCGAGCAGTGACGTTGTAGGTCTCGGGATCAACGTCTGCGAAAACCGGGATGCCGCCTTGATAGACGATCGGAGCGAGCGCCCCCATATCGGTGATCGACGTTGTGATGAACTCATCGCCCGGCTCGGGATCAAGAGCGGCAACAGCACAATGCAGAGCCGAAGTACCACTCGAGCACGCATGCCCGAACTTAGCGCCGAGCAACTTTGCAAAGCCTTGCTCGAACTGCTTTGTGAAGTTGCCCTTCGTGCAAGTGAGAGTTCCCGAACGCAGCGCAGCGGCGATGAGTTCGAGTTCCTCCGGCCCGAACGTGCGACCGGTTGCGTCTTGATCGGAAGGCAGAGCGAGGGGCTTACGTTGCGTCTCGGACATAAAGATCTCCAGGAAAAAGTGAGTGAGTGAGTTTGCTAACTGACGTTGAGGGCCATCGAAGGCGATAGGACAAAGAGGACCAATAGGACGCATAAGACGAAGAGCACTGCATGAGTCCTATCGGTCCCATTCGTCCCATAAGTCCTATGACCGACGAGCCTGCATTCGCTTATGGCGGCGCGGTGCCTTGCAGACGTTGCTTCACGAACCGTGCAATCAGTCGCAGGTGCCCGCGAATGGTGCGCATCGTCTTCATCTTCGATTCCCCGAAGATGCGGACTTCGAGCGTTGCCGGGTGCTCGACGATCTTGCTGCCCCGCAGGCTCAATTGAGCGACGACTTCTGCCGTCCCTAAGAACCCGTTCTCGCGCAGGTCGAGTTGTTCGATGACCGACTTCCGATAGACCCGGAAGCAGCTCGTCCAAGTGTGTAATCGTTGTGGCAGCACGATCCGATAAAGCTGCGAGAGCCCCTTTGACAGCAGCAGCCGCCAACCGGGCACGTTCTTCACGCGGCCCTTCGGGTGATACGGCGACGCGGTGACGAGATCGATGTCGTCCGTCAGCAGCGGGATCATGTGCTTGAGTTCGACGGGGTCGTACGAACAATCGCAGTCCATCGAGCAAACGACTTCGCTCTCAGCGTGCTTGATGCCCGTCAGGATCGCGGCGGAAACGCCGCTGTTCTTTTCATGTTGGACGAAGCGGCAATTCGGCTTCGAACCGAAGACCTCATGCATCACGTCCCATGTGCGATCGCGGCTGCAGTCGTCGACGAACAAGAACGTCGGAGCGATCTGCGGAGCGAGTTCAAACTCGACGCGTTCGAGTGTCCGCGCGAGATACGGCAGCGAGTCCTCTTCGTTGAAGCACGGAATCACGATCGTCGCGCGAGTCGCGTTCTCGGCAAGAGGTCGTGCTGCTGTTGTCTTGATGTAATCGGCATTACCTCGATTCACGTCGGACGGCAGTCGGACGACTTCCGCTACGGCCGGCTCTATCCCGAGCGCCTCAGCAACAGTCCCGAAGCGATGCTGCGACAACAACTCGTCGACCATCTCGCGCATCCGTTCGAGGTTGCGGTAATGGCGAATGCGATTGAAGAACCCCGCCGCTCCGATGCGCGGTTGTTCGAGGTCGAGTTCCCATGCGTGAAAATAAAGCACGAAAGGCGATGTCTGATGCCGGTTCCAATCGTCGATCGCGCCGCTGATGAAGTCGCGCGGCAGTTGTCGGAACCAGTTGCCTCCGGCGATCGGCACGTTGAGCCCGCAGACGCGCGTCGTCGACGGCGGCACTTCCCATAACGCTCCGTGAGCCGTCTCTACTTGATGAATGCCGCGCTTCGTCGGCTCTTCGAGAAAGCCGAGCTTGCGCGGCAAGCGGCTCGCGTCATACGCAAAGCCCAATTCGGCCAATGAGTCGAGCACCCATTGATCGTGCCGCGTCAGCCATCCGCCCGAAGTGCGGAAGCCGTGAACTCGTTGACCGGTCGCCGATTCAACGGCGTCTCGCGCATGCAGCACGTCGGTCTTGAAGTCGTCGGGCGTTGCGAACTCGTTGATCGAACGATGAGAGAAGTCCGAGCACGCGACTTCGTGTCCGCGTCGCGCGATCTCGGCCAGTAGCTCGGGCAATCGCGCTGCGACCCATCCGAGCACAAAGAAGGTTGCTTTCGCGTGATGGCGATCGAGCAGCTCGAGCGCTGCTTGAGTGTTGCGTTCCAGCCGCGTTTCAAACCGATACCACTGCTCGCGGTCAATCAGCTTGTTGAAAGCGCGGACGTGAAACCAATCCTCAAGCTGCACCGTCAGCACATGCTGCCGTGCGGTCAGCAAGCGCGGAGCGTCGACCGGTGAGTCAGTCGGCATCGCGGTGAGGACGGAGGAAGTCATCGCAGCTCGTTCGTGAGAGTCGAAGTTGCCTAAGTGAATGAGGCACGCAGCGAGCTATCCGCACCAAGCCGACAACATCGCCTATCGACCATACCTCGCACCGCACACTGCGACGGACGAACGAGAGCCGGAGGCGACAGCAAAGGCAGGTTCGTCAGCGACTCAAAGGATCGCGCCGCGATGTCACGTCGCTCAGGCGTCCCCTTTTGGAGTGCGGGGATTCATCCCCGCTTTCGAATTACGGCGCAGCCGTTCTTTTTTTCTTCGCGAGCAGCGTCTTCTGAAGAAGGTGAGCAACCCGCTCGAAGCAGAAGGCAAAAACAAAGACGGCTCCGCCGAATCTCAAAGCGGGGATGAATCCCCGCACTCCAAAATGGTGCGATCGGTGTAATCGCTATTTCCCCTCAAGTCGGCAGGGTCGAGCGGCCGATGATTGCCGAGTCGGGACTGTGTTTGTTCGGGGGAGCCTTGCGCGAGCACGCTTCGTCGCCCTCTCATCCCGACGCACACCGATGACCCTGCCGTGACGATTGAGGATGACCGCTAATGAGTTCGACGGATAAAGCCGAGCAAGTGCGCTTAGGGTTTCTCGCCGCGATCGAGACGCGCGACAAAGCCTTCGTCGGAGGGCTGCTTGTCACCGAT
>CAZNMS010000112.1:0-10794 GCA_964573505.1 uncultured Planctomycetaceae bacterium | reverse complement strand
GCTTGAGTTCCAATGCACAACGCCCGTCAAACGGAACCGCACGCAAGAACTGCTTTACGGCCCGACGCTCGCTCCGTTCATCATGGGCGAACTGCTCGGCAAGACGCTGCTCGACCGCGTGCAAGTGAAGCCGCATATCTTGTTCGTTGACCGACCCGAGACGCTGCCGCTGAGAAACATCGCGAGCATCCCGGTCTTATGGGCTCTTGAGAAAACCTCGAAAGAAGCGACGAGCAAACCGTCCGTCGACATCGGACTGAATCGCTGCGTCTTCGCCGACGAGTTCGAGTCCGATCGCGAGATCCTCAAGAAGCACTCCGCGATCTTCGCGAACGACGCGAACCTGCGTGAACCGCTTGAACGAGTCAGCGAAGCGCTGAAGGAGACAATGGCAACGATGGGCTCGCAAGCGCGAGTCGCCTGATTTTGGAGTGCGGCGATTCATCGCCGCTTTCCAATTACGGCGCAGCCGTTCTTTTCTTCTTCGCGAGTGCCGTCTGCTGATCCCGTTAAGCAACCCGATCGAAGCAGAAGACAAAAACGAAGACGGCTCCGCCGAGTTCGAAAGCGGGGATGAATCCCCGCACTCCAAAAGGACGCAGCAGTTCTTTTTTTTCGCGACGACCGTCTGCTGATCCCGTTGAGCAACCCGATCAAAGCAGAAGACTAAAACGAAGACGGCTCCGCCGAGTTCGAAAGCGGGGATGAATCCCCGCACTCCAAAATGGCAACGACCTCGCAACTCAAGACGCTCACATGACCGACGCACTCACCGCCGCCGACTTTGACTGCACCGCGCAAGCCGTTGCTCTTGAGCTGAAGTCCGACATCTATTCGTCGGGCGCGAATGGCGCTTTGCAGCGCTGGCCGAAAGTCGAATGCACTCAGCTTGCTTCGGCGTTGAAGGTCGGAACGGTGCCTTCTTGGCGCCCCGGATGGGTCAAGCCGAAGACAGTGCAGTTGCACTTCCCGGATGCCATTCAGTTCCTGCCGCCAAAGCCCGTCAGCGAGGACGAGAAGCTCGAAAAGATCGAGATGGCAAAGCCGAAGAAGCCTGAGGGCGACGCCGAGCAGGCGAAGAAGCCGACGCGCATCAAGCCGCCGGCGGATGCGTTGTCGCTCGAAGACCGGCTCTTCTACATCCTGCAACCGCCGTTACAGACGATGCTCGCCGGGCAAGAGTTGATCATGCCCTTTGAGCCGTTCCCGCATCAGTACGAGGGCATCGCATGGATGTTCTCGCAGAGGTCCGCGTTGCTCGCCGATGAAATGGGACTCGGCAAAACGATGCAGACCATTACCGCCGTGCGATTGCTGCTGAGGAGCGGCCATCTGCGGCGCATCTTGTTCGTCTGCCCGAAGCCGCTGATTCCGAACTGGCAACGCGAGTTCCGCACATGGGCCGAAGAGTTGCCCTTCACAACGATCGAAGGCGATACCGCTCGGCGCAAAATGATTTGGAACATGCCCGGCGTTCCGCTGCTGATCGCGAACTATGAACTCGTAACGCGCGATCTCGACGGTATCCCCGAAGAAGAGTTGCCGAAGTTCGATCTCGTCGTGCTCGATGAAGCGCAACGGATCAAGAATCGAGGTTCGAAGACTGCTGAGGTTGCTCGCAGCATCCCGCGCAAACGCAGTTGGGCGCTGACTGGGACTCCGATCGAGAACCGTCCGGAGGAACTTGCGGCGCTCTTCGAGTACATGAAGGTCGTACCGCCGCATGCAACGCCGGACTTAAAGCAACTCTCGCGCATCTCCGAGGAGTACGTCCTGCGTCGGACGAAAGACCTCGTGATGAAAGACATGCCGCCGCGCATCGACCGCGATGAGTTGCTCGAACTCAGCCCGGCTCAGCAATTGGCCTATCAGATGGCCGAGAAGGACGGGGTCATCAAGCTCAATGAAATGGGCGATGAAATCTCGGTGCAGCACGTCTTCGAATTGGTGCTGCGACTCAAGCAGATCACGAACTTCGATCCCTTTACCGGCGAAAGTTCAAAGCTCGAACGGCTCGTTGCCAATATGGAAGAGATCGCAGCGAGCGGCGGGAAAGCGATCCTCTTCAGCCAATGGACGAAGGTCATTGATTGGCTTGCCGCGCGACTGACTCAGTTCAACCCATTGGTCTATCACGGCGGCGTGCCGACTCCGAAACGCGAGCCAATTCTAAAGACGTTCAAAGAGGACCCGACGAAGCACATCCTCTTGATGAGCTACGGCACGGGCGCGGTCGGGCTCAACTTGCAGTTCGCCGGTTACGTCTTCTTGTTCGATCGTTGGTGGAACCCGGCGGTTGAGGATCAAGCCATCAACCGCGCGCATCGCATCGGCTGCAAGAGCACCGTCATCGTGACTCGCTTCATCTCGAAGGACACGATCGAAGAGCGGATCGACCTCGTGCTGAAACAGAAGCGGCAGATCTTCGAAGCAGTGCTCGGTCAGGGCGAAACAACGAGCTACTCGCGCAGCTTGACGGCCTCTGAAATCTTCGGCCTCTTCGATCTGAAAGCACGCTCGGGCAAAGGCATGAAGAAGGTGCAACCCGTCGTGCCGCCGCCCGATGAGGCAGCGGCTTAATGCAGGTGCTTTCGGGAAGCTGACATGTCGGTTGTATTACATGGAACGACCCTCAAACGCGCGAAGCGCATTCATGATCTCGGCCCCAATCCCGACTTTGTCGAGCCCAATGGGATCGGTCGCGCAGAAGGATTCTCAACATGTTTGGAATCGGGACCATTCCCACTCGGACATGCCTCTGAGTATGCGATCGGCAAAGCAAAAGAGTTTCCGACTGAGGGCGGGCCGGCGATTTTGGCCGTTGATGTGCCCGACGAAATTATCGACGCCGCAGTGAGCTCATTCTTTCCTCGCAGTCAGGGCGTCATACAGTTTGATCTCGGCGCCGGACTTGAAGAACTACTCCAGTCATGGCCCGTGCTTACCAAAGAAATTCGATCCTTAGGTGCAGCATGACAGCGACGACAGACATTGATGACATCGCCGTAGCGCTCCGACTGGCTGAAGGACCGGCGGCGATCGTCGAAGCCATTCTCGAAATGAGCAGCAAGGCACAGTTTCGAATTCGTCTGACGCCCGGTCGCTGTCAGTACCGGCACAACGGGCAGACGACGCAGACAACTGAGATCGCCTTGCCGAAGACTCATTTGAGAGCGGTGCTTGCGAGACTGGCGGTGCGGTGCAATGAACTGCGACCGTTCTGCGTAACGCCATATGGAGGGAAGACATTGCTACGGCTGAGTCCAAAGAAGACGCCGATCCAACTGCATTTTGCAAATACACCCGACGCTCAGTTTGTGGATGTTCGCCCCTTCAAGAGTTCTGACTCTCAATTGCGGCTGATGCGTCGGCAAATCGAATCGCTAAGTGCCGAGGTTCGCGAAGTGCGACAACAACTCGGGCAACTCGCCCTCGACCGCCAATTTCCTGCTCGTTGAAACGAAAGCGCCTCATGCAGATTCAGTCCTGCGATCAGCTCACTGCGAAGAGATGTCTGCCGTGCGAAGGCGGCGTTCCGAAGTTCTCGCGCGAGGAAGCTCTGCAACAGCTTCAGCAGCTCAGCGGATGGGAGCTGTCACCGGAAAGCGATCGCATTCGCAAAACATGGATCGTCAAAAACTTCATGGCCGCGATGCGCTTCTTTGATCTCGTCGCAAAGGTCTCTGAGGACGAGAACCATCATCCCGATCTGCATCTCGAACGCTATCGGCACGTGACGATCGAGCTATGGACGCACGCGATTGGCGGCTTGTCCGAGAACGACTTCATCTGCGCGGCGAAAATCGATCAATTGCCGATTGAACTGAAGCAGTAGCAACGCCGCCGAATTGATCGGTCATTGAAGCAAGCGTCGCTGCTGTAATGGCGATTGCATGCCGTTCGATGCTGCGATACCGGCATGACTCTCATGAGCACTCCGACGTCACTCGTCCGAATTGAGAATCGCAAACTCAACCGTCATGGTTTGAGCTTCCCCGTTCTCATCGCGACCTAACGCGACAGCGCACCTTCGCCCGTAGCCGAAATCGTCAGATTTCGGACGATCGAAAAAGCCTGAAATCTCACGATTTCAGCGACATGGTGCGCTCGCGACCTTTGTGACTTCAGGATGATGCTCATGATTCGACGCCGACTCGCGTTTGCCTGCTTGTCTCTCGCCGTCAGTTCTTCGGTAGCGACGGCCGCTGAGCCCGCCGGGTTTCAAGAGATCGCGAAAGAGTACGACTCGCAGACGAAGGGCTTGCTCAAGCAGTTCTGCGTCACGTGCCACTCAACGGCGAAGCAAGAGGGAGAATTGGACCTCGAGCGCTTCGCGACTCTCGGCGACGTGCGGCGCGATACGCGCGAATGGCTGAAGGTCGTCGAGATGCTCGACAACGCCGAGATGCCGCCGAAAGACGCGCCGAAGCAGCCGTCTGTCGAACAGAAGAAGCAGTTGCGAAATTGGATCGAGCGATACCTCAACGCCGAAGCACTCGCGAATGCTGGCGATCCCGGAGCCGTCGTGCTCCGTCGACTGAGTAATGCCGAATACACTTACACAATGCGCGATCTGACCGGAGTTGAGTCTCTCACTCCGGCGAAAGAGTTCCCCGCCGACAGTGCGGCCGGCGAAGGCTTCACGAATACCGGCAGCGCACTCGTGATGTCGCCCGCGCTGCTCACGAAGTATCTCGATGCCGGCAAAGAGGTCGCACGGCATGCTGTGCTGCTGCCGAATGGGTTCCGCTTCTCGGACTCGACCACTCGCAGCGATTGGACCAATGACACATTGGCGCGCATTCGGCAGTTCTATCGTCAGCACTCGGACGAAGGCGGCGGCACGAAGGTCAATCTGCAAGGCATCGTCTTCGACACCAATGCCGGCGGACGACTCAACATCGAGAAGTATCTGACCGCGACGATTACGCATCGCGAGGCGCTGCAAGCCGGTCGCCTCACAGTGGCTGAGGCTGCGGCAGCAAGCGGCGTGAACCCGAAGTACTTCGCCGCATTGTGGCAGGCGCTGACGAGCAACGACGCATCGCTGCTGCTCGACGAGATCCGTACTCAGTGGCGCTCAGCCAAGAAGGAAGACGCAGCGTCGATCGCCGCCGTCATCGCGCAATGGCAGCAGTCGTTGTGGCGCTTCGCGAGCGTCGGCCATATCGGCAAGCTCAACGGGCCGCGCGCATGGCAAGAGCCGGTACTGCCGCTGACCGCACGGCACGAGATGCGATTGAAGTTCAACCCGGTTGAAGGTCAATCAGAGGTCGTGCTGTATCTCACAACGACCGATGCCGGTGACGGTAACAATCATGACATCGCTGTCTGGGAACGGCCCCGCTTCGTTGCTCCCGGTAAGCCGGACTTGCTGCTGAAAGACGTGCGTGCGGTCAGCGCAGCGCTCGTCGCGCGGCGCGAGAAGCTGTTTGCAAGCACGGCAAAATGTCTCGCGGCAGCAGCAGAAGCGAGTCACTCGAAAGAGCGATTGGAACTCCAGCAACTCGCTCAGAAGCACGGCGTCGAAGCAGAGGTGCTCGGCAGTTGGCTCGACTATTTAGGCATCGGCACGGGCAGCGTTGTGAAGATCGACTCGCACTTCAAAGAATCGTTTAAGAACTCCGGCGGCTACGCCTTCGTCAACGGATGGGGGCCGGGAGCAACGCCGAACTTCGTCGCGAACTCTTCGGACAATCACGTTCGCATTCCGGGCAATCTGAAGCCGCATAGCGTCGCGATGCATCCCTCTCCGACGCTCAATGTGATCGCCGGATGGCAGAGCCCGGTATCGGCAACGTTCAAGCTGACGGGACTCGTGCAGCACGCGCATCCGGAATGTGGAAATGGAATTACATGGTCGCTCGAACTGCGACGCGGCAATACGCGGCAGCGACTGGCAGCGGGGGTTTCGCAAGGTGCGAAAGAGATCGCCGTCGGACCGATCGACAATCTTGCCATCAAGACGGGCGACGTTGTTTCAATGGTCGTCGGACCCCGAGACGGCAATCACTCGTGCGATCTGACCGCCGTCGATTTCACCCTGACCGAGATCGGCGTCGAAGCCTCGAAGGCGCGTGAGTGGAGTTTGTCGAAAGACGTTTCGCCGGATGTGCTCGCCGGCAATCCGCATGCGGATCGGCAGGGCAACGCCGGCGTTTGGCACTTCTACACCGAGCCGATTAAGGCCGGTGAGAGCAGCACGATCGTTCCCGCAGGCTCGCTATTGGCGCGCTGGCAAGCAGCGGCTTCGAACGACGAGCAAGCACGACTCGCTGCGGAAGTGCAGACGCTATTGCTCGCCGGTCATGCGAGCTTGCAAGCACTGCCGAAGGACGCGCCGGATGCCGTGCTCTATCGCCAATTGTCGGCACTCGGCGGTCCGCTCGTTCGAGCAGTTGCGGCAGAGAAGACCGACGTCGCAGCAGGAGCAAACGCGAGCAAGTTCGGGCTCGATCCGCTGCTCTTCGGCAAGCATCCCAATGGGACCGCAGTCGAAGCAGCGAGCCTTTGCGTGCAAGCTCCGTCGGTGATTGAAGTGCGACTGCCGGCAGACTTAGTCGCGGGTTCCGAGTTCGTCGCGTCAGGAGTGCTGCATGCCGAAACGGGCAAAGAAGGCAGCGTGCAACTGCAAGTGCTCGGAGCGAAACCGACGAAGACATCGGGACTCGTCTCAACGGCAGCGACTGAGGTCACGAAGAATGGGCCATGGACTTCTAACAATCGGGGCGTTGCTTACGGCACACCGATCATCGTGAATGACGGCACATCGGCGCGCGGTCGCATCGAGTCGTCACTGGCTGCGTTCCGCAACTTGTTCCCGCTCGCACTGTGCTACACGAAGATCGTGCCGGTCGATGAAGTCGTGACGCTGACGCTCTTCTATCGGGAAGACGATCACCTGCAGCGACTGATGCTGAGCGACAAGCAGATCGCCAAGCTAAATGCGTTGTGGGAAGAATTACACTTCGTCAGTCACGATGCGCTGACACTCGTCGACGCCTACGCGCAGTTGATGGAGTACGCGACTCAAGACGCAGACCCGAAAGTCTTCGAGCCGCTCCGAAAGCCGATCAATGATCGCGCGACTGCGTTTCGGAAGGCGCTCGTCGATGCTGAGCCGCAGCATCTGCGACAACTCGTTGAATTCGCCGCGCAGGTCTATCGCCGTCCGCTGACGACGAACGAGCAAGCGGAACTCAAGAGCCTCTACGGACAACTGAGGCAGCAAGAGTTGCCTCACGAAGAAGCGTTCCGGTTCACGATGGCGCGGCTATTTGTGTCGCCGTCGTTCTTGTATCGACTTGAGCAAGGCCGAGACGGAGTCGCTGCTTCGGGCGTCCCGTCCAATGGAACGAGAACGTTTTCCGCAAAGCCGATCTCCGATTGGGAACTCGCGACGCGACTGAGTTACTTCTTGTGGTCGTCGCAACCGGATGACGAACTGCGCGCCGCTGCGAGCAACAACTCTTTACGCAATCCCGATGTGCTCACAGCACAACTGCGGCGGATGTTGCAGTCGCCGAAGATGCGACGAATGGCGACCGAGTTCGGCTGCCAATGGCTGCACATCTACGACTTCAACGCGCTCGATGAGAAGAGTGAGAAGCTCTATCCAGAGTTCACCGATCTGCGGCACGACATGTATGAAGAAGCGATCGTCTTCGTGACGGACTTGCTGCAACGCGACGGCTCGCTGCTGAGCGTCTTCAATGCCGATCACACTTTCGTCAACGAGCGGCTCGCGAAGTTCTACGGCATGCCGTTCAACGCAAGCGGCAGTCAGAAGCCCGTCGATCTCGCAAAGGCTGCGCTGCCCGCCGGATGGATTCGGGTCGACGGCATGCAGCCGTATGGACGCGGCGGCGTGCTCGGAATGGCTTCGACACTCGCGAAGCAATCGGGAGCGTCGCGCACGAGTCCGATCCTGCGCGGCAACTGGGTCAGTGAAGTGCTGCTCGGCGACAAACTGCCGAAGCCTCCGAAAGACGTGCCGCGTCTGCCCGAAGATGAAACGTCAACCGACGGGCTCACCGTGCGACAACTCGTCGAGCGGCACAGCATCGACGAGCGTTGCGCGAACTGTCATCGCAAGATCGACGGCTACGGGTTCGTGCTCGAAGGCTATGACGCGATCGGTCGCCGTCGTGACAAAGACCTTTCGATGCGCCCGATCGATACGAAGGCAAAGCTGCCCGACGGCACTGAAGTCGACGGCCTCGCGGGACTGCGAACGTATCTCGTCACGTCGCGGCGCGATGTGATCGTCAAGCAGTTCTGCCGCAAGTTATTGGGCTATGCCTTAGGCCGATCCGTGCAACTCTCTGACGAGCCGTTGCTTGCAGACATCAAGCAGCAACTTGAGAAGAACGACTTCCGCATCTCAGTAGCGCTCGAAGCGATAGTTCGCAGTCAGCAGTTCCGGGAAGTCCGCGTCGGTGATAGCGCAGTCGCTGCGGAGTGACCGATCGTCGCCTTTCGCTCCGCGATAGGCTGCTTTTTGCGGAGCAAAAGCCCCGAGAGACAATCCCTTTCGCCGTGCGAAAGGCGACGATCACTGCCCCATCGTTTGCAGGATGCCGATCAGTCGCGCGAGTTCCGGCACGCTCTCGACCCCGACTTTGTCCAACACCGAACGACGACGACGATCGACCGTCCGCATGCTCAAGCTCAACGTCGAAGCGATGACTTTGTTCGTCCGGCCTTCGAGCAGCAGACGCATCACTTGCATCTCTTCGTCGCTCAACGTCGCGAGGCGCTGCCGCACTTCATCAAGCTGACTGTCGGACGGTCGCGCTTTGACCGGACGCACGAGCGCTCGCCGAATCGCCGCCAGTAGTTCGCTCGGCTGATACGGCTTCTGCAACAACGTGACAGCGCCGTTCTCCATGATCTGCACGGCAACCGACACCGTCGCGTGGCCGGTGACAACGATCAGCGGCAGCGGGCATCCCATCTCGATCAAGTGGCGCTGCAAGTCTTGTCCGCTCATGCCCGTCAGTCGCAAATCGGTGACGACGCAACCGGGCGAAAGCGGATTGAAGTTGTCGAGAAACTCTTCGGCGGAAGAAAACGGCTGAGCATGAAAGCCTGCTGCCGAGACAAGCTCGACGAGCGAGTCGAGCACCGGCTGATCATCGTCAATCAGAAAGATTGTCGGTCCCGTGATTGCGTCCTCCGTCGATTGAGGATTCGAGAATTGGGAGAGTGATCCTGAAACATGCTCCGCCATCAACATGATTCCTTGCTTCGAGCGTGCCTTGATGCGACGCAACGATGTCCTGACAGATTGAAAGGCCGAGTCCCATTCCGTCGGCCTTAGTGGTGAAGAACGGTGAGAACAAATTGGCCGCCACTTCGTCACTCAGCCCCGGCCCGTGATCGATGACTTCAATGATCGCGCGATCGTCCTCACACGACGAACGCAACTGCACTTCACGAGTCGCATTCGGCACGGACTCAATCGCGTCGCACGCATTCTTGATGATGTTGATGAGAACCTGCTGAATCTGCACCGGATCAACCCGCACCTTCAGCGGAGTTGGCGACAATGCGACCCGTAAGGCGATATGCCTTGATCGCATTTCGCTGGTGATGAGTGTCACCCCCGATGAGATGAGGTCACTCAAATCCGTCTCGACCTGCGGCAGTTGACCGCGTCTCGCGAACGCGCGCATCGTCGAGATGATGCTGCCGGCTCGCGTTGCTTGCTCGGAGATCGAAGTGAGATAGCGCACAAAGCGCGGATCGGCTTGCGGGTCTTGCTCTAGCAAAAACAAGCACGTGCCGGCGAAGTTCGCGATCGCTGAAAGAGGCTGAGTCACTTCATGCGAGAAGGCCGCAACCATTTGCCCCATTGTCGATAGCCGCGCGACATGCAGCAGCTTTGCTTGCTGAGCGGCAATGGTGTTCTCGGCCTGACGAGCTTCGGTGATGTCAGTGGCGATCATGAGCGCCAAAGGCGGTGCGTCGGCTGAGGGAAACGGAATGACGCGTGATTGGTACGTCCGCACGAAACCGACGGGACTTTCACTGGTCGATTCGTATTCAAACGGCTCTTGAGTCGTAAACAACCGCGCGAGCTTCGGACGAAGTTCAACCGCAATCTCTTTCGGCAGGTAGTCATAGACAGTCCGGTCAATGACGTCCTCGCGACGCTCACCGGGTTGAGTGCGGTTGATGTAATGAATCCGCCCGTCGGCATCGATCAGCAGCAGAAACGCCGGCACGTTCTCCGTCACTGCTTGACGCTGTAATTCAGATTGCCGACCGGCTCGCTCAGCTTGCCGTCGTTCGGTGACATCCAGTGCGCAGCCCCAGCAACCGACGATTTCTCCGCGCTCATTGCGGCGAGGTTCGAGACGGCATTGAAACTCGCGATCGAGCCAACATGTCTCGTATTCGATCGACTCCCCGCGACTCGCTTGCAGATGCCGACGAATTGATTCGTGCTCGGGATCCGTCGTCTGGAAGAATTCATACAGCGTGAGCCCGACAACTTGCCCCGGCTGCAAGCCGAGCGACCTTAGGCCGTTGCCCTCAGACATCGTGAAGCGCAGATCGCGATCGACCGCCCATAACACAACGGGCAATTGATCGAGCAGCAATCGCAGTTGTGTATCGAGCGTCCCGCCCGCTCCGGCTTCGGCTTCTGCCATTTCAAGTGTCTCCGTGTGTGAGTGATGCACGGTGCTGCTTTAGCAACGTTGCAGCATCGGCAGTCAACGCCGTTAAGGATCTTGAAGTAGCCGAAATCGTCAGATTTCGGGGAGTCACGCAGGACTCGACCAACAA
>CAZNMS010000111.1:0-21265 GCA_964573505.1 uncultured Planctomycetaceae bacterium | reverse complement strand
GCGTTGTCGTTTGTCTTAGGAAAGCCTCATCCCGCTGCGGCTCGGGATGGAATCCCAAGCTACCTCGTTGCCTCGTGCCGGTCGGCTCGCGCTGCCATTCTTCTCGCCTCGAAAACTGCATCTTCGGATTGCTCAAACTACAAACTCACAATGGCGACGAGCCGATGTCGCCTCAGCACTACTCACGCGGGACTCATCCCGCTCTCTCGTTTTGCACACTCAAGGACAACATGACGACCGAACTCGCGAAGCAGTATCAGCCGAAGGAAGCTCAAGCCCGTTGGTTCAAGTTTTGGGAAGACAACGGCTTCTTCAATGCCGACCCCAATCCCAACAAGAAGCCGCACACCATCATGATCCCGCTGCCCAATGTCACCGGGGCACTGCATATGGGACATGCTCTGAATGGGACGTTGCAGGACCTCATCACGCGCTATCGCCGCATGCAGGGTTATGAGGCTCTTTGGATGCCCGGCACCGATCACGCGGGCATTGCGACTCAAGCGGTCGTTGAACGACGCATGTTTGAAGAGGAAGGGCTGACTCGGCACGACGTTGGCCGCGACGCGCTCGTGCGCCGCATCTGGCGTTGGAAGGACACTTACGAGCAACGCATTCTCAATCAGCTCAAAGGCATCGGAGCCAGTTGCGATTGGCGACGAGTCCGCTTCACGCTCGACGAAGTGTGTTCAAAGGCCGTGCGTCGGACGTTCTTCCAATTCTTTAAGGACGGCTTGATCTATCGCGGCAAGCGGCTCGTGAATTGGGACACGTTCTTGCAGACCGCTGTCGCCGATGACGAAGTCTTTCATGAGGAAGTCGACGGCCACTTTTGGACGTTTTCTTATCCGGTCGCAAACGAAAGCGGAGACCTCACCGGAGAACTGATTCAGTTCTCGACGACGCGCCCGGAAACAATGCTGGGTGATACCGCCGTCTGCGTGCATCCGACCGACGAGCGGTATCAGCATCTCATCGGCAAGTTGGTTCGCATTCCGCTGAATGGCCGCCTCATTCCGATCATCGCCGACGCGCTGTTAGCGAAGAAAGAGCTCGGCACGGGCTGCGTGAAGGTCACTCCGGCACATGACCCGAACGACTATGCGTGCGGTCTGCGTAATGGCTTGCCGATGATCAACATCCTCAACCCAGATGGAACGATTAACGAGAACAGCGGCGAGTTCAGCGAGTACGTTGACCTCGATCGTTTCGTGGCTCGCAAGAAAATTGTTGAAGACATGACGTTCCTCGGGCACTTCGTGAAGGTCGAGGATCGCAAGATCGAGCTCGCGCACAGCGACCGTTCAAAGACCGCCGTCGAGCCGTATTTGTCGGCGCAGTGGTTCGTGAAGATGACCGATCACGACGACGGACGACCGGGGCTTGCTCAGATGGCGATGAACGCCGTGACTGAGAAGAAAGTGCGTTTCTTCCCGTCGCGCTACACGAGCACCTACATGGATTGGCTCGGCGAGAAACGCGACTGGTGCATCAGCCGGCAGCTTTGGTGGGGACATCGCATTCCGGTTTGGAAGAAGGCCGAGGGGGCAGGGGCAAGCGGCGAGGGGTTGTTGTCTGCTCTCGCGCCGCTCGGGGCACAAGCGCGCTCGGACGGTTCGATTGCACTGGCTGCGGAGTACTCCGACGTTGCCTTTGCCTGCTTCGCGGAAGGTAAGACGCCGGATGAAAAGCTCTTGCTCGTTTGCGTCGATGCGGGTCATGAGGACATCGAGAAGCAACTTGCGGCTGCGGGTTTCGAGCAAGACGAAGACGTGCTCGATACATGGTTCAGCTCTGCGCTGTGGCCGCATGCAACGCTCGGTTGGCCCGATAAGAACGCACCACTCGTCGGCGACGATTTGAGTGCGAGTCCCTCGCCCCTTGCCTCTCGCCCCTCAGCCCTCGACTACTTCTACCCCGGCAACGTCCTCATCACGTCGCGCGACATCATCACGTTGTGGGTCGCGAGGATGGTCCTCACCGGGCTCTACAACATGGGCGACGTGCCGTTTCAGCATGTGCATGTGCATCCGAAGATTTTGGATGGCTTCGGGCAAACGATGTCGAAGTCGAAGGGCAATGGCTGCGACCCGGTTGATCTCATTGATCGCTACGGCACCGACGCCATTCGCTTCACGATCGCCTCGTTCGCGGGCGAGACTCAGGACGTGCGCTTGCCGATGGCTTACGAATGCCCGCACTGTCAGACGCTCGTGCCGCAAGTGCTGGATGACGATGGCGTGATGGTCAAACCCGCGACGCTCAAGACGAAGCTGCGCGGTTCGTCCGATAAGCCGCGACTCACTTGCCCGAATGCGAAGTGCAAGAAGACGTCGCAGTTTTCGACGCCGCAATACGAAGCCGATCCCGGCGAGCCCGTCGCGAAGATGGTCAGCGAACGCTTCGAGTACGGTCGCAACTTCTGCAACAAGTTCTGGAACGCCGCGCGGTTCGCGATCATGAACCTCGAAGGTTTTACGCCGGGGGCAGTCACCGAGTCCGACTTGCGAATGGAAGATCGTTGGGTGCTGAGCCGCCTTTCAAAGACGGTCGCTGAAGTGACCGCGCTGCTCGATCGCTATCAGTTCGATCAAGCGACACGAGCGTTGCGCGACTTCACATGGAACGAGTTCTGCGACTGGTATCTCGAAATGATCAAGCCGCGTTTGCGATCGGCCGAGCATCGCCCGGTCGCTCAGCGCGTGCTCGTCGGCGTGCTCGACAACTTGATCCGTCTCTTGCAGCCGTTCGCTCCATTCATTTGCGAAGAGCTATGGCAGCGACTCAATGAGATCGCACCGACGCGCGGACTCTTCGAACCGACCGAGGCTGCGAAGAGCGTGATGATCGCGCTGTGGCCGAGCCTGTCATCATCGTTACATGACGAAAAGCTCGAAGCGCGTTTCAATCGTCTGCAAGAGACGGTGATCGCGGTGCGCAACATCCGCGCGGTCTACAACATCAGTCCTACCGAGCCGATCAAGCTGCACCTGAAATGCACCGCCGGAGTCGCGTCCGAGATGACCGACTGCGCGGACCAATTCGACAACCTCGCGAAAGCAGTGCTCGCCGCCGCCGGAGCCGAAGTCGAACGCCCGACCGCTTCCGCGAGCTTCACCTTGACCGACGCTGACGGCTACGTGCCGCTCGAAGGCTTGATCGACGTGAAAGCCGAGTACGAACGACAGCTCAAAGAAGCCGAGAAGATCCGCAACTTCATCCGAGGCCACGAAGCCAAACTCTCGAACGAAAGCTTCGTGGCCCGCGCTCCGGAAGCAGTGGTCACTCAAACGAAGGAAGCACTGGCCGGCTTGAAGAAGCAGCTTGAGTCCGTCGAGTTGATCATCAACCAGTTGGCCCCAAAGTAGCTTGGGATTCCATCCCGAGCCGCAGCGGGATGAGGCTCTCTAATGATGAACGACAATGCCGTCAGAATTGGCTGTGGCCGTTAGGTCTTGCATCAAGGCAACTCGTGACGGCGATGTCGTTTGACGGAAGGACGGGGAATCCCGCTGCCGCTCGGGATGGAATCCCAAGCTACTCGACAATGCCGTCGGATTGCGGTGTGTTGCATGCGTTTCGCATCCAACGCCACTCGTGACGGCGATGTCGTTTGACGGAAGGACGGGGAATCCCGCTGCGGCTCGGGATGGAATCCCGAGCTACTCGACAATGCCGGCTGATTGCGGTGTGTTGAATGCGTTTCGCATCAAACGCCACTCGTGACGGCGATGTCGTTTGACGGAAGGACGGGGAATCCCGCTGCGGCTCGGGATGGAATCCCGAGCTACTCGACAATGCCGGCTGATTGCGGTGTGTTGAATGCGTTTCGCATCAAGGCAACTCGTGACGGCGAAGTTGTTTGAACGGAAGGACGGGGAATCCCGCTGCGGCTCGGGATGGAATCCCAAGCTACGGCACAGGAATGAGTCTGTTAGGAGTCACTCATGTCAGCAGTTGAAAAAGCAAAGCCGATCTCTGTCGAAGACTACCTCGCCGGTGAACTCATCTCGTCTGTGAAGCACGAGTATGTCGACGGCTACGTCTATGCGATGTCGGGCGGCACCAATGCTCATAGCGCGATCGCCGCCAACATCACCATCAGACTGGGGGGACAATTACACGGAAAGCGATGCCGGCCATTTACGTCCGCCACGAAGATCCTCATCCCGTTGCCTACTCGCACTCGGGCCTATTACCCGGATCTTTCGATCGTCTGCGATCGCAATCCCGCGACCGATTCCTTTCAAAGTGCGCCGGTCGTCATTGTGGAGGTGCTCTCCAAATCGACGCGCGATTTCGATGACGACGAGAAACGAGAAGACTACCTCAGTCTGCCGAGCTTGAAGGTGTTGCTACATGTCGAACAGGACCGTCCATTGGTTCGGCTTTGGAGACGGCGCCAAGACGGCAGCGATTTTGACGTCGAGATCTACGAGGGGCTCGATGCGATCATCGGTCTTCCAGAAATCGAGGCGAGCTTGCCGCTCGCCGATGTCTATGAAGCGATTGAGTTCATGCCCGAGATCACGAAGGCAGTCGTGAATCCAAAGGAAGAGCCGACAGATGCCGCGACATAAGCAATTGGAATACATCTCGCCCGAGGAGTACCTCGCGCGCGAAGAAGTCGCTGAGTACAAGAGCGAGTACGCCAACGGGTTCATGTTTCGAATGCATGCCGATGACGAGTACGTCATTCCGACTGCGTCCGACATTTCCCCCGAAGACTTCCTCGCAAGAGAACTCAAAGCATCGAGCAAGAGCGAGTATCACGGGGGTTACGTTTGCCCGCTGCCTGATTATCCGGCGCATCGCACGATCGTCGCGAATCTTTGGGGGCTACTTGATGCGCAGGTGAAGAAGTCGTCGCCGCGATCTGTAACGACTAATACATTGCTGCGAATGGAGTCTGACTTCTGGTTGTGCTTCTACCGTCCCGATGTGCGAGTAAGCGGGACGAGCAAGCCCTCCGTCGATCCCGTTGACGATGCGCCGATCGTGATGGCCGAAGTGATGTCGAAGACGACTCGGCGCACCGATGTCGTTGGAAAGTTCGATCGCTACTTCTCGATTCCGTCTGTGATGACTTACTTGCTCCTCGCCGACGATTGCCCCAGCGTGCTCGTCTTTCGACGGATCAACTCGGACATCGAACATGAGATCTACAACGGACTCGATGCGACGATTCCGCTGCCGGAAATCGGCATCGAACTGTCGCTCGCCGAGATCTATGAACGAGTCGAGTTCAATTCGGAATGAGGCCCTCATGACTGCGATCGAAAAGGCTCAACTGAAACTGACACCGCAAGAGTACCTCGCTCGCGAGCGCGTATCTGAGGTGCGACATGAGTTCTATCGCGGCGAAGTCTTCGCGATGGCGGGAGCGTCGGAAGCTCACAACTTGATCGCGGACAACATCACCTTTGCTCTGCGCGAACGACTTCGCGGTCAGGGATGCCGGGCTTACTCCAGTGACATGCGGGTCAAGGTCGCAGCCAATGGGCTCTATACCTATCCCGATTCGGTCGTCGCTTGCCCGCCGATCGAGTTTGAAGACGAAGAACGCATCACGCTGCTCAACCCTCAGGTGATTGTCGAAGTGCTGTCTGAGTCGACGCAGAACTACGACCGCACGCGGAAGTTCGACCTGTATCGAGAATTACCCTCACTGCGGCAGTACGTGTTGATCTCGCAAGACGGCTTCCGCGTCGACAGCTATCAGCGACAGCAGGACGGAATCGCATGGTTGATGCTGCCATTATCGGGTGCCGATGCGGTGCTGGAGATTCCGGCAGTCGGCTGCGTCGTGCCGTTCGCTGAGATCTATCGGGACGTTGAGTTCGTCGCTCGTGACGAGCGAGCGTGATGTCACTTCAATGTCGCCGCTAGCTCCGAGGCTGTGACGCATTCGTAGCATCGGCTTCCAGCCGGTACTTATTTCCCGAGAAAGAGCACGGACTGGAAGTCCATGCTACGAAAAGATCACAGCCTCTCCGCGAAAGGCGACAATCGTCTGACACGAATCACGCACGGGACCACTCATGAAGACAACGTTCATTCCGACGCCGACGTCACGCTGCCGATTGGGAGTCGCTCGGACGGAGATCACTCCGCCGGTCGGCATGTATCACCGCATGTGGGGAGCGGCGAAGCATGAGCGTTCGACCGGCATTCATCGGCCACTCTTTGCGGATGCGGTCATCATCGAGTCCGCAGATGCGAGTCAGCGGCATGTGTTTGCGATGCTCGATCACTGCATGTTCCGACCGCCGGAGATGAGCGAGCTCCGACGTCGCACGTGCGAGTTGCTCAAGCTGCCGCCCGAGCGACTGACGATCTTGTTCTCGCATACGCACGGAGCAGGACTACTCACGCGCGAGCGTTCTCACTTCCCCGGCGGTGATTTGATTGGTCCGTATCTCGATGCGCTGCCCGGCCGCATTGCTGAGGTCGTCAACTCTGCGATCAAGACCGTGCAGCCGGTGACTCTGACTTACGGCTCAGTCGATTGCCGGATGGGGCATCATCGAGACGCCTTTGATGAGGCGGCCGGCATCTTCGTGTGCGGCTTCAATCCCGACATCGAATGGCCGCTGCCCGTGAAGACCATTCGAGCAACGAACTTTGACGGCAAGCATGTTGCGACACTGGTCAACTACCCGTGCCATCCGACAACGCTCGCCTGGGAGAACACTCTCGTCAGCCCGGACTACATCGGGGCGCTGCGTGAGACCGTCGAGGCTGCAACGAAAGCTCCCTGCATCTTCACGCTCGCTCCATGCGGAGAGATCGGGCCGCGCGAGGACTATGTCGGCGACGTTTCGGTCGCCGATCGCAACGGTCAGCAAGTCGGCTATGCAGCATTGCAAGCTCTCGCTGCGATGCCGCCCGCTGCTTGTGATTTTCATTACATCGGGCCAGTGTTCTCGGGAGCGACGCTCGGAGACTGGCGCTATCGGCCTCAGACGGACGAGCATGCTGCGCAGGCCGGACGTTTTCAGATGCGACGAATCGAAGTGCTGCTCGACTATCTGCCGAGCTTGCCGACAGTGGCCAACGTGCAAAACGAGATGCCGCAACTGTCTGCTGCCGAGCAAGCCGCAGCCGCACGCGGAGACGCCGCAGAGGTCGCTCGCTTGCGTGCGTTGATCGAACGCAAGCGGCGTTTGATCGAGCGCATTCAGCCGCTGCCGCCGGGTAAGTTTCCTTACCTCGTCGAGATTTGGGACATCGGCGACGCGACATGGATCTCGCTCGACGGCGAGCCGTACTATGCCGTGCAATCTGAACTACACCGTCGCTTCCCCGACCGCACGCTGATCTTCATGACGCTCGCCAATGGAGCGATTGCGAGCTACGTGCCGACCCGCGAGGCGTATGACAAGACGCTCTATCAAGTCGAAGTCGCGCACGTCGCACCGGGCAGCCTCGAAAGGATCATCGACGGCATCAGTGCCGCGCTCGCATGAGGCAGATCGAGCGGAAGCTGCGGCCCGTCCGGTCCTATTGCGTTGAGTCGTAGCATGGACGCCTACGTCCGTGCTGCGTCGCTGTCGGACGTAGGCGTCCAACCTACGCGACGCAGAACCGGGAACCTATTTCTCGACCGTCCCTTATCAGCTCAGCGTCGCTAGCCGCGCACGTACCACCATGCGACCGCGGCCAGCAGCGGAAACAGCACGAACATGATGACGGCTGTCGTCAGCGTTGATCGCGAACTATCGGGCCAACGTCCCATGATGCCTCCAAAAGGTGCATTGCCACTCGTCTAATCCGAACGCGGCATCAATGCGAACACGCTCATTAGAAACGCGGCTACAAAGGTGCCGAATTGCACCAACGCCGAAAATCGTGACCCAATCGTGTTGGGAAACAGTTGAAGTACCATTTTGTTTGTGGGCTGCGGGTCAGAGGTAGAAAACTGACTCAGGACGGGAGCACAGAGCGAGATCGCAAAGAGAACGCATCCAAATTTGAGCAATTGCAAATTCGCAATTCGGTCAGGGCGAAAGATCAGCACCACAAAGATCGCTGCCATCAGCGTCATGTTGAGGTTCACCATTACGGCCTGCGAAAAAACGTTATCCATTAGGGTGCCCTTAATTGCGAATCACTCAGCTTGCGGCATGCGAGAAGGACTTCCTTGGAGTGCTCCGGCTTGACGGAGCACTCCGACTCGTCGGCACTGCGGTTGTCCAAAGAGTCGACTCGGTCGCCAGTGAAATCCCAGCAAAGGATGCACTGCCAAAGTCGACTCTGGCGGCGCGGTCCTCTTGTTGTTGAGGACGCTGCGCCGCTCAGTCGGAGGGCTCCGTCGAGCCGGAGCACTCCAAGATTAAGCCAGCTTCGTGTCGTCTTCCGGATTCGCGCTGCTCTCGGGATCGAACCATTCCGGCTTGAACTCGATGCGGCGGCGTTGAGTCATCGCGATGTTCGAGGTCAGCGCCATGATCGCGTCGGCCATTGCGACGGGACCGGTGCAACGCAGCGACTTCGCTTCTTCCGGGTTGCGGATGCAGAACGCGAGATGCTCCATTTCTTCCGTGTAGCCGCGGCTGACCTTTGAATGCACTCCGGCTGCGTTCGCTGCATTGGCAGAAGGAGCAAGACTCGGGCTCGCTTGCAGCACGGGCTCGTCGTTGCCTTCGCTGATGACGTGCAGACGTTGCTCGGGACCGCCGCCGCCGGTTGTTGGGCTCGCCTCTTTGAAGAGCAACGCTTCTTGCTCTTCAACCATCAGCAGCGTGCCTCTGCTGCCGAAGACGGTCTCGCCATAAGGCTCGAAGCGGTTCGTGTTAATCGACGAGTACGTGACGATGACGATGTCGTCCGGTGAATACACAACGGGCTTGCCGTCGCGGACCACAATCTTTCCGGCATCGTCTCGCTCGTAGTAATGAGCACCGGGGAATTCGAACGTCGTGTAGACGTGATCGAAGATCTCGCGATTGTCTTCTTGCTTGTCCTTCGAGCCGACGCCCTTCACTCCATAGAAGTTGCGTCCGCCGTAGCCACTGACTGCGAGCGGCTTCACCTTGCCCAAGAAGATGCTCGACGCATCAAGCTGATGGCTGCCGAGTTCGGCCATCAAGCCGCCGCCGGTCTCGTTATAGAGACGCCAATCGATGAGCTGTCGCAGATCTTTGTAGCCGAATCCCGGCAAGTCGTACTTGCCGTTATCGAGCGCATCACGGTCGACTTTCGGAGTCTGATCCGGGTACTTGCGCCAGCTATCGCGACCGGGGAAGCTGTTGTTGCGATGCCACTGGGCTCGAATGAACTTGATGTCCCCGAGCAGGCCGCGACGGATGAGGTCATTGGCGTTGTCATACAGCACCGAGTAGTGCCGCTGATGTCCGACGGTCAGCAGTTTGCCCGTCTCTTTTTGGGCTTTGATCATCTCTTTGCACTGCGCAATGGTCTTCGCCATCAGCTTCTCGCAGAGCACATGCTTTCCGGCGCGGAGTGCGTCGATCGTGACTTGCATGTGCTGATTGAGTGGCACCGCAACGACGACCGCTTCGATGGTCGGGTCGGCGAGCAACTCTTTGTGATTCTCGTAGCGCTTGATCTTCTTGCACTTCGCTTCGCCGAGCTTCTTGATCAAGCCGACGCGATGCTCGTTGCCGTCGCCCACAAACGCTCGCTCGCGGTTCGACGGTCGCAAGTCAGCGATCGCGACGATGTCCATGTACTCCGGCGGATGCTGAGTCAGCAGCACGCTGCCTTCGTCGCCGCAGCCAATCCAACCGACGCGGACCGGCTCACCTTTGAGTTTGTCATAAGAGAAGTAAGTCGCGCCGAGTCCCGCCGTTGCCGCAGCGGCCCCCTTCAGGAACGACCGCCGATTCAGTCCGACGGCATCATTGAAGTTGTCTTTGCCGATCTGCTTCTGCTCGGGCGTGAGATGAAGTGGCATGATTTGTGTCCTCGATGGAATTGAACTGCGCTGGGTTAGTAATTGGTAATTAGTCGTTAGTAATTAGGGGGCGACTGTCGGCCGCTTTGTGTCTTCTGTGTTCGTCCTATGTGTCTCATAAGTCCTATCCGTCCTATGAGCTTGCTCCCGGTTGCAAACCCGCAGCCGGTGTCCCCGTTGGCGTCTCGCACTTACCGCCGCAGCAGGCTTTCTTGCGGCAGCAGAAGCGGAAGAGCAACGAGTCCACTCCGAACCACTGGCCCGTCGGCAATGCCGCAACAACGAGCAACCCGAGCGCTTCGATGATGTTCTTGTTGATGATGAAGCTGTGCTCGGGACCGGGCGCCTCGGGCACTCCGGGCCACGGAGGCATCGGCAAGTAGAACATCACGAGCATGAATGCTCCTGCTGCCGCTGCCGGTCGAGTGAGCAAACCGAAGATCAAGCAAATGCCGATCGCCGTCAGTCCAACGATCGTTTGATTATTGATCGACTCAACGGGGCTCGCCAAAACCACTGGGCCCAGTTGTCGTTGATCGAGCGACAACAACTTGCCGGCATCTTCCTTGAGCGATGCTTCCATCGAACGCACCGGGCCGATGACCTTCGCCTTCAACTCCTGCAACTCGCTGAACTGCCGCTTGAGATGCTCGTGATTGAAGTCCTGCTTTGCTGAAGCGAGGTTGCGGTTATAGCGCTCGACCTGAGCCTTATAGAGTTCGATGTCACCCATTCGATGCTCATCGACCGTGCCCTTCTGAGCTTCATTCGTCACGCCGGCGCGGTCCGGATCGCCGAGCAATGACGCTTTCAATTGCTGCTTGTAGGACAGCTTCGCGGTCGCTCGCTTGTAGAGATCGACAACCGCCTTGCGATAAGCGACCGAAGCCGCGTCCTCGCCGGAAGCCAGTTTGAGCAACGACTCACGCTCGGCGGGAATCATTCGCATCTCGCCCGAGCAACTGAGTCGCTTCGCCTTCGCGTCGAACTTCACAACCTTTGCGAGCGAACCTTTGATCTCAACTCCAGCCGGAAGCGCCGCGAGTTCGACTTTGAACTCAGAGGGGCCGTCCAACAAATCGTTGAGTCGCGCGACCTGCTTTTCGTCGAGTTGATAGTGAGCGATGAACTTCTCGCGCCACGCATCCCATTTGGCCGACATCTTGTCGACATCGAGCCAATTCAAGTCGTCGGGATCACCGGTCATGTTGCGGAAGTGATCGCGAAACGGTCCCGCAGCGTTCTTTAGATAGCCCTCGGCGGTCCATGGTTTCGCGGTCGACAGCGAGTCGATCTTCCACAATCCCTCATACAAGAACTGCCAGCCGATCGACATTCGCAGCAACACAATCAAGAGAACTGCTGCGGTCGGAAAGCGGTGCGGGTTGCTCACTCAAAATCTCCAACAGGTAATCCGACGAGCTTCGCGCAGGCCGCGAAACATTTCGGGAAGGAACAGGAAGCGAGTCAGCCTTCACTCAGAGGATCAGAACGAAGGCGGGAAAGGTCAGCTCGACCTCAGGGCGGGATCGCACCCGCAGGCACGACGTTTGAGGAAGGCGCGAAGAAAAGCTGATCTGCTGAAATTCCACAATTCACTGGCTCAAGGATGCGGCCTGAGCGCGGGTAAGGGATCAGCAGAGCCTTGATCGCGGGGCGATTCTGGCAAAGCCCCCGAGCCTTTTCGAGTCCCATAACAAAAAACGCCGTCGAGAGTGCATCGGCCTCTGCTGAGGTCGGGGCAAGCACCGTTGCTTGTAACAATGATTCCGCCGGCCATCCCGTTCTCGGATCCAAAATGTGTCCGAAGCGACGCCCCTGCCACCGAAAAAATTGCACCGAGTTGCCGCTCGTGCCCATTGCCTCATCTTTGAGAAGCACCGTCGCAAGCTGCTCCTCGGGAAACAGAGGATTGCGAATCCCGACCGGCCATCCGCCTTGTCCGAAGTGATCTCCTTGAGCGAGCACGCTGCTATGTCCGCCGTGCAGCAGCCAATTGGCAATCGCTTGCTCACGCAGCACGGTCGCCGCTTGATCGAGAGCAAAGCCCTTACCGATCGCATTGAGCTGCACCTCAATGCCCGGGCGATCGAAGCGCACCGCCTTCTGCTCTGCATCGAGCCGCACTTGCTCAAACCCCATCTGCGTGCGAGCGAAGTCAATCTCACACTGAGTCGGAATGCGGTTCTCTGATCGTGCTTGCCGCCAAAGACGCACAAGCGGCATCGCCGTCGGGTCGAATGCTCCGTCCGTTTCGCGAGCAAGCTGTAATGCTAATTGCAGTACCTCAAACAGCACCGCATCGACTTCGACAGCTTCGTTCGCCGCGCGACGATTGAGGTCGATCAGCGGACTGTGCTCGCGATAGACCGTCATCAAGTCTTCCATGCGATGCACAACATCAAGAGCGTCGGACGCATGCCATGTTTCGACAGCACTCTGCAATCCAGCATTCAGCATGACATAGAACTCGCACGCCATTGCCCGCGTACTAAGTCTGACATGCGGCCCGGAGGTCGGAGTCGGTCGCTGCTCAGTGGCGTCGAGCAACGCATCGCCCGCTTGCCGAGCGCGTTGCTCGACCTCGGCCTGCAAGCTGCGCCCGGTCAAGAAGTCACGACGATTGGCTTGAGGATGCTCGGACACAGAGTGGACTCAATAAGCGTCGCCGAAAGGAGTGCATCAGCCGGCAACGACAGAAGTGCAATACGCGTTACATGTAATGAGACTGACTTACTTCAGAAAAGTAGCTTGGGATTCCATCCCGAGCCTCAGCGGGATGCGGTTTTCAATGAGGGTCCGAAACCCCGTCAAAGACAGATCGCCCCCGAGAGATCGAGTTGCTGAAAAGGGCCTGCGAGTTGGCCCCTCTCAAATCAATGGTCGCCTTTCGCTCCGCGAAAGAGCGTCTTTTTTTTTTTGCAGCATTCTCACGAATAGACGCCTCACTTACCGAGACGCGTTTCAAGACGCACTTTCACAGAGCGAAAGGCGACCACAAAACGTGACGCGAAACTCTCGATCCTCAGACTCAAGTGACTTAACGGCCCTGCTCTGCGGAGAAAAGACGCCGGCTTCGTCGCAGTGCCGGACAAACTTGTTTCGACTTCGGCTACAACGACGCTGCATTGAGTTCCTATCCGCCTATCGCACTTGCCTTCGAGATGATCTGCAGAGACTGAGGTCAGCATGTTTTGGGAGATGATTGAGTACTTCCTCACGCCGTGTCCGAAGCACTTGCGGAAGATGGGATTTCTCAGCGAGTTGCTCGGGATCAAGGTGCGCTACCGGCGTTGTCGCAAAGCGTGGGATCCTCATCTCACGCAGACGATGGCGATCATCCGAGACGGAATTCAGCAGTGCTCGCAGCGGCGTAAGGCGGTGATTTTTGGCTCCGGCATGCTTTACGACATTCCGCTCGGAGAACTGGCCGGTGCGTTTCGAGAAGTGATTCTCGTCGATCTCGTGCATCCGATGAGGGCACGGAACATCGCGAGGAAGTTTCAGAACGTGACGCTCGTTGCCGCCGATGTAACGGGAGTGGTTGAAGAGATCTCGAAGCTGACTCCCTTCTCAAAGACGCCGCTACCGAGTTGCCATTCGACACTGTTTCTAGATGACCCCGAAGTCGACTTCGTTGCGTCAGTGAATCTGCTGTCTCAACTGCCGCATATCCCGACAACGTTCCTGAGGAAGCTCGGCAACTACGACGTTGCACTGCGAGACAAACTCGGCGCAGCACTCATCCGCGAGCATCTGAGCTACCTGCAGCGATTTGCCGGAGTGGTGACGCTCGTCACCGACATACAGCGGCTGAAACTGAAAGACGGCAACGTCGTCGACTCGCACAGCGCCATCTACGACGTGCCGATTTCATGGCCGGGTCAACGTTGGATTTGGCATCTCGCCCCGCGTCCCGAAGCCAGTCGCGTCTACAGCTTTCATCGCGAAGTCATCGGGATCGCGAACATCAAGACGGCATGAAGCCGTGCATCCCCATAGGCACCAACTTAAGCGTGCCATGGTCTGTTGGAGAACGCGGAAGCTCTCGATGCTATTGGCGCTACATCGCATCGCTCTTCGGAAGAAGTAGCGTCTCAGGAGCAAGATCAAGGGATTGATGCAGGCGCTGGAATCGTTCTTACAGCTCGCCTGTCGGAGTCCTCGCCGTTGTTCGGCTCGGCATTGCGAGCTTGCGTGAGTTTGGAACTCGGTGCTTAGGTGAGCGGAAGTCGAGAACCTACCGGTCAATTCTTGTACGACGGACTTGTAGTCCGTCGAAGGTCGGGCGCGACGGACTGCAAGTCCGTCGTACCTGTATGAACTCAGTTTGCCGCTCGCCGTACGTCGCTCGCTCTCTCTCGGCCGATCCGACATTGACGCTTGCTGCACACCGAAGCTTGACGGCGTTCCCGCTCCTTGTTTGAGAACCTCATCCCGCCGCTCGAGATGAAGTCCCGATCTACGGGGACTCTCTGCGCGCGGAGTTCAGCGCTTCTTCCAGCATTTGCTCGGGGTGCTGCGAGTACGGCGGACGCGCGGGGGGCGGGGACTCGACGTCTTCTCCTTGTGCGAAGCGGTCGATTCGATCGTCGAGTGATGAGGCACGCGGCGCGGAGGACTTCTTCATCGAGTTCGTGCGACGCCATCGAATGAAGGTGCGGAGCATCTCGACGATCGCAACGACGCCGACGACGAGCGCGACCCAGCCGTAAGTGCGCCATGAGATCGCGGCCGTGAAGTCGCCGAGCAAATACATGCCGCCCATCACGAACGCGACGAGCGCGAAGAGGCCGTCGCGCCACATCTTGTTCTTCAGCTTGCGACGCGAGTGCTCAGCAACCGCAGTGCGTGCCGACATGTTCGCGACCTCGCGCAACGATGTGATCGCCATTCGCTGCGCCTTTGTCCGACTCTTGATGCGTCGCGCTTCGTCTTCTTGCTGAGCGGCACTTTGAGGTGCTGCGGCATCAGCACCATTCGGCTTTGCGGTATCGACCACTTCCGCGTTGACAGGCACGGCCCCCGCCTCAGTCGACGCCGTAGTTGCTTGCCCCGCTTCGCTTGCCGTAGTCGGAGCGCCTACTTCAGCGAGCGAACCCGGTGCGGGAGTTTGAGCACCGTTCTCGTCGTTCTTGATGCCGAACATTCCCGCCAACAGGTTGCGGAAGGCTGCGACTTGCGCGCTCTCATCGTCACCGGCTTCCTTCGCGGCAGCAGTCAGTTGCTCGACCGGCACTGGCTCTGAAGCATCGTCGGACTCGTCCGGCTTCTCAGCCTTCTTTTCGTCTTTCTTCTCAGCCTTCTTCTTGAGCTTCTTCTTTGCCTTCTCGGCTCGCTCGGCTTCAGACAGTCCTTCTTCGCCGTCGCCGGTGTCTTCAACCGCGCCGTCTTCGCCGGGGTGCATCGTCTCGCGTTCCAATTCGACGAGCGTTTGCTGAGTGTCAGCACGCTGCTGCGCGAGTGCTTCTCGCTCGCTTCGCACGGCTTCGACTTCGGCCTCGATCTTCTCGACGCGCTCTTCAAGAGCCGCCCGGTCATCGGTCGCTAAGAGGTTGTCGGGATCAAGAGCAGCCAGTTCGGCATCGGTCAGCTCTTCGTTCGAAAGCTGCTTCAGTGTGACGAGTAATTTTTGTTGCTCGCGATTGAGCTGCTCGCGCAAGCGACCGAAGTTCGCGACCATTGCCGCAAGCTGCTGTCGTTCGAGTTCGCGTGCTTGCTGCTCGTACTCAAGTTCCTCAAAGGCCAGTCCGAGCCGCGCCTTAAGGCCCTCTTCATCGCCCGCGTTCGCTCCCTGCAAGAGTTCGGCGCGGCGCTGATCGAGCTTTGAGCGTTCCGACAGCAAGCCTTCGATCTTGTTGGTCAGCATCGAGAGTTGTGAGTTGAGTCCGTCGCGATTCGCTTCGAGCGACTTCGTTGCGCCGCGGATCTCAAGCTCTTTTCGAGCGAGCAGGCGCTGCCGCTCGTGCAGCTTGCGACGCTCGACTTCGACTTGCCGCTGCATGCTGAGCACGGTGTCTTCGCCACTGACGACGCGCGTCTCGATCTCGCGCAAACGACCGCGATCGGACTCGCGCGCCCGTCGCTCCAATTGCAGTTCTTCGATCGTGCGTTCGAGTCGCTCTGCAAGATCCCTCGCTTGCAGACTGACTTCATGATTTTGAGAAACGAGCTTGTCGCGCTCAGAACTCAGATGCTCCCAATCGGTCTTCAGCCGAGCACGCCCACTGCCGAGCGTTTCCATTTCTGATGAGACTTGCTGCCGTTCGAGAGCAAGCTCATCTCGCAGTCGTTGTAGCTCCATCTCCTTTTGCGCGAGCTTCATTTCGAGCGACGTGAGTTCGTCTTCGCGACTCGAAACGCCGATGCGATACGACTGAAGTCGCTCCTGATCTTGAGCGAGCTTCACCTTCCACTGAGCGATGTCGGCATTGTTTGAGAGCAGCGACTTCTCCATCTCGACCATTCGCACCCGGTCTTCGTCGCGCTGCACGCGCTCTTGCTCGGCTTCAGCCAATGCTCGTTCAACGCGGGTGATGAGTTCGCGCTGTGCTTCGTTCGGATCGCCGCCGCCGGTCAGCACCTTTTGTTCGAGTTCCGCGGCGCGCTGTCGTTCCTTGTCGCGCAGCTTCCGCTCGAAGCGCAGCTCAGCAAGCGTTTGCTCGAGCCGATCGCCCAATTCCTTTTCACGCGCGGCGAACGCCGCGCTCTGATCGGCCAATTGGACTTTGCCATTCTCGACCTTGAAGCGCTCATCGCGCAGTTCGGCATGCTCCTTCTGCAAATCTTCAATGCGCGCATGCAGAGCTTCGCGATCGGCATTGAGAAACTGCTTCGTCTCGCCGAGCTGCGTCTCCATCAACTGTAGTTTTTTCTTCAGAGCCTCAACGTGCTGCCGCTCGGAAGCGACTTCCGCACGCTCCGTCGTCACTCGCGCGAGATCCGCTTCGATGCGCGTCTTCTCGGCTTCGATGCGTGCGTACTGCGATTCGACCTTTGCTTGCTCGACCGCGAGTCGCGCTCGTTCGGCAGAGACTTCGCCGCGCTCGGTTTCGAGCTGTCCTTGCTGAGCAACGATCTGCTCACGCAACTGCTTGACGTCGGCTCGATCTTGCTCGGCTTCAGCAAGCTCCTCTTCAACTTGCCGCTTCAACTGATCGATCTCGCGTTCCTTCTGTTCGAGGAACTCGTGCTGCGACTCGATGCGTTGCCGTTCGCTCTCAAGCTGAGCTTCGCGCAGATCGAGCTCTTCGCGATTCGCTTTCAACTCCAGTTGCAGTGACTGCAATCGCGTGCGTTCGAGCTTCAGTTCGGCTTCGCGCGTTGCCAGTTGAGCGGCTTCGGTTTCGAGACGTTGCCGTTCGGTCTCAAGCTGAGCTTCACGCACGCGGAGCGCGGCCTCTTGCTCGGCAAGCTGCTGCTGAGTGGCGACGTTCTGCTGCTTGTCGAGCTCCAGTTGAGCAAGCTCAGCCTGCAAGCGTTCGGCATCGGCATCGAAGCGCTCGCGGTCGGCATCGAACTGAGCGCGATCATTCGCCAGCACCGCACGAGCGGACTCGAGCGATGACTGCTCAGCAGCAAGCTGAGCTTGAGCAGCAGAGAGCGCATCGCGATCCGCCGTCACGCTCGCTCGATCAGCGACGAGTGCTTCGCGGTCAGCAGTGAGTTGAGTTTGCTCAGCAACGAGTGCTGCTTCGCGTTGCGCACAATCGGTCTCGAACTCCTGCTTCGAAGCAGCGAACTGCTGCTGCTCGACTTCGAACTGCGAAGTCTGCTCGGTCAGCGCAGCACGATCAGCTTGCAGCCTTGCAGTGAGTTGCGACTGCTCGTCAACGAAGACTTGCCGCTCCGTTTGCAGCGTCGCCCATCCGGCTTCGGTTTCGGCTTTGAGCTGAGTGATCTGCGAATCGAGTTCACGAATGCGGACCGTCTCTGCTTCGAATGCCTGCCGTGCTTGCTCGAACTCCGCTCGCTCCGCAGCAAAGAGTTGCACGCGTTCTTCGACGCTGAGTCGTGAGGCGTCGATCTCATTCTGTAAGGCCGAGATTGCTTGCTGATCGAACTCGAGCGTTTGCCGCTGCTGTTGAAACGCCTTCTCGCGATCAGCCCATTCATGTTCGAGTTGCTCAATGCGGAACTGTCGCTCGCGGAGTTCTTCATCGAGGCGATCGGCTTCGGTGCGTTCATTGACGAAGCGTTCGCGCTCGGTGCCGATGCGTGACTTCTCGTCTTCAACTTCGTTCTTCAGTTGTTGCAACGAGACGCGTTCAATCTCGAACGCCTTCTTCAATGCCTCAACGCCTTGCGCTTCGGTTTCGAGTCGCTGCTTCTCTTCTTCAAGTTCCGAGCGGAGCGTTTCCAGTTCTGAGTCGCGCTGACGCAACGACGCTTGAAGCTCTTGCTGCTTCTTGCGATCGCGATCGAGTCGCTCGCGGTCAGCCTTCAACGAGTTGTGATACTCGTCGAGCGCCGAGCGCGCCGTCTGATAAGCCTGCGACTTCTCATCGAGCTTGCCGCGCTCCGAGTCGATCTCGGAAAGCTGCTTCACGTACTGCTCGCGACGTTGATCGATCTCTTCGCGTTCGTGATCGAGCTGCATCTCTTGCTGAGCAAGCTGCATCTGCCGCTCGTCGATCTCTGCTTTCGCCGCTTCGACCTCTCGACGCAAAGCAGCGATCGCGTCTTGCTCACTGCGAGCGCGAGTCACGTGCGATGCAATCTCTTCCCGTTGAAGAGCGAGTTCGCGCTCGGACTCGCCGAGACGGTTCTGCAAGTCGAGCAGCCGTCCGCGTTCGATGTCGACAGCTTGCTTCTCGGCTGCGAACGACTGCCGATCGTTCTCCAATTGATTGAGCTTCTCGACGAGTGCTTGCTGCTCGCGGCTGAGCGTTGTGCGTTGCTCTGCGATCTTCCGCTCGTCATTCGCAAGCTGCTGCTGATTGGCGCGAAGCCCGTCCTCTGTCTGCGAAACGCGATCAGATAACTGACGCAGCGCATCTCGCTCCGCGCGGACCGCTTCTGCTTCGGCGCGAATGCGCGTCTCCGACTCGAGCGCCTGACGGCGAATCTCATCGAGCGATCGCTCTTTGTCGGCGACATCTTTCAGTCGCGTCTCGTATTCGAGCTTCTGACGTTCGAGTTCCTCTGAGATGCGGCGCGATTTCTCGTCGAGACGTGACGCATCGAGATTGATCTGCGCGTCCCACTCATGCCGCGATCGCTCGAACGCGCGCTTCGCGTTTTCGAGTTCGAGCTTCTCTTCAACGAGTTGCTTCTCCAATGAGTCAGCGCGTTGAATGCGCGCCCGCAGCGCATCGTTCTGTGCTTCGAGATCCTTCTGACGCTGCTTGAGATCCGCTTCGCGCAGCGTGACTGAGCCGGTTGTCGATGCTTGCTGCTCGGCCAATTGGCGAGCCCTCTCCTCAAGCTCCGCTTCGCGCCGCGCGAGTGCCGTCTGCTGAGCTTCGAATTCAGCGCGGCGCTTCTCGATCTCTTCTTGCTGCTTCTGCAATGCGCTCTGCCGATTGGCGATCTCGTCCCGCTGAGCTTGCAGCTTGCTGTCTTGCTCGAGCAGCCAGCGCTCATGCTCCGACGAGTCGACCGTGCGACGCTCGACCTTATTCAGCTCCGACATCAACTGCCGCTCGCGTTCGGTCAGCTCGCGCGTTCGAGTCGCGATGAACTCTTCTTTGCGCGTTGCTTCCGCCAATCGTGCGTCGAGCAGATTGCGTTGCGACTCAAGCTCCGTTTGCCATTGAGCGATGTCGCGGTTGTAACGATCGGCTTGCTCGCGCAATGCCTTCTCGCGCTCACGCAATGAGTCCGTGAGCTTCCGCAATTGCTCCTCATGAAAGGCTCGCTCTTGAGCGTCGCCCTCAGAGCCTTCTGCTTGCGAAGCGAGTTGCTGCCGACGTTGAGCAAGCTCGCGTTCGCGCTCTGTAATTTCAGTTTCATGCTGAGCGAGCCGCTTCTCGCGCGTTTCGAGTTCCGCCAATCGCGCTGCTGCTTGAGCCTGCTTCTTCAGTGTCTCATCAGTGCGTTGAGCGATGTCGTTCTGACGTGACTCGAACTCGACGCGTTGACGTTCAAGTTGCTCGCGCAAGGCCGTCAGTTCCGAGCGTTCCGCATCGAGCAGCATGCGTGTCGCCGAGATCTCGCGACTGCCGAACGAACCGCCGTTCTGCTGCACTTGAGTGCGAAGCTGATCGAGCAGTTGCCGCTGCTTCTCAATCTCCTGCTGACGGCGTTCAAGCTCGCGCTGCCGCGCATCGACCTTCGTTTGCTGATCAACGAACGAGTTGCGCAACCGAGAGAGTTCGGCTTCTCGTTCGACGAATTCATTGCGCCGATGTTCGAGATCGAGTTCAGCATTCGCGAGTGCCGCATGCTTATCGCGCAACTCTCGCTCGCGCAGTCGCAGAGCTTGCTCTTGCTGTTCGAAGGCAGCTCGCGCTTGCTCGTTCTGCATACGAAGTTGCTCGAGTTCGCGACGTTGCTTTTCGGTGTCGGTGCCCGAGATGAGTTCCATCACCCGCGCATCAAGTTCGCGCGCGGCGTCTCGAGCGGGAGATTCTTCGCGCTGCTCGTTGTCGATGCTGCGGATCTTCTCTTCGAGTTCTTCAAAGCGTTCGGTGAGTTCTCGTTCGCGAGCGAGCAACCCGTTCTCGCGCTCGCGCAACTTCGCTGCTTCTCGCGCCAATTGAGCTTGAGTGCGTGCCAGTTCTTCGCGCGCTTGATGACCATCAAGCACCGAGTTGGCCGCAAGCACGTCGTCCAATCCGAACTGCGACGGCGACAGAGATGCTTCGAGTTCCTCAGCGCGCGCCGGACGAAGTCGAAACTCGAACGGCCCGATCGCAAGCCGATCGTTCTCAATCAACTCGACCGGTTGACGCACGGGGCGATCGTTAAGCCATGTGGCATCGGCCCACTCGCGCAGCACGGTGTTGTTCGGCCCGGCGACGATCAAGCAGTGCTGCGGCTGAATGCCCGACGCTCGGACTTGCAGCGTGCAACTGCGAGCCGATCCGATCGAGCATTGAGTCCCCGCCGGTAAGAGCACGGCATGCAGACTGAGATGCTGCTGCACGGGCTCAATGACGAGAACCTGCCGGACCGGCGGGATCGACTTCACTGCGGGCAATTGAGGTGCGGAGGACGGAGTGCTCATAGAGAGTTCTCAAGTCAGTCGCCGGGCGTTGAGAGCGGCGGACGAGGATTGAATCGGTGAGACGACTTGCATCATGCGCCAATGCACGGGAGTCGCTTGAGCTTGCTGAGAACCTCAAACAACCGTAGCCGAAATCGTCAGATTTCGGGGCCGCAGTGACTGCGTCCGAAGTCTCA
>CAZNMS010000110.1:0-21323 GCA_964573505.1 uncultured Planctomycetaceae bacterium | reverse complement strand
CCGGTTCGGAGGGAGGGGGGACTGAACTCAATCAGTTCTCCCTACCCCTATCGAGAGCGCGGTCCTACCGCCCGATGAATTGCCGCTCTTCGTAGTACATCCGATTCGCCACTTGGAAGAGGCTGATCAAGCTCTTCAACGTCGGTGCGTCTTGCGGAGTTTGCAGGCGCCGCAATTCGAACGAGGGCTTCTGAAGTTCGAAGAGTTCTCGCGATCGCTTGAGGCCGAGCACGAACAATTGGTCGTTCGATGTCAGCCATGCGAGATCGTGATTGTGCTGCATGATCGCGCGACCGAGATGCGGCGGAGTTTGCAGCATGTCTTGCCCATAAAAGACCGTCCGATAGTCGCCGCCGAGTAATCCCAGAATCGTCGTTGCAACATCCATTGAGCAGCCGAGCGTCGAGTGCCTTTGTCCCGCTCCTTCTCCGTCAGGCCGAATCATGACGAGCGGCACGCGGTACGACTTCATCGGGAAAAGCGCTGCGCCGAAGACGCGTGCTCCGTGATCCCCGAGCACAACGAACAACGTGTTTTTGTAGAAGGGCCGCTGCCGCGCCTGTCGGAAAAATTCCCCCAGTGCCCAGTCCGCATACTTCACAGCGTTCTCTCGCTTTTGCTGACTCGACGGCAGATCGATGCGACCATCGGGGTACGTGAAGGGGCGATGATTCGAAACCGTCAAAGCCGAAACGAAGAACGGCTTGCCGCTCGCATGCTGCTTGTCGCACTCGGCAAGAGCCCGATTGAGTGTGTCTTCGTCGCTGACACCCCATGCGTTGACGAAGGCGGGATTGTCGTAGTCCTTCTGCTCAACGAAGTGCTCGAACCCATTCGACATCATGAAGGGCCGCACTCCGTCGAAGATCCCTCGACCGCCGGAAACGAAGGTTCGCGAGTAGCCTCGCTCGCCGAGCGCATGCGCCAGTGTGTAGATCCGCGAAGAATGGTCGCGCTTCAAAATGGCTTCCGTCGGTATCGGCGGGAACCCGGCTAAGACGGCTTCAAGAGCTCGCGCGGTGCGATTGCCGGTCGCATAGAAGTTGTCGAACAGCAAGCCCTCTTTGGTGAGCGCGTCGAAGCTCGGACTTAACCCGCGATCGTCGCCCAATGCGCCAACGAAGTCGGAACCAAAACTCTCTTCAAAGACCAAAACGACATTCCAGTCGCGACGCGGCGTCTCGGAATGAATGACGCGATCAAGCGGCACTTCAGCATTCCGCGAGTCGGACTCGGTAAAGTTCACCTTCGGCCCGTCAAGAATGTCGCGGACTTCGGCAACGGCATCGTCGTAAACGACCGTCGTGTAGAAGTGGCTGTAATCGTAACGACAAGTCCATGCGTAGTAGCCGAAGCTGAACCATCCGTTGCCGGCAATCTCGTTCGCGACGCGGTTCTGCGAGATGTCGATGTTGTTGAAGCGAACATACGGCAGCAGCGCCGCGATCAGAGCGAGATGCGTCACGAAGAACCCGATGCGGCGCGACAACGGAATGCGAGCAGCGTTCAAATGTCCGACCGAGCGATGCAGCACCCAAATCATCGCGCCGGTCAGCGAAGCCATCACAAGCACAAGCGGCACGACTGGGTACGACTGCCAAACATTCGTCATCACCTCATGCGGATAGACGATGTACTCGAACGCGAGATAGTTCGGCCGCGAACTGAACTCTTCAAAGAAGAACCACTCAGCAACGCACACAAACAAGACGCCGAAAAGTTGCGCTCCGAGAAAGCCCCATAGCAAGCGGCGGCCGAACGGACTCTCGACAAACCGCTCGCGATAAAGGGCTAAGTGCCATCCGACGGGCACGGCTCCGATCAGCGAGACAAAGACATCAAAGCTTAGTCCGACACCAAAGAGCTTCGCGTACTCGATCAACGTCAGATCGACCTCTGCGTGATGGTCGATGAGCATGCAAAGTCTCAGCGTCGAATTGATCAAAACTCCGACTGCGACGACGACAAGAGTGATCGCATAGCGTCCCATCCATTGGGCAAGCTGCGACTGACAGCGACGAAGCAAAGGCAAGACAGCGTTCAACGAATTCATCCCTGAAGCGGTACCGTGACGAAGAGCTGGGGGCATTAGCGTTCGAACTTCGAGCAGCAGATCTCAGTCGCAGAGCGATTGGACTACGTCGGCGAGTCGCTGCACAACTCGCTTCGCTCGAAATTCAAAGTTAAAGACGCACTCGCGGCAGACAAGCGGCTTGAGTGAGTGTCGGCAATGAGGGAGTTCAAACTGGCATAACTCCGAACTCCTTCAGACATGCGGTCGATGAGATCTGCGCCTGCATTCGTTAGCTGCGCCGCGCCCCAAATTTAGCCGCCTTCGAGCGATCTCAGATAGGCGGGTCATGCCGGGGAAACCGAGCAAAGTCGCAGCAGTGCTGTTCTGCAAACGGTGAAGAGCGTGTTGGAACGAGAAGATTTTTGCGGCCCTTGTACGACGGACTTGTAGTCCGTCGATCTGCGACTGCGACGGACTACAAGTCCGTCGTACATTTTGGTTGCGGCACTGCCGCGCTAGGTTTGATGTCGGCTTAGCAATGTCATCGCGCAGGTCGTGCACTTCGCTGCTCCTTCTCTGAGGAGTGCTCGACTCGGAGAGTCAAGCTACGTCGTGATTACAGCTTCTCCGCCATTGGACATTGAACCGCACCGCTCATGTAACGCGAATGACAGCGTGCCGAGATTGATGTCGATGTCACTCGTTTGCTCAGAATTCGCCTGAGTAAGAAGCCCTACAGCAGCGAAGGTGCGACTTCAGAGGCTCCGAGGTCATCTTCACTTCAGCGACATTCGATAAACCCGACTCTACGATTCGCGCGTTACTTCATCTTCATGGTTGATGGATCCTTTCATGAGCGCCGAGCAGTTCCTCTCAGAGCTGAAACGCATCTATCCCGCAGACCGCTTGCTGACTCGAAACGCCCAATTGGTGCCGTATGAGTCCGACGGTCTCACCGCCTTCCGCGCCAAACCGGCGGGAGTGGTACTTCCTATTACACAGCAAGAAGTCATCGACACCGTCAAGCTGTGTCATCGGCATCAGGTGCCGTTCATGGCGCGCGGCAGTGGCACGAGCTTGAGCGGCGGATCAGTCCCGCATGAAGGCGGATTGGTCATCGCGCTCAATCGACTCAACAAGATGCTGAGGTACGACGCGCGCAATCGCGTTGCCGTTGTCGAACCGGGCATCATCAACTTGAAGGTCTCGCAGGTCGCCGCGAACGACAAGCTCTACTACGCCCCCGATCCATCAAGCGGCCCCGTCTGCACGATCGGCGGAAACATCGCCTTCAACTCCGGCGGTGCGCACTGCTTGAAGTACGGCATGACCTCCAATCACGTGCTCGGCATCAAAGCCGTGCTGCCCGATGGCGAAGTCTGTCAGTTCGGGGGCGACTCGCTCGAAGGCTGCGGACCGGATCTCACCGGCATGTTCATCGGCAGTGAGGGCCTCTTCGGTGTCGCGCTTGAAGTCACTCTGCGACTGCTACCGAAGCCCGAGGTCTATCACACCGTGCAAGCCGCCTATGACTCATTGGAGAAAGCCGGCGATGCAGTCTCGCTCGTAGTAGCTTCGGGACTGTTGCCCGGCGCAATGGAGATCATGGATCACATCTCGATGGAAGCAGCGAACGTCGCTGTCGAAGCCGGATACCCCGCTGATGCAAAAGCGATGCTCATCGTCGAACTCGAAGGACCGGCAGAAGAAGTCGAAGCCGAGAAGCCGCGCCTGCATGATCTCATCAAGCAATCCGGCGCGTACCTCGTGCATGTCGCGCAGTCCGAAGCCGAACGCTACAAAATTTGGACCGGACGCAAGAGCGCGTTCTCGGCAGTCGGTCGCTTGAGCCCCGACTTCATCGTGCAAGACGGAGTTGTCCCGCGTTCGAAGCTCGGCAAGGCATTGGCCGAAATCGTGAAGATCAGCGAGAGATACGGCATTCGCGTCGCCAATGTGTTTCATGCCGGCGACGGCAATTTGCACCCGTTGATCATGTACGACGGACGTCAGCCGCATGCTCTCGAACGAGCCGAAGAACTCGCGGGCGAGATCCTAAAAATGTGCATCTCGCTCGGCGGTTCGATCACTGGCGAGCACGGAGTGGGGCTCGAAAAGCGTTCCTACATCACTGGCCAGTTCGGTGAGAAAGACATCGAGTTCATGCGTCGCATCCGCGACTCGATCGACCCCGAAGCCATCGCCAATCGCGGCAAGAAACTGCCCGAAGACGGAGCCCCCGCACTGACTTCGCACGGTGCTCATCCATTGGAGAAAGCCGGGATCATCTCGCGCATGTGAGGCGATCATTCTTAGCATTGGTCCTGAGTCATTCGTTGTTGCTATTGAGACCCGTTGATGAACGCTCCTGCGACTCTCTCTGAACTCTGCGACGCTGTTTCGTCGCTTCCCAAAGTGCGCGTGATCGGCGGCGGGACGAAGCCGGCGTTGTCGGCGGGCGCCAACCTTTCGATGTCGAAACTCGCCGGCATCCTTGAGTACGACCCGACCGAATACACCTTCACGGCGCTGGCAGGGACAACGCTTGCTGAAGTCCGCGATGTGCTCGGTAAGGACGGACTCGCGCTGCCGTTTGATCCGCCATTCGTTGAGGCGGGCGGAACGCTCGGCGGCTCTGTCGCAGCGGGACTCTCGGGACCGGGCCGCGCTCGTTACGGCGGCCTGCGAGAGTTCATTCTCGGAGCAAAGCTCGTCACGGGCGAAGGGCGAGTCGTCTTTGGCGGCGGCAAGGTCGTGAAGAATGCGGCAGGCTTCGATATCCCGAAGCTGATGGTCGGCAGTCTCGGCCAATTGGGCGTGCTCGTTGAGCTGACCTTCAAAGTCTTCCCGCGTCCTCAGACTTACGCGACGGTGCGGATTGATTACTCGGACCTCGCTGCCGCCGATCAAGCGATGACCGCACTCGCGATGTCGCAAGCAGAAGTTTCGTGCCTTGATCTCGATCCCAATGGCACGTTGTGGGTGCGAGTCGGCGGGCTATCGACCGCAACCGACAATCGCATCGCGCGAGTGCTCAGCATTGCAATCGGCGGTCAATCAACCGTGCTGAAGGAGGCCGACGACGAGCGCATTTGGAGCGACGTTCGCGAGTTTCGCTGGGTGCCTGCCGGGCACGGTTTGATCAAGCTTCCGATCGCTCCCAGTCAGGTCATTGAAGTCGAGCGCTTGATGAAGCCACTCGGAACGACGATCCCGCGTCGCTACAGCGTCGGCGGCAATGTCGTTTGGATTGCATGGCCCGAGTCATCTCCGACGAGCCAACTGGATGCACTCTGTCAGTCACTCGGTCGCGCCGCAGTCACGCTGAGCGGCAACTTCGACTTGCCGTTCCGAGCCCGTAAGCCTGCGAATGCGTTCGAGCAGCGACTCATCGACGTCTTTGACCCGCAAGGCAAGCTGCGTTAAGGCGATCAGCATCAAAAGATTCGCCGACGAGCTTCGACAACGCGCTGACCATTCAATTCAAATCAGCCGACGCGCCGACCGAGTTCAAGATCGCGTCCCAGTTACTTGTCGGCGAGATCTTCAAGACGAGCTGCTCAAGAACGTCGAGATTCTCAATCTCTGCGAGTCGCTGACGCTGCGCGTCGGTCAGTGGCCCAACAATGAGCTGCCCCAGTTGCGGGATCATGTTGCGAGCTTCCTGAACCCGACCGCGCTCAATGCCTTGCTCGATCCCGCGTTCGATGCCCTGCTCAATCCCGCGATCGAATGCCGTCGAGAGCGTTCGTCGCGAAGTGCTTTCTGCTTCGCCTCGTCGATTTCTCGTTCGGAAGGAGCGTGCGCGGCCACAGTCTGCATCCCGTTGAATTACCGATTCGCTGCTGCTGACTGCAGATCCGCCTGATCGCACTCGCGGCATTGAGAGGAAGTAGTCTGACTTCGCCGCCATCAACATCGTTGGCGGCCTCGCAAGCAGTCGAGCAAGCCAGTCGAAGCACAAGACGCTCAATTCAAATCAGCCGACGCGCCGACCGAGTTCAAGATCGCGTCCCATGTGCTCGACGGGGAAATCTGCGAGACAAGCCGCTTAAGAACATCGAGATCTTCAATCCCTGCAAGTCTCTGACGCTGCGCGGCAGTCAGTGGCCCAAGAATGAGTTGCCCCAGTTGCTGGATATTATTGCGAGCTTCCTGAACCCGGCCTTGCTCAATGCCTTTCACAATCCCGCGTTCAATGCCTTGCTCAATTCCGCGATCGAATGCCGTCGAGAGGCGCGAGCGCTCGTCGCGAAGAGCTTTCAGCTTCGCTTCGTAGATTTCTCGTTCGGTAGGAGTGTGCGCAACCATTGTCAGCGTTTCTGTGGCTTGTCGAATCTCAGGCACTGAGGCCAATGAAGTGGGTAACGACTCAGAGTCGTAGTCTTCCGAGTTCTGTATGTAGTACAGCCAGCGTTCTTCGTCGTTGTGCAGTTCATCAAGCTTGAGAGCGAACTTCTGCAACTCGATGACATGCACTTCGAGATGCGGAGTCAGCGTCAGATTCTGGCTCGCATCGACCAGTTGGAAGCGACTATGAGCTTTCGTCGCACCGTCGAAAAGTGTTGTCTCAGTGATGCAAACAACGAAGACCGGTTTGAGTAGTTTGTAGTCGTCGCCTTCGACAAGTTGCCCGGCATACTCCTTCGCCCAGTAGTAGACGAGCCGCTCCGGAAGATAGCGCTGCTCGTAAAGCTGAACCTCGACGATGAACTCGCGACCGAGTTGATCGCGGGCTCTTATGTCGAAGATCGTGAGCTTGTCGTCGAGCTGCTCCTTACCGCTGAATGGATTGAGCAACGTCAGTTCGACAATCGGCGACGTCAGCGATCGAGCCAAGATCGAATTCAGCAAGTGCATCAGCACGTTGCTGTTCTCTTCGGTGCCGAACGTCCGCTTGAAGGCATAGTCGATAGTCAGCTTGATGCCGCATTTCATGAGTCTCTCCGGGGAGTCGTAGCATGGGCTTTTAGCCCGTGCTTAACGGGTCGTCGTCAACCGAACGCGAACATCCCCAAAAGCGGCACGGACCGGAAGTCCATGCTACTCAGACACGCTCCTCACGGTCTCATCAGGCGCGTCAGTCATGCGGCGCGAGTTTGCTTAGCTTCGAGAGTGCGCTCGATCCTGCCGCTTGAATCAGGCTCGCGTCGTGCCTCGCTCGCACGGAATTGGCAGTTGCTGAGCGGATGAATGACGCAAGTCGCTGCAAGCTCTCGAATCATGATGATGAAGTTTGCAAACGGAAAATTGGCGTCAGTAGGATGAGCCCGCGATCCAAGAACGGATTGTGCGGAAGACTCCGAATCTCCGCTGTGAGTTGAGTCGCAAGTCATCGACTGGCGGCAAGGAAGCAAGGTGGCGTCCGCATGCTTGGGGGTAGACGGACGCCCTAAAGCGACTGCTTGAGAATCGAGTGAGTTCGAACTGCTGCGGGGCACTGTCGCGGTAGTCGCTCACCTCACTGGTTCGCGCACCAATGGAGCGTGCGCGATTGCTATTTGGCCCCCGTACCCGCAGGTAAATCAGTCATGCGCATCTCCCCGTGGTTGCTCGGATGGAAGAAGCGAGTTGCTCGTCGTCGTTCGGCCCGTGAGTTCGGGCCAGTGCAGACTCTGGAACAGCGAGCCCTCTTGTCGGTGACGGCTCAGTTCCGACCGCTCGCGGGAGCGAACACTCTCACCGTGCAATTGGATGCGAATGATTTCGTGCGAGTCCGGCTCTCGGGCCAGAACGTCCGAGTCGAGAAGTCCGCGAATGGTTCGACGTTCACGACGGTCGCTTTCACCGATGGCTCGACTGCCAATAGCGGCAAGGGCAACCCGATTGCGACGGTGTCTGCGGCGTCCGTGCAAAGGCTCGAAGTCTTCGGCAGCGATGGCATCAACAACATCGACCTCTCGCTGATGACACGCGCTGGATTCGGCGGTCTGAACTCACTGGGCGCGATCAGGATCGAAGGCCGAGGCGGGGTCGACACGATTAAGGGAACGACCGACATCGGCGCGGTCATTCTGGGCGGTGATGGAAACGACATCATCACGGGCTCGACTGGCGCAGACTCGATCGACGGCGGCAACGGCAACGATTCGATAATTGCCAATGCGGGCAACGACACCGTCATTGGTGGTGACGGAAATGACACAATCAGCGGCCTGCTCGGCAACGACTCGATCACTGGCAACAACGGCACGGACTCAATCGATGCCGGCGGCGGTGACGACACCGTCAATGGCGGCGGCAGCAACGACACCATCATCGGAGCGGACGGCAACGACAGTCTGATTGGTGACTCAGGAGCAGACTCGATCACGGGCGGATCGGGCAATGACCGCATCTTCGGTGGCATCGGCAACGACACTGTCGATGCGGGCGACGGCGACGATCTCATCAATGGCGAAGCCGGCTTAGACAGTCTGCTCGGCGGCACTGGTGCGGACACCTTCGACGGCGGAGCAGACAACGACACGATCAGTGGCGGCGCCGGCAACGATTCTGGAACAGGCGGCGCCGGCAACGATGTCATTCGCGGCGGCGACGGACTCGACACTCTCGTAGGCGGAACCGAGAACGACTCGATCAGCGGCGATGCTGGGAACGATGCGATCAATGGCGAACTCGGCGACGACCTCGTTGTCGGCGGCGCGGGTAACGACACCGTGCGCGGCGGAACTGGGAACGACCGAGTCGATACTCGTCAGACTCAACTCTCGATTCGAGATGCCGCCGTCATTGAAGGCAACTCGGGAACGAAGACGCTCGCGTTCGTTATCTCGCTCGTCGGGCCCGTGATTGATCCTGTCACCGTGAATTACACCGCACGCAGCGGCACGGCATTGGTCGGTCAAGATTTCACCGCGACGACGGGATCGGTGACGTTCACCGTCAGCGACAGCACGCGCACTGTCTATATCCCGGTGATTGGTGATGCTGCTGATGAAGCCGACGAGGAAGTGTTCTTCGTCGATCTCTCACAAGCGCAGAACGCAACGATCTTCGATGGCGCGGGAGAAGGCCGAATCGTCGATGACGATCCGACGAACCCCGGCAGTCCGACGCCGCCACCATCAGTGCCGCCGCTTCCTCAGCCGACTCCGAGTCGCACGTCAGACGACGACGAACTGTATGGCGATGACGGCAACGACACTCTGCTCGCCAATGGCAGCGACGACTTTCTCTCGGGCGGTGACGGCAACGACTCACTGCTCGGTTCATTGGGAGACGACACGCTTACGGGCGGTCCCGGCAATGACACATTGCTCGGCGGCGATGATGAGGACGAACTCAATGGCGATGCCGGCAACGACTCGCTCGAAGGCGGAAACGGCGACGACGCAGTCACATGGAACGGCAACACCGAAGGCAATGACACCGTGACGACTGCGGCAGGCGGCGACCTGCTTTCGATTGGCGGTACCGACGGCAATGACGTCTTCGCGATCACTGCCAGTGGCAGCGATATCCGAGTCACTCAAGGCGTTGATTCGCTCATCGTGAATCGGAACGTGCCGTTGATCGTCTTGAGCACCGGCCTCGGCAATGACACGGTGACGATCGGCTCGCTCAGCGGTTCTGGCGGAGTGGTCTTCACCGTCAGCGGCGACGAAGGCAACGACATCATTAACGCAAGTGGCGCGACGATCTCGGGCTACTCGGTCGTGATGGACGGCGGCGACGACAACGACACTCTGACCGGCTCGAACTCGAACGACACCATCATCGGCGGAGAAGGCAACGACTCGCTGATCGGCAACTCCGGCAACGATCTCGTCATTGGCGGAGACGGCTCCGACATCATCGTGTCGGGAATCGGCAACGATCGAGTGCTCGCCGATGAAGGCGACGACACTGTCGATTCCGGTACCGGCGATGACTCGATTGAGGGCGGAGACGGCGACGACTCGATCAAGAGTGCTGAGGGCAACGACTCCGTCTATGGCGGTTTCGGCAATGACATTCTCGATACTTCGAGCGGCGACGACTATGTGTCAGGCGATGTCGGCAACGACACCATTTATGGCGGCGCGGCGAACGACACTCTCGATGGTGGAACCGGAGACGACTCAATCCTCGGGTCATTCGGCAACGACGTTGTGCGTGCCGGTGACGGGCGCGACTACGTCTTTGGCGCCGACGGCAACGACACAATTCTCGGGGGTAATGGAAATGACACCATTGTTGGCGGAATTGGCAACGATCTGATCGACGGCGGTGACGGCGACGATTCGCTCAACGGCAATGACGGCAGCGACACCGTTCTCGGCAGCGACGGCGACGACACGATCAATGGCGGTGCTGAGTCCGATGTGCTGCTCGGCGGCGACGGCACCGACTCGCTCAGTGGTGACGGAGCGACTGACATCTTGAATCGCGGAGCAGCCGACGAAGGAGATGTCCTCAACTTGCCGACCGAAGAAAACGCGAACTACGTGCTGTCCGCAGCGCTCGCAGCAGCTCTCGCGGCGTTGTCGCAGTAGCGTCAATCAACTCGATTCGTCTCAGCGGCGGGGGGGGGTGTTCGACTTTTCGAAATTGGAGGGGAGAAGACTTCGGCAGCGATGCGAGTCACCGTTCCGCTAATTCCGAAAAATCGAACACCCGCCCCCTCTCTGTTTGGCAACCACTTTGTTTGGAGACCATTCCGACAAACGGCATGGTTCACGATGAGATTGCAGAGCCGCGCCCGTCATGAAGCGGAGTCCGTTAAAACTCCGCTTCCTAACGGGCGCGGCTCTGCACCCCAATGTGAGACCGAAATGAACCTCGCCCGACAAACGATTTGCGCGATCAATTTCCCGCGTCGCGAGCAAGCCGAAAGCACTCCCTCAAACCCGTCCGCGCGAAAACGTCAAAGATCCGCGACTCGTCTTCTCAGCCGGAAACGGACCGGCCTATAGTCCCGCCCCTCCAATGGATATGGATCAGGTGCGTTGAAAGGAATCTCATGCGAACGATTGCGGTGATGAATCAAAAGGGCGGCGTCGGGAAGACTACTTCGAGCGTGAATATCGCTGCCGGATTGGCTGAACGAGGCAAGAAAGTTCTGCTGCTCGATCTCGACCCTCAAGGCCATGCGTCGATTCATCTCGGCATCGAAGCGGTCGGCGACATGCCGACGATCTACGACGTCTTCGCGCAGCGTCGCTCGCTGACCGACGTGCGACAAATGGTCTCGCCGAAGTTGTGGGTTGCTCCGTCCAACATCGACCTCGCGGCTGCCGAAATGGAATTGGTCGACTCGCCCGTGCGCGAAGTCGTGCTGCGAGACTCGCTCAAGCAACTCACCGAGAGTGAGCAATTCGACTACGTCTTGATGGACTGTCCGCCGTCGCTCGGCGTGCTGACGATCAATGCTCTGACGGCAGCGCATGAAGTTTTTATTCCAGTGCAGCCGCACTTCTTCGCCCTGCAAGGACTCTCGAAGTTGTTCTCGACAACCGCGCTGGTCAGCCGCCGGTTGAATCGAGACCTCAAAGTGACCGGCATCATGTTCTGCCTGTATGAGACCGGCACTCGGCTCGCGAATGACGTCTGCGACGATCTCGGAGACTTCCTCAAACGCAGCGAGTCCGATGCTCCCTGGTTCGGCGCGACGCTGTTCGAGACGCGCATCCGCCGCAACATCAAGCTCGCTGAATCGCCGAGCTTCGGGCAGTCGATCTTCGCCTATGCCCCGAAGTGTCCCGGAGCTGCCGACTACCTCGGCCTCGTCGATGAAGTCATCGCGATGGAGCAAGCCGAATCGACGCTGTTCGAGCAACCGCTGCGAGCTGCTGCGTAAGCAAAACAGTGCGTGTACTCGCCGCACGCGCGATTCTGTCGAGAGCCCTTCGAGCTTATCGAACGGTTTCGGCGGCGAGTTTCCGGCATCGACAACACTGGCTTCGACTTCTTAACGACTCGGCCACCACTCGGAATCTACGGCGCGAAACGCGCTCAATTCACGGATGCATTGGTCACACAAAATGGGCACGTCGTTTGTCTCTCTGTCCGGCACGTCGTATCCCGGCGAGATCGGTTTCTGGATGCGCGACAATGCACTTGAGCTATGGCTTCGCCTTTTGGCGCTTCACATTCCCGAACCAACGACCAATCACGATGTGACTTACCAAATTCGAAACCAATGGTTGTTGGCTTCAAGAGGCTATTTCGGAGGTCATGTCCCTCATGCTTTGGACGAGGCCAATTCGACGCCTGCCGGAAGAGAAATCGTTCTCGCCGCAATCAACTCGCTGATGACCGCATTGAGAAACGCTCCGGCGAGTCTGAGTGACTCGACGCTCGCCTTGATGGGAATGACGAACTGCGTCCGAGGCGACTTCGAAACTCGTCGACTGATGGAGATCGGGCATGCCTTTCAAGACCTACTGGCGGGGAAGCTGACTTGCACTATCGAGTCGACCGACTTCATGCCCGGAACGTAATGGCCCGAGAATTAATCGCCTGATTTCACTCGGTTCCGCGCCATTATCTTCCGCGCCACGAACCGTCGCTTGCCGACTTCTTCTCCGCGACTGTCGTATTGAGTCAGCTCGAACTGCACGACGCCGAATGGCACGTCGGGAGTGAGCCATACTTCGCAACGATCTGTAATCGTTCCTCCCTGCTGTAGTTTTCGTGTCACCTGCGTTGCTGCTCGATGACAGCGAAATGCGTCACTCTGCAGAGGAGTCTTCAGATACCGCAAGTTGCCGCCGTGATAGTCGCGGTCGTAAGGCAGCCCGCGTAAGAACGTGACGACGTCAGCCTTCGACGTTGTTGGCGTCGCCTCGAACGCTGCAAGCTGCTCTGACACTGGCTTGCCCGCGAGGTACGCAGCCTCGTTAATCGAAACCGTCAGCACGCGCTCGCGACTCGACTGCCCCTCGTTCCAATGAAACCGAACGCGACGCACGGCAGTGAGCCCAATTCTGTCTGGCCCGAGATCCGTCACGCGCAACACATCGACTGTGTGGCTGCCGAGAACACTCGAAGACGGACTCTCGAACTCAATCCAACTAGCCTCATGCCGCGCGCCGGGCAACTCGGCAAACCATGTTTGAATCGGGCGGTCGTAAGGCAACTCCGGCGCGGGATCCGAGTAATCAATCCAACCGGCGATCGACAGCCGATGAAACAGCCATGACTCGCCCCACGGATTTTTCGCCGACGCCTGCGCCGAAAACACAGAGACGACGAGCAGCACAAGCGTCGTTGCGAGCCCCCGCTTACTCTTCACCGCGACTTGCAACGCAGGCACCATCGCGACGATCCACAACGGGCTCAGCCAGATAATCCAGCGCAAGCCGAACGTGTTGCCGCCGTAGTTGTAATTTTTAGTACGCGACAGATAGAAGCCGAGCACTCCGACCGTCAGTCCGAGCGACAGCCACTTGAAGCAGCGAGCCCCGTTCGCGCGCCACCAATCGCGCCGGCACCATGCAACGAGCGACAGCAGGAAGATCGGAGAGAGGCTGAAGATCCCGTGATGCCCGATCGTGCAATGCACGAAGTACATGAAGGGGCCATCCAAATTTCGATCGAGCCCGCGCGGGTTCATCCAATAGCTCGGCACGCCATTGAGAATGAAGTTGTACTTCTCAGTGCCGTAAAAACTGTAAAAAGGCTTCCATCCCCCGGTCGCCAGCGCGTTCGTGACGAAGTACGCCGCGAGCGGAACTAATGCTGCCGGCGCGAACCACAAGCACGCCTTCTTCACCGAGCAACGTGCTGCCAACAAGAAGGCGAGCACTCCCAAAACCGCTGCCGGTAGCTCGCAACACACCGTCGCAGCAGCCCAAAAGCCGGCGAGCACAAAGTCGAGCGGGCATGTCTTGCCGGACTTCGACGACTCGTTCAATCGCCACAACGGCCCGAGCAAGAACACTAAGCACACTGCGCCGAGCGAGTGGTTGTTGAACGTCGTCGCATAGCCGGTCACGAGCGTCCCGAAGCACAACGTCGCCAATGCCAACAACTGCACGGTCTCGTCATCAGTCAGACGCTTCAGCAACCGCGCGAAGACGATGAAGCTCGCGATCGTCGGAATGCCGCTCAACAAAAACAGCACGAACTGCGTCGTCTCTTCGGTATGGCGTTGCAGGTCGTAGCCGCCGAGTCGCTTCAAGCCCCAATAGATGCCCGCTGCGATCGTCGAGAGCAACGGCGGCTTCGACGAATAGAGGTGCCCGTCATGCTGCACTTTGTCGATCGTCGACCATGCGGGCTGCGCGTCGATCTCGTCGATCTGATAAGTGCCGCGTTCAACAAGCGACCAAACAGTCGCCCAGCGCGAGCGATCATTGGCACTCATCAGCGGTCGAGCGGCAAAGAGATTCGCAATCAGCACCGCCGCCCCGAGCACAATCAGCAACCAATCCGCTCGCGAGACTCCGCAGCAGCACGCGGTTGTCGAGCACGACACCGATTGCGATGACTCCGATGACATGCTCGCCCTTGCAAAGAGTTAGCGACGCTCGGCCCATACGCAGCCGAGAAAGACTCAAGCCCTCAACGCTCGCCTATTGCCGTCCGAGCCCCTCATAGATCGCCGCTTCCGTGATGACCCGATCCATGTAGATGTCATGCGACATCATCGGGATCTGCGGGAACATCTGACATTCGAAGGCGATGCCGACGAGCGGCGCGTCCGGTCGCGAGTGCTCGAGCAACTTGTCGTAGTAGCCTTTGCCGTGCCCGGTACGTCCGCCGCGACGGTCGAATGCAACTCCGGGGACCATGATCAAATCGAGTTCTTCCGGCTCGACGCGCTTTGCAGCGAGAGTTCGCAAGTCCTCGCGCGGTTCCAAAATCTTGTACATGCCGAGAGTCAGCTCATCCATGCTCTCTAAATGGAACAGCTCCAGCATCCCCATATCGTTGCACCATGGGACGACAATCTTCTTGCCGGTCTCAAGCGCCTTCGGCAGAGCATTGCGAGTCCGCACTTCGGCTCGCACGTCGACATAGAACTTGACCGTCTTTGCAGCGGCAAACTCCGGCAGGCTCATGAAGCGAGCCATGATGATGTCGCTGAGCCCGTCTTTATCTTCCTGCTGTCGCCGCGCCTCATGAGCTTGAGTGCGGATCAGAGACTTCAGCGTTTGTGCGTCGACAATCTCCTCGGAAGGAGCTTCAACAAGAGTGGTCATTCCGTGCCTCAATGAGGGAACCGATTCCTGCGTGAATCAGCAAAAGAGAGTGGGGCAAAGTCAGCGGACTTCGAGCCACTGCATGTCTAGAGTCCCGGCACAACGCCGACGACGGCGCGGACGTTAGCCGTCCTTAAAGACCCTTTCAAACCGCCCTAACTGCCTATCCCAAGTTGAGTTTACAGACTTTGGGAGTCCGACTATATGTTCCGCCCGTTCAACTTTCGGCCCTTCTGGAAGTGACACAAATCGACAATTTGGCCTCATTTTACGCGGGAATTCGAGGCTCTCGCAGGTCTTACGAGACTTGCATTCTGTTGCCTGAAATCGCTTCAGGCTCTCTTGAACTTGAGTGGCTTGCGGGGCATTCGCGTGCTCAATGAGCGTCCTCATGAGATCAAGAACGCAGGGCAATGCGGGCATCACGTACGCTGGCAATGAAGTACCCCGATGCCGATCGCCGCTGCTCCCGCGACTTCCTCATTGCCGATCCTGACCAAAGTAGAAAACCCATCGGAGGAGATTTCGTGAGTACGGAAGGTGAAGGCACGCTAACAAAAGTGATCGGCATCGTGAGCGAGCAGCTCGGTGTCGCTAAAGGGGACATCAGTCGGACATCGAACTTCGTAACGGACCTGAAGGCTGACTCGCTCGACGTCGTTGAACTCGTGATGGAGTTCGAAGACGAATTCGGCGTGACGATTCCTGACGAGGACTACCCGAAGATCAACACGGTCGGCGACGCAGTCGACTACATCGAAGAAAAGATGAAGGCTTAGACTCACTTCGGGGCGGCTGCGAATGACGTAGCCGCTCCTTGTGTTTCTGGGGAGCAACCACCATAAGCCGGACCGCTTTAGCATCCGGTTCAGCCCGAACCGAAGGCGAGAGCCCGGCGGCTGATCGAGACCTCATTCTCGCTCTCCATTTGGACGGACCCTTTGAACGCCAGCGAAGTGTGGCAAGCAATATGAGCAGACGAGTCGTCGTTACCGGATTGGGTGTCGTGACATCTTTAGGATGCGATGTCGCGGACTACTGGGAGCGGATCTGTGCCGGTAAGAGCGGCATCGGATTATTGGAACGCTTCGACGTCTCCGACTTCAAAGTGCGATTCGGCGGCGAAGTCAAGAACTTCGAACTGACCGAGCACATCGACATCGAAGCCAAAGAAGTGAAGCGCCTTGATCGCTTCGTGCAGTTCGCAATGGCCGGCGCCAGCAAGGCCGTGCTGCACTCCGGAATGGACTTCAAGAGCGGCGATCCTTACCGCTACGGCGTTCTCATCGGCAGTGGTATCGGCGGCCTCAACGAGATCGAGCAACAACACTCGACTCTCTTCGATCGCGGCCCCGGCCGAGTCTCGCCGTTCATGATCCCGAAGCTGATGGTCAACGCGGCGAGCGGCAACATCTCCGTGCATTGGGGACTCAAAGGCCCGAACAGCGCCGTTGCGACCGCGTGTGCGTCAGCCACAAACGCCATTGGCGATGCTTTTAAGCTGATTCAAAACGACATGGCCGACGTGATGGTCACCGGCGGTAGCGAAGCCGCGATCACACCAATGGGCCTCTCCGGCTTTGCTCGCATGAGCGCCCTTTCGACGCGCAACGATTCGCCCGAGCAAGCCAGCCGACCCTTCGACAAAGACCGCGACGGCTTCGTGATGGCGGAAGGCTCGGGAGTCGTCGTGCTCGAAGAGTACGAGTTCGCGAAGGCCCGCGGCGCGAACATCCTCGCTGAGGTTCTCGGCTACGGCATGTCCGCAGACGGCAATCACATGACGGCCCCGTGCCCTGAAGGCAAAGGCGCTTCACGAGCAATGGCCGGAGCACTCCGCGATGCGAAGTTGAACCCTGACGCGATCGACTACGTCAACGCGCACGGCACAAGCACGCCCCTCGGCGATAAGGCTGAGACGCTCGCCATTAAGTCGATCTACAACGGTCATGCATCGAAGCTCGCGGTATCGAGCACGAAGAGTCAGATCGGCCACTTGCTCGGCGCATCGGGCGGCGTTGAATTCGTGACCTGCGTGCTTGCGCTGCAGAACCAGTTGGCCCCGCCGACGATCAATCTCGATCAACCCGACACCGACTGTGATTTGGATTACATACCGCACGAGCCGCGTCAGATGAAGATGGACCGCGTGATGAAGAACAGCTTCGGCTTCGGCGGTCACAATGCGTGCTTGATCCTCGCGAAGGCACCGTAATCGCGCCGGGCGGATGAGACCTTTGGGTTGTCACCGTCGCTCGTCGAAACGGCGGCGACCTTCGCGGCAAATCTTCTTAGTGCCGCCCTATTGATCGCGATGCTCACGATCACCGCGAGTGACCAATAGGTTCTCTCTCCTATCGGTCCCATTCGTCCTCCGAGTCCTATCGCCTCAAGAGACGCGGATTAGCACTCCACTCAGGAAACCGCCGCCATGTCATTCGGCAATTGGTCCACTGTCACCATTGCCGGAAAGTCGGCGGATGTCTTCGAGCCTGCAGGAGCACCGCAGTCCGATCGAGCCGTGATCTACTTGCACGGGCACGGTCTCGCGACGCTCAAAGGCAACCCGCACTACGAGGCCGAGTTTCAACGTCACGGACTGCGCTGCATTTGCCCGTGCGCGCAGCGTTCATGGTGGCTGCCGCTTGTTTGCTCCGAGTTCGATGCCGCGCTTACTCCGTTTGCGTTCTTGCGAGAGCACGTCGTGCAATGGATTGCTGACAACTGGCAAGTAAAGTCGCCAATGATTGCGGTGACTGGAGTGAGCATGGGCGGGCAAGGCGCCCTGCAATTGGCTTATCGCCGAGCACGAGAATTCCCCGTCGTCGCCGCGATCGCACCGGCAGTCGATTTTCACAACTGGTGGGGGCAAGGCTTACCGCTCGATGAGATGTTCGCCAATCGCGAAGCCGCGCGACAGGAGACTGCGATCCTGCATCTGCATCCGCTGAATTGGCCGCGTCATCAGTTGCTCGTTTGTGATCCTGCCGACCATGAATGGATCGAGAGTTCCGAGCGACTCACGAGCAAGCTCTACTCAATGGGCATCCCTTACGAGTCCGACTTCGCAACGAGCAACGGCGGTCACAGTTGGGACTACTTCAACTTGATGGCCCCGCGCGTCATGAGCTTTGTCGCCAGCGCCCTGCAGGAAGAGTCCTTGCGACTTGAAACCGTCGAAGAAGAGTAGCCCTCAAGCGATTGACCAACGGCGATTTACCGAAAGCGAAAGCAGTCACGCTGCTGATTGCGATACAAGAGGCACAACTCGGAGGCTACTCGCGTCTGCGGCACTTTCGATTGCAGGCGCTGACATCACCCTGCCGCCTAACGAACTCCAGAAACAAACCCGCAAGGAACCGTCGCTATGTGGTTCACTGAGGATGCATGGTCGCCCATCGTTGTCTGTGTACTGATCGCGGCATTATGTCTCGCTGCAGCCTTCATGGCTCAGCGCGCCAAGTTGTTATGGGCAGTGGCGGTCATGCTCGTTGCAGCAGTCGCGATCTTCTTTGTCGAACGTGCGATCGTCACTGATACCGAGCAAGTCGAGGGACAACTGACCGAACTCGTCGACACGTTCGTTCGCGAATCGAAAGAGACTCCGAAGAACAAGCAGCCTCAGTGCGTGCGATTCTTTGCCGAGCGAAACGACCGCGACAAAGCGCGTATCGCAGCGGCAGTTGCTCTTGTTCGAGTGAACGACGTGCGAGTCACCGACGTGCAGATCAAAGTCACCAATCAAGGAACGCGCGCTCTCACGCAATTCCGCGCAAACGGCACAGTGGCGATCGGCTCCGAAGGCGGCCACTTCCCGACGCGCTGGGAGCTTTCATGGCAGAAAGAAGCCGGCGAATGGCGCGTCACAACGACGCGCATGCTCAACACCGTAAACGGCACCGAAGTCGCAATTCCGCGCGTTGATCACTGAGGCGACCGAAATACTACGTCTGGCGCGCATTCTTGAGCGCGGTTGATAGTCGCCTTTCGCTCCGCGAAAGGAAGCTTTTGCGGAGCAAGAGCCGACAATCCCTTTCGCAGAGCGAAAGACGACTATCGGTTGCGGCTGCGCCGCAGTTGATACAAGCTCAACGCACTTCGGTATCAGTCCCACCACCAAACTTCGCGATCAGCCGGGCGCACACTCCGACTGCGGGACGATTCGAGATCGCGGCTCATTTCTGTTGTTCGGCTCAGCGAGTTCAACGTCGACTCAGGCGAAATCGTGACGCCGCCAATAATACCGAGCATCAATTGCCCCGATCTCTTTGAACCTCCGATCGACGGCACCTTGCGCGGCGTCGCATTTGATGCATGCGGCAATCGCTCGCTGTCGAGGAAAAGAGCCATTTTCCAGTCGAGCTTACTTGCGAGGTTCTCGCGACGAATCAGCGCACCGAGAATTGCAATATCCGTGAGATTCTGAAGCTCGGCAAAGACCGGCACGGCACTCGCCAATTCGGGAAGCTTCTCGGTAATCAATTGAGCCCATTTCTGCGCCGAAAATCGCTGCGTTGCTGCGGTTCGCTGACCGTTCTCGGAGATGAATTCATCCTGCGACATGACCTGCAATCGCTGCCCGTTGAACTGAAAAGCGTTGTCATCTTCCGTCTTCTTCAGACTGTCGTAGAACGGGGCAAACCACCAACGTTGATAAATCGTGTCGCCGGGTTTCTGCAGATCGAGTTGACTTCGAAAACTATTCACACGCGGCATATCTCGGCCAACGCAAAACAGCTTCATGCGATAGTCCGCTTCGACCATCACCTGAGCGAAATGCGAATCCGCGGGCACTCCATTCACGCTCACAATTTGCTGACCGAGTATTCTTGTTAGATCATGATACTTCGCCTGAATGGCAGCAGGAGTCGCCGGCCCATTATTCGCCTTTGCCGCTGCGACCATACGCGAATGATTCTCGGGCACCGGATCAATCGAGCAACCAATCACTCCGCTGCGCCGACTCGCTCGCAGTCCGACAACTAAATCATCCAGTCTCAACGGAGGCCGCCCGGTTGTGATACCGACAACTCGTCCGACCGAGTTCCCCGCGAACCCCTCGGCAGGCCCCGCAATGACAAGATCGCCGGTCTCGGGGTAGACGAACACAAAGTCGATACGTTGCAAGCCGGCCATAAACTGCATATCTGACGGTAACGGCTTCTTACCCTCAACAAGCTTTTCAACCGCACGCTCAAGCCCAACGAGCGACACCTTTCGCAATGCTGAAAACTTCGCGAGCGAACTCTCCAACGTATTCTTCGCCGCCGCTTCCAATCGCTTCAAAGCGAGCTTGTCCGTCGCCTCTTTACCAATGGCCAAAGTCAGCACGCCGTCGGCATCAATGGCGATACCGCCAGCATTATTATTTCCTTGCCCGCCCTGCCCGCCTTGATTTCCTCCCCCCTGATTGCCCCCGCCCTGCTGTTGAGCCCAACTTGCTACCGGACAAAGCAAGCTGACAACCAAAGCGAGAATCAACGTCTTCGAAAAACTCAGAGCGAGATTCGCACCGCATCCGGCATAGCCTCGAAAGACGACGTTCGCAGAAAAAACGAGAGGCATGATTCAGCTCCTTTGCGACGAAAAACGCTCGACACTCGAAACAACTGATGGCGCAACGACCGCCGGCAAGACAAGAACGATTTCGACGAGCAACTTCTACAAAGCTTACCGCTATCCGAAGCGATGCCCATTTCCATTTCTACGTCACGCGGTCCAAATAGTGCCGTTTATCCACGAACCGGGCACCGACGCCGCAACCGATAGTCGCCTTTCGCTCTGCGAAAGGGAGTGTCAGCTTTTGCTCCGCAAAAGCTTCCTTTCGCGGAGAGGCTGTGATTAAATCGCCCCCGCGACCCAGAGGGTGCCCCGGCCTCGGGCGTTTAACGGCCGTTGCAACTACTCGAATTGCCCTTGATTTGAAGTGGCGCAAAGGCCGTTGAACCCCCGGCACAAGGCCGAGGGCGAAAAGATCACAGCCTCGGAGCGAAAGGCGACGATCAACCGCATTCAGGATGTGCAAAATAACAAGAAATCGAAAACTGGTAGTGACGAGTAATGCCTAAAGCCTATCCGAAAAGAGCATCACTACCGATGCGACGAATTGCGACACAGTAGTGCTGCCACTCGAATGGCTTCGCGCATACCGTCCGCAGAGGCTTTGTTCTGACCGGCAA
>CAZNMS010000109.1:0-21680 GCA_964573505.1 uncultured Planctomycetaceae bacterium | reverse complement strand
GATCCGGACGAGTGCGCCTGCAACGCCGATTCCATACTCCGACGGGCTTAGAAGCCACTGACCGAGTGGTGCTCTGCTTCAGCGGTGTCGGCGGGAGTGCCGCGTTTCAATTGAATGACCACTACTTAGGTGGCGCTTCGCATTGCCGCGAGCCGGTGAGTCTTGATGTCACCGCGCTGCTCGCACCGACGAACTTGCTGGAGGTCGTGATCGACTACGACTCGCAAGAGCACGGCCCGCAAGGCGGGCTTTGGGGCACGGTCTTTATCGAGATCCATACGGCTTGAAGGCAGCGATCTGCTGCGGGTCGCAGTCGGCTTTGTGTTTGCTTTGTACGACGGACTTGCAGTCCGTCGCTCACAAACAGGCTGATGCCGACGGACTGCAAGTCCGTCGTACTGACTCGTCATTGGTGCCATTTGCGGCGCGGTTCCGACGGGCAAGTTCGGTCGCCGTTTCGGTGCGAATGTGGCGCTGCGGCAAAGCTCTCGCACTCGGTCGCGAGCTTGAATTCGACCGCTACTATCCCCGCCCTTTTACCGCTGTCGCTCGAGACTCCTCATGGTTTGCGGCGTACCGGCACGGCACTGCTTCAAGCCATTTTAGAGGAGGTCAAGATGCGCAGTTGGTTTCGTTGTGTCTGCGTTTTGGGAGTCGCGGTATTGGCACTGCCGGGCTTTGCTCAAGATGAAAAGCAACCTTCAAAGCCTCAGGGAGCCAAAGAATTGAAGACGTTCAAAGAGAAGTTGAGCTACGGCATCGGACTCAACATTGGTCGCAATCTCGCGAAGCAGAAGCTCGACATTGACCCGGCGACGCTCGCTCAAGCCATTGCTGACGTGCTCGGCAAGAAGACTCCCGCGCTCAGCGAAGATGAGCTGCAAGACGTCTTTCAAGAACTCGAAACAAAGATGGCCGAGAAGTCCAAAGCCGACGCTGATAAGGCCAAACTTGTTGGCGTGAGGTTCCTCGAAGAGAACGGCAAGAAGGAAGGTATCAAGACGACGAAGAGCGGGCTGCAATACAAAGTACTCCGCAGCGGCAAAGGCCCGACTCCGACGACGAAGGACAGCGTCCTCGCTCACTACAAGGGCCGACTCGTTGACGGCACTCAGTTCGATTCGTCTTACGAGGGCGACGAACCGACAACCGCCGAGAAGCCTGCTGAGTTCCCCGTGACCGGCGTCATCAAAGGCTGGACCGAGGCTCTGCAACTCATGAAGGTCGGCGACAAGTGGCAGATCTATCTGCCGTCGGACCTCGCTTACGGTCCTCGCGGTGCGGGCGGAGACATCCCGCCGCACGCGACGTTGATCTTCGACATCGAATTGGTCGGAGTGAAAGCGGGCAAGTAAGACCACTTGATCTCGATGAGTGCATACAGCATTCGGTCAAGCAAGGAGGGCGGCGCGGAACCGCCGCTCTCTTCCGCGTCGTGTTTGTGGTCGCCTTTCGCTCCGCGAAAGTGCGTCTTCGAAGGCGTCGCGGCAGGTCCAGTGTCTGCTCAAGACGACGCCGAAAAAGACGCTCTTTCGCGGAGCGAAAGGCGACCATTGGTTTGAGGCTCACCATGAATGATGCGTTGTCGGAGCATTGGCAGTCCCTCAAGCAGCTCGTTGAGGAAGCACTCGAACGCTATTTGGCGGTGAGTTCCGATTGTCCCGATCGGCTGCGCGAGTCGATGTGCTACAGCGTTGAAGCCGGCGGCAAGCGACTGCGTCCAGTGCTCGTGCTATTGGCGTGTGAAGCCTGCGACGGCGACATCCACAATGCGCTGCCTGCGGCTGCGGCCATTGAGATGATTCACACTTACTCGCTCATTCATGACGACTTGCCGGCGATGGACGACGACGACTTGAGGCGCGGCCGTCCGACGAATCACAAGCAGTTCGATGAAGCGACGGCGATTCTCGCGGGCGACGGTTTGCTGACGCGCGCGTTCGAGATCGTTGCTCAGCACGTGCAACCGCCTGAGGTCGCTGCGGCGTGCGTGCGAGATCTTGCATCGGCAGCCGGCGTCGAAGGAATGGTCGGCGGGCAAATGGCGGACTTGCAGGCTGAGACATCGGGAGTGCGCACGGTCGAAGAGCTTGAAGCCATTCATCTGCGTAAGACCGGTCGGTTACTTCGGTCACCACTGACGATGGGGGCTCGCATTGCCGGAGCGAGCGCTGAAACTCTCGACCGATTGGACCAATTCGGAAAATGTGTGGGTTTGGCGTTTCAAATTACGGATGACCTACTGGACATGACGGGTGACGCCAGCAAAATGGGCAAGGCCGTGCGTAAGGATGCAGCTCATGGCAAGCTGACTTATCCCGGACTTTTAGGCTTAGAAGAAAGCCGCCGGCGGGCGGAACGATTGATCGAGGAAGCCTGCCGCTCGATCGCCTTTCTGGGTGATCGAGGTCAACGACTGGAAGCATTGGCGCGTTTCGTCTTGGAAAGAGACCACTAAATGAAGTTCGAACTGCTCCCCCAGATTCGCTCGCCAAAGGATTTGCACGGACTGACTGAGCAACAACTAGAACGCGTCGCGGCTGAGATCCGCGAAGCGCTCTGCTCCGTCGTTGAAGATCGAGCCGCTCACTTCGCCAGCAATTTGGGCGTCGTCGAGCTGTGCATTGCATTACATCTCGTCTTCGACTTCTCGAAGGACCGGCTCATTTGGGACACCGGTCATCAGATCTACCCGCACAAGCTGCTGACGGGTCGCTTCGAGCAGTTCTCTACGATCCGCCAAAAGGGCGGCTTGATGGGTTATCCGAACCCCGAAGAGAGTGAGTACGACCTCTTCGTCACGGGGCATGCCGGAGCGAGCGTTTCAACGGTGCTCGGTCTCAAAGCGGGCGATGACTTGCTCGGCTTCGATGATCGCCGGTCCGTCTGCGTGATCGGCGACGGAGCGTTACCGAGCGGCATGGTTTGGGAGGCGATGAGCAATGCCGTCGGACTCAAGAAAGATGTGCTCGTCATTCTGAACGACAACAAGATGGGCATCTGCCCGCGCGTCGGCGGAGTGGCGGAGTATCTCGATAAGGCTCGCGTCGCTCCGTTCTACAACGGGCTCAAACGCGACGTTGCATGGCTGCTGAATAAGGTGCCGGTCGTCGGCGAGTCGGTTGAGAAGATGCTCGGCGATGTGAAAGAAGCCGTGAAAGGATTCTTACATGGCGGCATGCTCTTCGAAGAAATGGGCTTCCGGTATGTCGGCCCCGTTGACGGTCACGACTTGCCGACCTTGCGCCGCTATCTCGCGATGCTGAAGGACGTGAAGGGACCGGTGCTGCTGCATGTCTTCACGGAGAAGGGGCACGGCTTCGAGCCTGCGTGTCAGGATCCCGTCAAGTTTCATGCGCCGAGTCCGTTCATCCGCAATGACGAGAACGAGATCGTTCCGATCAAGAAGCCGAAAGAGTTCGCGTACACAAACGCCGTGAGCGACGCGATCTACAAACTGATGCAGCGAGACGCGCGCGTCTGCGTGCTGACTGCCGCGATGTGTGCAGGAAATGATCTCGGCAAGATTCGCTCGGACTTCCCCGATCGCTTCTTCGATACCGGCATCTGCGAGAGTCATGCGGTTTCGTTTGCAGGCGGAATGGCGAAGGCTGGCATGCGACCGATCGTCGACATCTACAGCACCTTCTTGCAGCGAAGTTACGACCAAATTTTTCAAGAGGCCGCGCTGCAAAACTTGCCGGTCATCTTCGCGCTCGATCGAGCGGGCGTTGTCGGCGCCGATGGCCCGACGCATCACGGCACGTTCGACAACACTTACATGCGGTCGTTCCCCAATATGACCGTGATGGCTCCCGGCGATCGTTGCGACGTTGCTCCGATGTTCGACTTCGCCGTGCATCACAACGGTCCGACTTCGATTCGCTATCCGAAGACTGCGGCAGTCGAGATCGAGCGAGTTGTTGCTCCGGTCGAACTCGGTCGCGCTGAAGTTCACAGCACCGGCACTGATGGAACTTTAATTGCATTCGGATCGCTCTTCGGAGCATGCGTGAAAGCGGCGGATCGTCTTCGCGATGAAGGCTTCGATATCGGCGTGATTAATGCCCGCTTCCTCAAGCCGCTTGATGAGACGACGTTGCTCAACGCGATTCGCAACTCGGGCTTCGTCATCACCGTTGAAGAATCAACGCTCTGCGGCGGCTTCGGCTCGGCAGTACTTGAAGCAGCGAACGATGCGGGAGTGCGAACCGACCATATCTCGCGAATGGGCGTCCCCGATCGGTTCATCGAGCACGGTGAGCGAGACGACTTGCTGGCGGATCTCGGCTTGAACGCAGAAGGCATCGCTGCCCGCGCTCGTCAGATGGTTGAGCGTCGTCACAAACTCGCGCCGCATTGGAACACGATCGGCGCCGAAGTCACGACGTGATGCGCCAAGTAGGTCGGGATTTCATCCCGACCCGCAGCGGGAACAGCGTCTGTCTGACAGAGCGACTCATCCTCAAACAAGAGCCGACCGAGGCTGCACAACGCTTCGAATTGGCCGCGTTGTCTTCTCTGTATGTCTTCCTCTGCGTGCTCTGCGATCTCCTGTTCAAAGTCTTGATTGTCTTCCGTCTGTCGGCATCGAAGTCATGCGCGGCTCGATTGCAATCGCGGTGTAAGAAATAAAACAGGAGCCCGCAAAGACCGCAGAGGAAGAAAGGCAGAGAGGCTGAAGTCGTCAGTGATCAGCATCGAGCGAACCCGATGACAATCAGCACTGCGTCGTCGGGGCACCTAAAACCGACTTCGTGAGTTCTGTTTCGAGTTTCGCGAGAGAAGTTGCGCGTAACGATTGGCCGGCAATTCGAATTACATGCGATCATCCGCAGTTCGGCATTGCCATCCGCAGGAAAGCACGACTGTTGAAAAACGACTTCCTGCGGATGGCAAGCGGCGGACTGCGGATGAATGACGAGTCGGCTCGATCAGCAACTCAATCTCGCCTTGCTGAAGTTCGTCGGACTGAGGCAGATGCGCGCTCGACAGTCTGAAGCAACGAAACTCTTCGGATTTCCCGCGTTGTCTTCTCTGTATTTCTTTCTCTGCGTCCTCTGCGATCTCCTGTTCAAAGTCTTGATTGTCTTCCGTCTGTCGGCATCGAAGTCATGTGCAGCTCGATTGCAATGGCGGTGTAAGAAATAGAACAGGAGCCCGCAAAGACCGCAGAGGAAGAAAGACCGAGAGGCATGATTGAGCGGGTCTGATGACGATCAGCACTGCGGCAACGTCACTTGAAAAACGGCTTCCTGCGGATGGCAGGAGCCCGACTGCGGATGAATGACGAGTCGGCTCGATCAGCAACTCAATCCCGCTCTGATGACGGTCGATCGAGTTCGTTGTTTGCGCTCGTCAGCCCGCGCGGCGCATGGATGCGTCGCTCGAACATGAGCACGAGGTGCATCAGACTCCGCGCGGATTGAGTTCATTCACGGTTCTCACGCGAATAACGAAGGAGTCTTTGATGCGCGTTTCTCGGTTGTTTGCCGGACTGGTTCTGGCGCTGTGTTGCGGGGCGTCGTTCGTTCCGCCGCTGATGGCTCAAGAGGCCGCTTCGGGCATGTCGGCTTACGACGTTGCCAAATTGCGAATCGTCACTGATGCCGTCATTGCTCCGGATGGGAAGCACGTCGCGTTCACACTGGCCGTGCCGCGCAATCCGTTTGCAGAGGGCGACGGACTCGCGTTCTCGGAACTGCATGTCGTCGACTTCGACGGCAAGACCCGCGCGTTCATCGCGGGCGAAGTCAGCGTGCAGAAGATCGACTGGACTCCCAGCGGCGAAATCTCGTTTCTGTCGAAGCGCGGCAAAGACAAAGAGGCGGCGCTGTATGTGATCTCGCTCAATGGCGGTGAAGCACGCAAGGTGCTCGAGCATGAGACGTCGATCTCGGCGTATGCATGGCACTCGGACGGCAAGCGCGTTGCGTTCTTAGCAACAGCGTCCGCGACCAAAGAGGAGAAGGAAGCCAAAGAGAAAGGCTTCAGTCAGGAGATCTATGAAGAAGACGGTCGCCTAACGCGCGCCTGGGTCGCAGACCTCAGCAATGGTTCGAAGCCGAAGATGGTCGACGTGAAAGGCTCTGCGTCTGAGATTCAGTGGTGCCCCGTCGGAGATCAATTGGCGCTCGCGCTCGCCGCGACTCCGCAGGTTGATGACAACTACATGAACCGGCTCGTGCATGTCGTGAATTCAAAGACGGGAGCAATCGACGCGAAGCTCAATCTGCCTGCAAAGCTCGGCCCGTTTGCATGGAGTCCCGACGGCAAGCATCTCGCTGTGATCTCCGGCGAAAACATCAACGACCCGCATGAAGGCCGCCTCTATCTGTGGTCGGCAAAGGGCGAGAAGCTGAGAGACCTCGTGCCGGATTATCTCGGGCAGGTAGAAAGCGTTACATGGCGCGATGCGAGCACCGTCGTCTATCTCACTCATGAAGGCGTCTTCTCACGAGTGGCCGAAGTGAAGACCGACGGCACGGCGCGCAAGACGCTCATCGAGCCGAGCGGTCCGGTGCTCAGCAAGCTGTCGCTCGCCGAGAACGGAGCAATGAGCATTGTCGGCGAATCGCCCGCTCATCCGTTTGAGGTCTACGGCGTCGGAGCAGGCGGAAGCGTGAAGCGACTGACTCAGCACAATCAGTGGCTCAGCAAACTGAAGTTCGCAAAGCAAGAAGTCGTGAAGCACAAAGCGCGCGACGGCGTTGAGCTTGAAGGCATCTTGATTCGTCCGCTCGATGAGCAACCCGGCAAGAAGTATCCGCTGATTCTCGCCGTGCATGGCGGCCCGGAATCGCACGTGCCCAATGGTTGGGTGACTCAGTACGCAAACCCCGGACAAGTGGCCGCAGCGAAGAACTTCGCGGTGTTCTATCCGAACTACCGAGGCAGCACGGCGCGCGGCGTTGCGTTCTCGAAGCTCGGGCAAGCGGATGCAGCGGGCAAAGAGTTCGATGACCTCATCGACGCCGTTGATCATCTCGTCGGCACCGGGCTCGTTGATAAAGCGAAGGTCGGCATCACCGGCGGTTCGTATGGCGGCTATGCGTCCGCATGGGGCGCGACGAAGTTCTCGGACCGGTTCGCAGCGAGCGTCATGTTTGTGGGCATCAGCAACGCGATCTCGAAGGTCGGCACGACGGACATCCCCGGCGAGATGTATCACGTGCATCATCTCAAGTGGTTGTGGGACGACTTCGACTACTTCAAGAAGGCGAGCCCGATTCTCTACGTGCAGCAAGCGAAGACTCCGCTGTTGATCCTGCACGGCAAAGAAGACCCGCGCGTGCATCCGAGCCAATCATTGGAGCTGTATCGCCACTTGAAAGTGCTCGGAAAGACGCCGGTGCGATTGGTGCTCTATCCGGGTGAGGGGCACGGCAATCGTCGAGCGGCCTCAAGGCTCGACTACAACCTGCGGATGATGCAGTGGTTCGAGCACTACCTCACCGGCCCCGGCGGTCAGCCCCCGGCCTATCAGCTCAAGTACGAGAGCGAGAAGCTGAAGTAGGATTCTATTGGGTAATGCTTATTACCGACAAACTCGGCATCGGCATCGAGGTCGACCTCGCTGAAATCGCCGAATTAGCCGCGAAGCGGCGACAGCAACCCCGCCGGCTATCGCCGCTTCGCGGCTCATGTGATCTCGGACTGCACCCGAACTGCGGGTTGATACCCGCAGCTATCCTCCGACGCCGCTTCGCAGCTGTGCGTCGAGAGCTACCGACAACGTCCTTCAAGAGACGTCAACGCGAGACTCGGGGTAATGGTTATTACCAATGCGAGGTTGGCATCGGCGTCGAGGTTGACCTCGCACTCGACATCGAGTGCGAGCCCGCGAAGGAAGGCTGCTCTCGGCGTCGTGTATTTTGAAATACAATAAGACGGCCGAGAGCGGCCATCCTACGCACGGCTTTGAAATCGTCGCGCTCTCTCTGAGTTGGGCGAGTCAGCAAGCACCGGTAGCCTTGAGGCAGCCTGGATCCCCACTCTGTCCGAGGAGCTTTCATGATGTCGCTACGTCGAACTGCGTTGTGCGTGTTGCTTGCGATCGGATGTTGGTCCTCAAGCCTCTTTGTGATGACGGGTCATGCCGCCATCGAGCCCGTTGTCAAAGTCGAGCGACAGCCGTTGATCTCGGCGACCGAGCGGCTCATCGAGGCGCTGACATATGTCGGGGCACCGCTCAGTGAGAACGATCTCGCAGCCATCAAAGCGGCGACGATGGAGAAGCAGGATGTCGACGCCGTGCTCGGCATTCAGAAGGTGCTTGATCCGCATTGCCTCGCCTTCATCCATATCAATCCCGAGAGCCGCGTGAAGCTCGAAGAGGGACCGGTCAAGAAGGAACTCATGCAGCAAGGCTGGCGCACGTTCTTGGTCAAAGTGGCTAACGAGTCCGGGAGCAACGCCGTCTTGCAGCCCGATAGCCCGAACATCGCACCGCTCTATCAACGCGGTAAGGGCGCGCGGCAGAAGCCGAAGACCGATGAGAAGCTCGTTGATCCCGAAGACGTGCCGGCTCGGTTCTTGGACTGCATTGTCTATGACGGTCAGCCACTGAAGAAGAACTTGTCGGGGCTCGCGCTCGAGTACCGCATCGTGCAGCTTTATTCGCGCGACGTCGGTCGACGAGAAGCGAAGCTCGGCTTTCATATCGGCACCGGCACGCAGGACATCGGCTTTCGCAACACCGTGCCGATCCTCTTTAACTGCGTGCCGGCGGTTGAAGTGGTGCTCGATGTGAAAGACACCGACGGCTCGCCGACAACCGCTGCGTTCGTCATTCGAGACGACAAAGGCCGCATCTATCCGAACCCCGCGCGGCGGCTCGCTCCGGATTTCTTCTTCCACAATCAGGTCTATCGCGCCGACGGTGAGAGCGTGCATCTCCCGCCCGGCGATTACTCGGTCGAGATCTCGCGCGGGCCCGAGTACCTCACGACAACACACGCGCTCAAAGTGAAGGACGGCGTTGTCAGTCAGAAGGCCGCATTCCCGCTCAAGCGTTGGATTCATCCGACGAAGAGAAATTGGTTTTCCGGCGACCATCACGTGCATGCCGCCGGGTGTGCTCATTACGACAGCCCGACCGAAGGCGTCACTCCCGGCGACATGATGCGACATATTCTCGGCGAGGATCTCAACGTCGGCTGCGTGCTCACATGGGGCCCGTGTTGGTATCACCAAAAACAATTCTTCGAAGGCAAGACGTCCGCGCTGTCGAGACCGACGAACCTGATGCGCTACGACATCGAGGTCTCCGGCTTCCCGTCGTCGCATGCCGGGCACTTGTGCTTGCTGCGTCTCAAAGAGGACGACTACCCGAACACGAAGAGCATCGAAGATTGGCCGAGCTGGACGTTGCCCGTTCTGAAGTGGGGCAAGGAGCAAGGCGGAGTCGTCGGCTATAGCCATAGCGGTTGGGGACTCGCGCTGCCCGACTACGGCCCGAACGGCGAGCGTCTACCTGCCGTCACTTACCCACCGAAGCCCGGTCAGCAGTCGGGCCGAGCCGCCGACAAGTTGCCGGACTATGCAATGCCGCCGTTCGATGGCATCGGCGCGAACGAGTATATTGTCACAGTCGCGCACGACGTTTGCGATTTCATTTCAGCCGTTGATACCCCGGCGATTTGGGAACTCAATATTTGGTATCACACTTTGAACTGCGGTCAGCGAGCGGTCATCAGCGGCGAGACCGACTTCCCCTGCATCTACGGTGATAAAGTGGGCCTCGGTCGTATCTATGTGAAATTACCGCCGAAGCAGGAACTGACGTTTGATAATTGGGTACTCGGAGTGAAAGACGGTCGCTCCTACTGCGGCGACGGTCGCAGCCACTTGTTCGACTTCAAAGTCGACGACCTCGAAGTCGGCACGAAAGGCGCGAGCGGCAAGCTGAGTCAGCTCAATCTCGACGCACCTCGCAAAGTGAAGGTGACCTGCGAAGCAACGGCCCTGCTCGAACCAAAACCGACTCCCGCCACCGAAGCGATCCGCAATCAACGCCTCGATCAAAAACCCTACTGGCACATCGAGCGTTGCCGCGTTGGCACGTCCCGCAAAGTCCCCGTCGAACTCGTGATGAACGGGCAAGCGATCGCCCGCAAAGAAATGGAAGCCGACGGCTCGCTGCAGCAACTGACCTTCGACGTCGAGATCCCGCACTCAAGCTGGCTAGCAATCCGCATCCTACCGTCCGCTCACACAAACCCGATCTACGTGCAAGTCGGAGGTAAGCCGATCCGCGCAAGCAAGCGCAGCGCCGAATGGTGCATCAAAGCCGTCGAAACCTGCTGGGAGAAAAAGAAGAACGCGATCCGAGCCCCCGAAAGACAAGCCGCCGAAGCCGCCTACGACTTCGCTTCAGCGGTCTATCGAAAGGCAATGACCGAGGCCGTGGCCGAGTAATCCTGGAGTGCTCCGGCTCGACGGAGCCCTCCGACTCAGCGGCACAGGGCTCTCAACAAAGAAACGATTTCGCCGCCAGAAGCGACTCAGCAAGAGCGTCTTCAATCCTCGATCTCTGAGTAAGAAGACCCGCGCCGAGCTGTGCCTGCGATCCGGCCGGCATGTAATAAGAAACTCAAACGACAACAGTCGGAGGGCTCCGTCAAGCCGGAGCACTCCAGGGAAGAAGACCCGCGCCGAGCTGTGCCTGCGATCCGGCCGACATGTAATAAGAAACCCAAACGACAACAGTCGGAGGGCTCCGTCGAGCCGGAGCACTCCAGGAGAAGACAACATGACCAACTTCGATCTACGCGAGTTGCTCATCCGGCGCATCCGCAAGTTGCCGCTGACTGCGATGCCGGATTTAGAACTCGCGGTGAAGGAAGTTGAGGACCGGGTTTCGGCTTTGCCTGCGATCGACGCGGTAGGGAGTCAGGGAGCCAAGCGACAAGAGTCGGAGGGCTCCGTCAAGCCGGAGCACTCCAGGTGGCCGCACGCTCCGACACACCGATTATCGCAACACGGAACTTACATCGTGACCGGCAGCACTCTTCACAAGCAGCATCACTTTCGCGGCGAAGATCGACTGACTTTGCTACACGACAAGTTGCTGGAACTTGCTGACCAGTACCGATGGCAGCTCGAAGCATGGGCGGTGTTTTCGAACCACTACCACTTCGTAGCGCACGCACTGGCTGAAGCGGGTTCGCTCAAGACGATGCTGAGCCAACTGCATTCGACAACAGCCACTGCCATCAATCAGCTCGATACCGACTTCGGTCGCGAGGTCTGGCACAACTTCTGGGAGACCGAACTCACCATTGAGACCTCGTATTTGGCGCGTCTGAATTACGTCCATCAAAACGCCGTGAAGCACGGACTGGTCAAAGTCGCGAATCAGTATCGCTGGTGTTCGGCAGCATGGTTCGAAAGGACCGCGACACCCGCGCAAGTGAAAACGATCTACAACTTCGGCATCGAAAAAGTACGAGTCCGCGACGACTTCTAATCCTGGAGTGCTCCGGCTCGACGGAGCCCTCCGACTCAGCGGCACTGGGGTCTCAACAAGAGAATGTCTCCATCGCCAGCAAAGACTCGGCAGGCACTTTCCTGAGACTTCACCGCAACCGCGATAAGCACGCGGTTCGGACCGTGCCTGCGATCGGGCCGGTAGGGAGTAAGAAGGCAAAGCGACAAGATTTGGAGGGCTCCGTCGAACCGGACCACTCCAGGGCTGCTCGCCAACAATTCGGCCTTATCCCCTTACTATTCAAGGCACGGCAGTGCTTAAACGGCTAAGCGAGAGCACTCATTCCCGATTCAAGGAGCCATTCTGATGCTGGCCATCGAAGACGTCTCGCCTAACTGAAGACTGGATGAAGAGTTCGATGAACTCATTGCACAGTGGAAAGCCGAGACATCTCACCTATCGCGACTCGACAAGATTGTCGCGCATCCGGCTTAGTTGAAGATCATTGGCATGGGGCACGAGGCGCTGCCGCTCATCCTGCGGGAACTTCAGCAACGGGTCGATTGCTGGTTCACGGCCCTTGAAGCGGTCAGTCCTGCCGCCCCGGCTCAGCAGACCGAGCTGGTCAACATGGATGAGATGGCTTCGGCTTGGATTACTTGGGGGCAGCGGCACGGCTACTTCTAACTCCGACGCGCTCGAAGAACTCTTTCCGAGACTTCAAGGGGCGTCATATCGAATCACGAGTCCGCAGACTCGAGCCTATAACTGCATCACTTAGGCAGCGGGCTTTGATGATTGTTCGTCGGATCTTCACTCGGAAACATCTTTGCTTATTGGCCTCATCGAGTTGCTCGTGATGGCCCAGTTCCGAGTTTGATCCTCGTGTTTCGAAGTCTCGGTTTCGTCGAGTGCCAAGACGGATGGCTCGAAGTTGGAACCGAGAAGATCGCGATCTATGGCGACGAGGACGGCAATGACACGCATGTCGCTCGCCAGGACCAGCAAGCTCGGCGGTCTTGAAGACATTGAGCATCGTCAATCGGACGACCTTGCGGATTCGGACTATGGACGGATCGTCGGCTTCATGAGGCGGGCGCGGATGTCGTAGTGGGCTCGTGAAGGTGGCCGAAACGAAGTGCCGTTCGATGTGCCCAATCACGGCTACGTTCGATGATGACTTCGTCGCTAAGGGGAGCGGCAGATGAGTTCATACCAGTACGACGGACTTGTAGTCCGTCGAAGACGAGGCGCGGCGGACTACAAGTCCGTCGTACATGAATTGACCGGTAGGTTCTCAACTGCCGCTTGCCTAAGAAGCAGTTCCCATTGTCCGAAGGACGTTGGGTGGTATGAAAACGAGACAGCGAGATCTCTCGTGACGGCGAACTCAACGAGTGAATGTGAACGTCGTCCCGCTGCGGCTCGGGATGGAATCCCAAGCTGCTTTGCGGGGCAGTGCGGTGCCGAATTGCTTGATCAAACTACGGCTGGATGTAGGGGGGATTACATTGGGCTCGTAGTTCGACGTTCGGTGTCGAGCAGGCTTCGAACACGGAGCTCGACTCGGAGAGCTTGTGATTAAATCGCCCCCGACCTTGCGTCGGGGGTTCAACTCTGGCGGGCGATCAGTAACGACGGCACAACCGTTCGACGTAACTTAGCCCTGATGCAGATGACCGTTGAGGCATCCTCGTTACCGAGTCGTTTCACGGTTGCTGCCTTTAGGCGAGCGGCTGATGAGTTCACACCAGTACGACGGGCTTGTAGTCCGCCAAAGACGAGGCGCGACGGACTACAAGTCCGTCGTACATGAATTCGCCGGTAGGTTCTCAACTGCCGCTCGCCTTAACTGCTGCGGCTTGCTTTGCCTGCCTTCTTGTTGGCCGGAGTTCCTTCGATGAATTGGTCTGATTGGTACGTCGTCATCAGCATCAGCCTCTCATGGCTGATTCGCTTAGCGATGATCCCAATCGTCGTGACTCGCAAAGAGAATCCCACGACGTGCCTCGCATGGCTGATGGTCGTGTTCTTCGAACCGTGGCTCGGACTGTTCTTGTATTGGCTCTTCGGTGAAGACCGACTGGTGCGCAAGCGACTCAAGAAACGCGTGCAAGCTCAAGCGGAATACGAGCCCGCGGTGATTGATCCGCAAGCTGGGCTCACTCAAACCGAACTGCCGACTTCGGTGCCGACTCCGCTGTTGGCAAAGCTCGCGGAAGTTGTCGGCAAGATGCCGGTTGTCTCCGGGAACTCGATGACGCTGCTGATGGAAACAGAGCCCGTCATCAATGGGATCGTCGCCGACATCGACGCAGCTCAGCATCACGTCCACTTGCTCTTCTACATCTACGCGCAAGATCTGCTCGGTCGACGAGTGACCGATGCCATCATTCGAGCGCGGCAGCGCGGCGTTGAGTGTCGCGTGCTGTTGGATGACGTCGGCTCATGGCCCGCTATTCGACCGCTGACGGCGGAACTCACAAAGCACGGCATCGAGTTCGGCGTTTCTCTGCCCGTGAGTTTGTTGCGACGAGGCTTTGCGCGGATTGACTTACGAAATCATCGCAAGCTCGTTGTGATCGATGGCCGCATCGCATGGACCGGATCGCAGAACGTCGTCGAAGACACTTATGGCCATAAGCATGCCGGTCGCTGGCGCGATGTGATGGCTCGCATCACGGGCCCGGCGGTGCGCGAGTTTCAGATCTTGTTCCTCGAAGATTGGCACGCCGACACGGGAGCAGAAGTCATCGGTGCGGAGTACTTCCCGAACAACCTGCCTGCCGGGCAAACGGTGCTCCAAGTGATTCCTTCTGGACCGGATCGAGACCCGGAGAGCATGCAGCACTTAGTCGTCGAAGCCATTCATACAGCGCGGCATTACGTCACGATCACATCGCCGTACTTCATTCCCGATGCTCCGTTGCTCTGCGCATTGACGCTTGCCGTTCAACGCGAGGTGACTGTGACGCTGATCGTGCCTCGGCGCAGCGACAATCGGGTCGTCGACTATGCGGGAGCGTTCTATCTCGGCTACTTGCTCAAGCACGGAGTCCGCGTCTTCCGCTTCGAGGACGGCTTGCTGCATGCCAAAACGCTGACGGTCGACGACAGCTTCGGCATGTTCGGCTCAGCGAACTACGACGTCCGCTCGTTTCAGCTCAACTTCGAATTGAATGTCTCTCTCTACGACGAGCATTCATTGCGCGAGTTGCGTTGGGTGCAGAACCAGTACCTCAACGATTCGAAGGAAATCAGTTGGCCCGAGTGGCAGGAACGCCCGCGCTGGAAGCACCTCGCCGCGAATGTCGCAAAACTGCTGAGCCCGCTGCTCTGAGCGACGACGACCCCGCTTCGCATGTGAACTTTGCGACGAGTCACTTCGACTGTAGATCTCTTCGCTCAGCATCCGCATGAGACGAGTCTCGTTCGCGCTTCGTCACGAGCGGGGCTCAATATTCCCGACCTATGAAAGACATCATGACTCAACCACTTCCTCTCGCCGGCAAACGCATCCTCTGTTTCGTTGGAGACATCTACGAAGATCTCGAACTTTGGTATCCGAAGTTGCGACTGATCGAGGCCGGAGCCGAAGTCGTTGTTGCTGGTCCCGAAGCCGGCAAGAAGTACGAAGGTAAGAATGGTTACCCCTGCGTCTCTGACTCAGCCATTGCCGACATGCGATCGGCAGACTTCGACGGAGTGCTCTGCCCCGGCGGCTTCATGCCGGACAAGTTACGACGCGATCCGAAAGTTCTGTCGCTGATCTCGGAGTTCAACGCTGAGGGCAAGCTCATCGCCGCGATCTGTCACGGCGGATGGATGCCGATCTCTGCAAAGGTCTATCGCGGAGTGCGAGTCACCGGCTCGCCGGGAATCAAAGACGATCTCGAAAACGCCGGCGCCATTTGGGAAGACGCCCCCGCAGTGACTGACCGCCACTTCGTCTCAAGCCGAAAGCCGGATGATCTGCCGGACTTCTGCCGCGCCATGATCGATGTCCTCGTGAATGCGCCAGTCGCTTGAGTCGTTGCTGGATCAGTCAGCGCCAACCATGCGGCGGCAATCGAGAAGTAGCTCGACTCTCTTTGTCGAGCACTCTTCGCGCACGGTGCTCAACTCGAAGAGGTTGTGATTAAATCGCCACTTGGACTTGCCTCAGTGGTTTAGCAGCTTCTGCGCTACTCGATTTTCCCTGTCCTCAAAGTAGCGCAATAGCCGTTGCCCCCCGACGCAAGGTCGGGGGCGTTTAAATTACAGCCTCGGAGAGTCAAGCTACGAGATGCGTGCGGCTCGCTGCTCGATGCGCGGCCACTTGAGCCATTGCCGAATCGAACGGGACCGCTCGCCGCTCATCTCTTGCCCCTTGCCGCTCACCCTTCGCCCTAAGACTGAACCGAAGCCGCGACGGGAGCATTGAGTTGCTCTGCGATCTCGATGAATCGCGAACGATGAAGCAGTCGCTCCACCAAATTCGCGCGGCGGAGATTCGGGTCACTGAGCTTGCAGGTCACTTCCTTTTGACGGCGAGTCACTGCGCGAATCATGTCGTTCGGGAGCACCTCAACGACGACCCAAAACTTATCGACGTTGTAGACATAGTTGTCGCCCTTCGGAGTCGGGGCGACGTTGCGAGCACGCGGACCGGGATGCGCGCTGTACTTCGTCTTGCGATAGATGATCCAGTCGCCGCGTTGAATGTCAGACGTGCTCATTCCCGAAGTGCCTTACGTTGCCTTACTGGCCTTAGACGAAACGACGCTGCTCTAAGGCTCCCAATTGAGGCGGGATTCTACGGAGCCTCAAACTCGAAGGGAGACCAGTTCTCCGGTCTCAAGTCTGAACTTTCTGAGAATTCAATCTGTGACGAATAGCAGGCGACGCGAGCTTGATTCGCTCGCCGTGAGGGATTTGCGCGAGCCGCTGTTGCTGAATTCCGATCATGCCGGTTGACGAAGCTCTGACGGTCGCGGCCACTGATTCTGTTCTGCCGATTGCCCCGAAGACGTGAGCTTCGCGCGTTGCTCCGCTGCGAAACGCTCGGTGAAAACAGGTAATTCCCTCGGTGCTAGCCGGAGCGAGCTATATCCCCAGCACATCCCATCGCGGGACTTAGCATCGCGGCCGCCAGTCCGCTGCGACGCATTCGCAGTCCCCTTCACTCTTCGTCGAACTCACGAAAGTGGCACTCATGACCGATGCCATGCAACTTCAAGACGGCTACTTGATGGTCGCGGGCCCGTATCAACGCACGTCGCCGATCATCGGGCTTGAGACGACAACCGAAGACGCACTCTGCCAACTCGATCGCAGCGGACGTCGCGAACTGCTCGTCGCCGATCACAACGGCTCATTGGTAGGAGTTATTACAGAGGCGGAACTCACTCATGCAGAATTGCATGACCGAGGAATGCGGAAAACTCGATCGGTCGCGTCTTTGTTGGCGGCTCGACTGCGTGCCGACTCGACGGCACGAGACTCAGCGTTGCAGAGCATGCTGCAACCGGGAGACGAACTGCGTTGCATGCCCGTCTTGCAAGACGGGCAACTCGTCAGCTTGCTGACTGACGACGACTTCTTTGTGAGTTGGAAGCAGGTCTCGGGACTCATCGCCGCAGCCTCGAAGGATCAACTCACCGAGTTGGCGAGCCGATCAACTTTCATGCGTCGATTGAACGAAGAATGGGAGCGTGCTCGACGCAGGCAGTCGCCGCTCGCGTTGCTGCTGGTTGATCTCGACGACTTCAAACTCGTCAACGATCGCTGCGGGCATCTGACTGGCGACTCGGTGCTTTCCAAAGTCGGAGCGTGCATGCGACGACAGCTTCGCAGTTACGACATCGTTGCCCGTTTTGGCGGCGACGAGTTCGCTGCGCTCTGCTGCGACTGTCAGCCGGACGATGTTGTTGTGCCGATCGCTCGTTTGAGAAACGCGGTTCGATCGCTGCCTGTTCCGCGCCAACTTGAGCGAGACGCATTGTCGCTCTCGGTCGGAGCAGCGGTCGTTTGCAGCGGCTTCGACATGTTGTCGATCGAAGACCTCTATGAAGCCGCCGACGAAGCCCTTTACGCAACGAAGCGCGCCGGTCGCGACGGCGCGTTCCGCATGATCCTCGAGCAAGACGGCGATGAGATCTCTCGCGAGCTGACGGAACTCGAACTCGAGTCAGCAGTCGCGGTGCCCTGCTGAGTCGCACCACTTTGGCGATCGGCAACATCGCGTGTCATGAGCAGCCGAGAGACTGCAATCAATCCTACATAGCACTCGCGCTACAACGCGAAGCGGAATTCATCCGACGATTCAGAGAGATGCCATCGTCCGCAGGACGGGCACTCTTGCCCGTCAATCCCTCTCGCCCGCGACGACTGCGCTACTCGACCTTTCACGAAGACAGCGCGTCCTTACGTGACCGACGGCGCTCGCTTCAATGCGCTACGCAGAGAGGCCGAGCCGACTTCAACCTTCAAGATTTAAAGACGAATTAACGTCGCGCCGGGGCAACGAACTCTGCTTGCTCAACGTCATTCGACGAACCGCGAGCACCGGTTTGCTGAATGCCGGATGTCGGGCGCTTGAGCGGCGGAACGAACTCATCGTTCTGCGCCTGCAACGCGCGGCGAGTCGGATTGAGCAGTGCTCGCCGACTCGACTGCGACGTCTTCATCGGCTCGGCAAAGAACTCGTCGTCGACACCGAGATCGTCCGAACGCTTCTTCGTAGGCGGAATGAAGCTCGACTCATCCGACTTGATGGACTCCGGAATTAAGCCTTGAGGAAGAGTCGGCAGCGGGTCGCTCGGTAAGGACGGAGGCGTTGTCGGAACAGGAGACGTAACGCTCTTGCTCGGCGGCACGAATTCGTCATTGCTCGAGTCTCGCAACGTACCGACCGCATCTTCTGCGGAAGCATCGGCGCTTCGATTATCGGGCATCGGCTTAGTGGGTTTCGGCGTTTCTTCCGCAGGAACGGGTGCCGTCGGCAGCGGCTCGGCAAAACGACGCCACTCGGGCGGCTGAGCCGACAGCACAACGTCATCGCCGTCGATCGCGAACTCAAAGGGAGTCGTCGTCTTCTTCGGCGCATCGAAGGCAAAGCTGCGAGCCCATGCTTTGCGAATCGCTTGCCCGTAAGCCTCTGTGTCCCACATTCCTTCCGACAGGTAGACCTGATCGTCTCGCAGAATCGTGCCCTTGCGGAACTTCAGATCGGCCAGTGCTTTGTTGTAGCCAATCAAACTTTGGAAGTAGGCAACCTCAGCCTGAGCAAGACTGATCTGCGAACGCAGCAATTGATCGAGCGTTGTGCGACCGACTTTGTACTCGGCTTCGAATGCCTGCACGCGCCGCTCGGCTGCTCGACGACGATTGAAATTTGTCTTCGCCCCTTCGTATGCCTGATCGACCTGCTGCATCGTTGCCGCAAGCTCGTGACTGACTTCGATCTCTTGATTGGCAAGGATCGCGCGAGCCTTCGCCAGTCGATGCTCGTAGTTCTTGACCTGCGCGTGAGCACCGCGGAATCCGATCGGCATGCTGAACTCAAAGCCGAGGCCCCATCCGGTGTAGTCGCCCGAGAACAACGTGTCGTACGCACTGCGGAAGCGAGCGTTACCCGTCGAGCCGTTGTTGCCCGTCAGTCGATCGCCGAAACCGTTGATGTCGTATCGAGCCACAAAGTCCAATCGTGGACGCACGAGGCTTTGAGCCGCTTCGTACTGCAGTTCGAGACTCTTGATGTTCCACTTCTGCTTCCGCAGTTCGGGGCGCATCGTGAGTGCTTCTGTCAGCGAGACATTCCAATCGGCATGCAGCTCGGCCGTGACCGGATCTTCGACCGGACGCATCACGCGTCCGTCGTTGACGGGCAAGCCCATCAAGCGACGCATACGCAACTCGGTCTGATAAAGGCTCGACAGCGCGTTCTTGGCTCGCGCCGTGATCTCGTAGTAGTTGTCACGAGCTTGAGCTTCGTCGGCTGCTCCGACCTTACCGGCTTCCATATTGGCTCGAACTTCGCGCCATGTTTGCAGCGCGCTGTTCTGCGACTGCATCTCGGCGTCATAGGTGCGATAGGCGAGCGCGAGATCCCAGTAGTTCTCTTCGACGTCCTTCAGCAAGTTGCTGATCGCCTCTTCGAAGTCGGCAATGCTGATGTCCGTTCGGATGCGAGCAATGACAACGCCCTGATTCACGTTGGGCGTGCTCTGCAATGTGGGGCGACGAGCAATCGGACCGGCAATCTTCGTGTATTCGTCTCCGTGTCCCGCCAATAACGGAGTTCGCCATTCAGCTAAGACTGTCGGCAATCCAACATCCGCACCGCGACCGGGACGACTCGTGAACTGCGAATCAAACGGTCGTCCGCCGGGGCCTTGATTCTGCCCCGAGTAGAACCAGTTATGAGCGAGAGTCATCTGTGAACCGTCGCCGAAAATCTTCGACAACGATGATCGGAAATCACCGAATTCTTCCGTCTGTCCGTCAAAGGCCGAGTACCCGATGGTATTACTTTCCGACGGCTGCTCTGACCGGCCCCATGTCATATTCGTTGTGAAGTTGGCATCGAATTCAGCCAGCGCCGCTTCAACACCGCCCTGACCGAACAGCGTGTTCGTGTCTTGAATAGCAACATCGTGCACGGACTGGGTGAAGTCCGGATTATTCAACAGACGGTTACCCGGCGACAGAAACGACGCGCTGTCTTTGATAACTTCTGCATTCTGCAATGCAGTACGCAGAGCTTCGTCGAGTCCGACGTTCCAAATATCCTCTTTCGAAGGATGCTTGAGCCGTCGCGGTTCGGTCGCTTGAGTGACTTCCGCCGGTGAGTCTTGCTCGATGTCCGGGTAGTCGATCTTCGTCGAAACTTCGCGGTAATACTGCATATCTCGGTCTTTGCCGAGATATTTCAACTCCGGTTCGCCTTCTGGCGTTTTACATCCGACCGCCAGTCCCGCGACGGCGATCAGGCACGCCCATCCGGCTCCCGTCCAACGAGATTGTCGGGGAGTCGTCGCTGCGACGCCGGAAGACTTCTTCGAAACCGCATTGCGGAGCCAGTTCTTGCGCGAGACCAGCATGGATTCATCCTTGAAAGCTACCTGAAATCGGTGCTCTCCGGCGGTCTCGGCAGTAACGTCTGCTTGCGGGAGCGGGCTCTAGATCCGCTCTAATTGCCGACTGAATCGGGACTTACGACTCAGTCGCGGAATGCTCGACGAGCTGACTTCGATGCCAGTTCGCCCAGTCTCCCGAAGCTGACGCCCTTAGAACGAGCGCAGGCCGGAGAATCGGCAAATCTGGTATCGGCGGAATAATCGTCAAACCTTGACAGCTTTCGCACGCCACTCCTGAATGCGAGCAGAATGAACTTGGGCACTTCGCCTGAGTGGCTCGCGCAACGCTCCTGAGTTCCTAGCGCGGCAGTGCCGCAACCAAAATGTACGACGGACTTGTAGTCCGTCGCCGCCGTAGATCGACGGACTACAAGTCCGTCGTACAAGGGCCACAAAAATCTTCTCGTTCCAACACGCTCTTCACCGTTTGCAGAACAGAGTTCCGGGCGATCTCAACTGCAGGTCGCTTTAGTTGTCACTGATCCGCATGCGGCGCGGCCTGTGAAATGACAACGGGTCTTTGACGTACTGCTCTTGGCAGTCCGCACACATGTCGAACGCGAAGTTCTTCGAGCGATCACGTTCGAGTTCCAGTTCGCCCGTCTCATCGTAATTGTCGAGGATGCCCGCCATTTCTTCTAAGCGGTCCTCATCCTCGTAGAGCTTGTCGAGTGGACTCACGACCGAATTGACGGAGTCGACATCGAAAGCCTTAAACACCTCGATGCGGCAGACGAATCGTCGCTCATCAATCTTGCGCCCACAGACATCGCACGAGTAGTGCATCATGAGAGATCGCCCTTTGCTAAATGGATCGGGCTCTCTGCGAGCCTTGTTGCCGGGCGATTAGACCGAACCCGCATCCCCTGCGAAAGGACGGCACATGAGCAATCTGCGAAACTTCCCGCCCCCGGCAACTTGCTGACGCGATTGCGTACTCGCGTCTGACGATTCCGTGCTCGATGGTCCGTACTCCGTCCTCGGTACTTCAAAAGGACCGAAAATCGAGGCACTTTGCGGTCGTCGGCTCCCTCTGCCGTTTGCCTCGCGAGCTAGTCGCTTCAACTTGCGAAGTGAAAAGTTCCTCACCGGGCGGGCCGGCACAATGGGTGAGGAACACTGGTACGACG
>CAZNMS010000108.1:0-21753 GCA_964573505.1 uncultured Planctomycetaceae bacterium | reverse complement strand
CGAGCCGAATCATCTCGACCTCGCGGTCGTAGCCCATCTCGGTCTCTTCGAGGTTCTGTCGGAAGAGCCCGTCGATCAGACCGACGGTCGGAAAGTTCTGCACTCCCGAAAAGCCAATGTCCTGCACTTGTCGCAAGAACCACTTCATCTGTCGGAACGGGTCACTGGCACAAACTCCCGCCAACACCGGAGTCCGCTCGACGACCGTCAGCACTTCTCCGGCCATCTCCATCACGACCGCGTTCGCATCGCCGTAAGGCATCATGCCGGACAACGAGCCTCGCCCGGCCATTCGATAGCGGCCCGAGTTGTAAATGATGATGAGATCAATCCCGCCCGCCTCTTCGAACTTCGCGCTGATGCCCGTGCCCGCGCCGCCTCCAACGATTGGCACTCCGCGTTCAATGAGTTGATGCATCCGGTCGAGAACTTGCTGACGAGTAAAGCTCATGAGTGGGCTCGAGATTGAAGACTGGGAAACGGCGAGAGGACGAAACCAATTGGTGCGGCATTGGAGTGAGTTGCGCGGCGGGAGTCATTGGTGAGGAGAGGTTAGTAATTAGTAGTTGGTTATTAGTTGGTCGATTTTGGCTGAAAACTAATTACTAATTACTAACGACCAATGCCGCATCCGCGTGATGCCTCCGCTTTCCCTCATTCACTCTGAGTCGCTCTCAGCCCACTCCCGCTCTTTCGCCGAGCTAAACTTGCCGAGTAAGAATCAGCACATCCTCATCTCTCTGAGCCTCACCTTGCAGGAGACGCATCATGTTTCAGCCGCAGTTCCAGTTATCTCGACGCGGGATGTTGCAGGCATCGGCAGCCGGCGTTGTCGCTTCGGGATTGCTCAGCGGTACTCAGCGGTCTGCGTCGGCTGATCCGGGAATGGGCCGCGCGAAGTCGGTTTTGTTCGTCCTGACGAGTGGTGGATTGAGCCAATTAGACTCGCTGGATCCGAAGCCCGATGCACCGCCGGAGATTCGCGGGGAGTTCTCAACGATCAACACAACCGTGCCCGGCGTTGCGATCTGTGAGCACCTGCCACTGCTTGCTCAGCAAGCCAAACGATGGTCGATCGTGCGTTCGATGGCGCATCACGAACACAACCACTTGCTCGCGACTCATGTCGCACTGACTGGCCGACCGACGCCGATCCCGCGCGGGGCGAGCGATCTTGATCGCGTTCAATCGCGCTTCGACTTCCCCAACATCGCTTCGGCGCTCGACTACATCCGACCGCGCCGCGACGGCATTCCGACGGGCGTCTCGCTGCCGAACTATTACATCGAAGGCCCGCTCACATGGCCGGGACAGTACTCCGGGTTTCTCGGCCCGAAGCACGATCCATGGCAGATCAATCAAGACCCGAACGCTGCCAATTTCAAAGTCGATGCGCTGTCGTTGCAGACGGGAGTCTCGCCCAATCGCCTGCAATCGAGACGCGGCTTGCTCGAACAGATCAACCGCACTCCGTTGCTCGATGCTGATCGCACTGCGGGCTCGTTCGTCGAACAGCAAGACGTTGCGTTCTCGTTGTTGACCTCAGCAAAGATCGCGTCGGCGTTTCGAATTGATGAGGAGTCAGCCGAGACGCGCGAGCGTTATGGGCGCAACAAGTTCGGGCAATCGCTGCTGTTGGCGAAGCGACTCGTTGCCGCCGGAGTGCCCGTCGTGCAAGCGGCAATGGGCATCGTGCAAACATGGGACACGCACGTTGATAACTGGGGCGGGCTGAAGAACCGCTTGCTGCCGCAGCTTGATCGAGGACTCGCAGCGCTGATGGACGATCTCGCGGAGTCGGGCTTACTCGAACAAACATTGGTCGTCGTGATGGGCGAGTTCGGTCGAACTCCGAAAGTCTCGACGTTGCCCGGCCAGTCGGTTCCCGGTCGCGATCATTGGGCGTCGGTCTATTCGATTTTGGCCGCCGGAGCCGGAGTTCGCGGCGGGCAAGTCATCGGCCAATCAGACTCGATCGCGGCTTATCCGATCTCGCGCAGTTGGTCGCCGGCCGACTTACTCTCGACCGCGTTCAACGCACTGGGAGTCAACGACGACGCCTTCCTCTACGACCCACTCGGCCGCGCGAGTCCCCTGCGAAACGGCAACGTGATTGAACCGCTCTACTCCGGCGCAGCGACTTAGATTCGTCCTTCGAAACTTCAGCGCCGTGCGCATCTTTGTAGCCGAAGTCGTGAGACTTCGGACGCAGTCACTGCGGCCCCGAAATCTGACGATTTCGGCTACGGTCGGTTGCGGGCGCTGCCAGTCTTAGGACCTCCCATTGCCATTCAAGCGTCTTCCTCATCGCGAAATGCGACGGCCGAGAGCGGCCATCCTACGACGAGCCTCACCACTTCCATGTTCGATCGCGGACGTGCTTCGGCACGAAGTTGTCGGCGAACGATGTCCGCCAAACGATCTCGCGCGTGTAAGCGACGATGCGGTTTGCGATGAGGAATAATTGATACAGCGGCGAGAGCGGGAAGACGGCGCAGATCCAAAGGTGACGCAAGCGGTCTCGGCTGTAGTAGAGCAAGCTCAAGATGTGAACCGCCTCCAGTCCGAGCGACCACACATAAAACGTGATCAAGATCATCGGCACGTTGCGCGGGAAGTTCAGCGTGATCCATGCGGCGTAAATCAGGATCACGTACCCGAACACAAGATTGATGACGATCAGCTCGGTCGAGACCCACCAATTGTTCCAACGGAAATTCGCCGCAAGCGGGTCGCCGAGATCAACGTGCTTGCGACAGTGACTGCGCACAACGCTCGCTTCTTCCCAGCGCAGCCGCTGCTTCCAAAGCCGCTTCCACTCGGTCGGCACGTCGGTGTAGCAGTCGGCATACGGAGCGCAACGCACGGTGTAACCCAACTTACGGATGCGAAGCGTCAGATCGAGATCCTCACCGGGGCCGACGTCCCATCCGAGCGTGCGTTCGACGGCATCTCGACGCAGACACGCGAACGCACCGGATGTAATTCCGAGTGCACCAATCCGCTCCGCCACCATCCGGCCAATGAAGATCGCATGCAGGTACTCATAGGCTTGCAGCCACGTGCAAAGATTCGTGTCGGCGTTGCGAGCAAACACCGTCGCTGAGACCGCTCCGACTTTCGGGTCTTTGAAGAACTGCACGCACTCCCAAAGTGCGTTCGGATCGAGGCTCGTATCGCAGTCGACGGTGATGACGATCTCGGCTCGGGTATAGGGCAACGCGAAGTTCATCGCCGACGACTTGCCGCCGCGCTGAGGCCGTCCGAGTACGAGCACGTTGTCATATTTCTTACCGTAGGGCCGAGCGTGATGAAGCATGCCGTCGGTCGAGCCATCGTCGACGACGATGATCTCCAATCGCGGGTACTTGCCGACGAGCGACTCGATCGACTTCCCGACGGACTCAGCTTCGTTGTACCCCGCGAGGATCACGCAGACCGACGGGCAATAGGTGAATCGAGCGTGCTCGTCGTGACCGATCAGTTCGTGCCAGCAATCGCGCGCGAAGTCCCAGACGAACATCAACACGCGCGCGATCGTGTAGCGCGGCGCGTCGACGAGCATCGTCCCGAGTAACAGCAGCGTGACATCAAACGCCGTCAGTGATGACAGCCAATGGAGCCAATCGACGAACATGGTAGCCGTGCAGTTCTTGCTCGCGGGCTTGATGAAGTTCGAACCGCCAATTGCACCGTAAGCAATGGCCATAAAGCTCGGTCTCGCTGTCGCGCCAACCGCACGACGAGCAACAGTTCTCGCCAGTCAGGTATTCAAAGTCGGCCCCGACAACGAGCCGATTCAACCGGCACTTCGGGCAAACGACTTCGCCGCTCGGCAGACAAAACTCGCTCGCATGTCCGACGTAGGCGCAGGCGAAGTGATGCATGAGCCGATCGTTGCGGACTCGACCTGCACCGCACTTGCGGCACGCATTGCGGAACGTCGGCACGCCGCAACAACGCGGGCAAACGAGCACTCGATCGAGCAACGTCTTCTCGACGACCCCGGCCTTCGTCCAGTTCTCATAGAGCGCCGGAGACTGAGGCAGCACAAACGCCAATTCGTCGCGATCAAACACCGGCAGCGGCGCGTCGCCGTCGAGCAACTCTTGAGCAAGCCCGCCGAACTCAGCACCGAGAAACATGCCGCGCTCATGCTGCCTGATCCGACGCACGACGATCCCGGCGTAATGCACTTCATTCCGCCAGTGCATGCCGAGCAGCAGTTGTTGCGAGCAATGCCAATCACCGTGCGGCACATCGACCGCGAGACTATGCACGCTGAGTTCGCGCGAAGAACCCATCACTCGCCGCTCGATATCAAGCAGCCCATCAATCCCAATCGGGATGAGTTCAACCGGCCGCGAAACTTCAAACCGCCGATCCTGTCGCAAGTCGAACAAGTCCGACAAATCGACGATCTCCGCCGGAGTAATTTCAATTCCAGCGTTCGGCTTCGCAGCGATTGGTGAGAAAAGAGTGGTCACGATGTTTTCCTTGGAGTGCTCCGGCTCGACGGAGCCCTCCGACTATTGTCGCTCGGCTGTCTCAGTTGTTGCGGCTGTGATCGCAGGCAAAGCCCGACCATTGCGTTCAATGCTGTTGAGCGTGTCCTTAAGGACGATTACTGCGATGTCGTTACTGGCGGCGTGAAGTTCTTGAAGGCAGTGATCCCAGTGCCGCTGAGTCGGAGGGCTCCGTCAAGCCGGAGCACTCCAGGGAGAACTCATCGCTTCACCCAGTCGCGCCAGTTCGGCAGCGGATAGGGCACTTTCAGGATTGCTCCCGGCGGGAATGCGGCGGCGGATTTTGGTTCGAGCGTGACGGGCAAGAGCGGTTCATGTTGCCCGTAGAACCGCGCGATCGAGGCCGGGGCCGAGTGGTACTCGTCCCCCAGTTTCTTCACGCGGCATGTCATTGGTTGTTCGTGCGGTTCGAGATGAATCACGACGTCAGCGCCGGGTTGCAGCGACTTCGTATCTTGCTGCCTGAAGTAGACGACGGGCTTTGCTGAGCCGATCTCGACGAGCTCGATGAGCGGCTCTGCGAGCTCGACCCACTTGCCCGTTAGGCATGTCTTTCTTGTGACAAGCCCCGGCATCGCCGCGCGGACCCAGCTTGTCCGCACTTCTTCGTGCAGCAGGTCGATCTCATGCCGCAAGTTCTCGATGCGGATGAGTGCCGGACGCAGTTGTTCGAGAGGTACTTCAAATTCCCCCCCTGCGCTTTCTGACCGGCGGCGGTAGTTCGCGACGGCTTCCTCATACATGTCGATGAGTCCCGCTTTGCCGGACTTCGCGAACTGTGCTTGATCGAAGAGTTCGTCCGTAATCGCGCCTGCGTTCTTGAGCTTCATCGCGCGGTCGAGACTGCGATCGAGTCGTTGCAACTCCGCGCGATGCTCGCGCAGTTTGCCCGTGAGTTCGAAGAGTTGAGCGGCATTGGCCTGCGCATCCCAACGGAGCTTTGCGATCGTTGCATCGAGCTGTGCTTCAGCCAGTCGCAGCTCATCTTGAGTGCGTCGTAAGCGACGTTCGAAATCGGGGCTCTCGATGACGACGAGCAGATCGCCGGTCTTCACCTGATCGCCTTCAGAGACATAGACCCGCTGCACAATGCCCGTCGCTCCGGCGCGGACTTCGAGCCGATTGGCTTCGACAACGCCATAAGCCTGAAAGCGAAAGACTCCGTCCCAAACGATGAAGCAGCCCGTGCCGAGCAACGCCATCAAGATGGTGCCGACCAACATTCGCCCCTTCGGTCTCTTTGGCGGAGCAGTCGGCGGCGGCGGTTGAAGTTGAGTGTGACTCATCGCCGCTTCGCGCTGCGCAGCGACAGCGGGGAGCTCAGTCTGATACCCGACGATGGGTCGGGCTTTTGACTGGCTCTGCCGCAAGTCGGTGATGGCAGCCTCCGTCGCAACGGGTTGAGCCGTCGCAGTTGTCGGAGTCGCAGAAGTGTTTGAAGTCACGATGACGTTCGGGGGAAAGAGGGATAGCCGGTGCTCGTCCTGCAAAAGCTCGCTCAGCTCGGATCGCTCTGCTGAGGAACTCATCCGTTTTTGGGTACGACGGACTTGCAGTCCGTCGCTTTTCACGACGTTCGACGGACTACAAGTCCGTCGTACCAGTGTTCCTCATCCATTGTGCCGGCCCGCCCGATGAGGAACTCTTCACGAGACCGGCGCCGAGGCAGCCGACATTGGCGGACGATGGCCCGCGCGTTCGTCCGTTTGACCCTAGCTCCTGAGTCAAACGCCTTAGCGGAAAAGCCTCCGATGCTGCGGTGCTAGAGGCGAGAGATCGGCAAGCAGTGTCGGTCGTAGCGGTCGTGCCGATTCGCAAGAGGTAAGAACTGTTGCACGAGAGCAGCGACGGCAACACGACTGGCAACACATCGCTAAGTGCCAGTGCCTCAAGACCTTGATCGCTCGCAACGCCGCCGATGCCGCAAAAGTCATGTTGCCGAGTCGCCTCGTCGGCAACGGCACGCTTTACAGTCGGGCGCGTGATCTCGGTCGCCGAGAAATTCAAAAGTCGGCTATTTCGTAGCGTTTGATTGCGGAGCGCAAATTTCCTTGAACGGTGTTTCGAAGTTTGGCATTCAGGCTGCTTTACATCCTCACGTTCCCGACGCGACGCCAACAACAAACAGCCAGCCAAGCTGAGCATCGCGTCACACCAAACCGCCTTTCACAAGGAACCGACGCCATGAAGATCACCAACACCCTCAAGAACATCGCCGCCAAGTTGGTCAACGACGAGACTGGCTTCCTCATCTCCGCTGAGTTGATCCTCGTCTCGACGATCGCCGTGCTCGGACTCGTCGTCGGTCTCTCTGAGATCGCAACCAACGTAAATAACGAACTTGAAGACGTCGCCTCGGCCTTCGGTTCGGTGAATCAATCGTTCTCTGCAACCGGTCATCGCTCATGCCATAAGGCCGCGACAGCAGGCAGCAGCTTCGAAGACGAGAAGGACAACTGCGACAGCCAGTGGGACATTCACGGCAACGGCACCGACAGCGAGAGCTAATCGGTCGGCACGAGCAAGAGTGTGAATTCCTTGGAGTGCTCCGGCTCGACGGAGCCCTCCGACTCTTGTCACTGGACCATCTGACTCAATGCGGCCCGATCGCAGGCATCGCTAGATTCATGCCTTCAACTCGCTCGATCAGAGAACTCAAAAGGGACGTGCCCGCGAAGTCACTTCTGGCGGCGACAGCGTCTTTGAGGTTGCGGGCAACTTGCCGCTGAGTCGGAGGGCTCCGGCAAGCCGGAGCACTCCAGGAAATAACTAATACACCATTGTCTTTGAATCGCTGGCGTAGGTTTGGTGAGTGGCTCGGCGGTCGGTCTGTGGCAGGACCGATCGTCGGCCACAACCAATCAACTCGCCGCGCACCAGTGGCAGCTGAAGTCGTCAGACTTCAGACGCAGTCACAGAGGCACCGAGATCTTGACGATCTCGGCTACGGTCAATCGCACGGCGCTCAGAACCCGAGCCCCTTCTTTCTCGCTAAGACGCCGTCGACCCATCGCTTTTCATGACTGTCCGGCGGGTAGAGCGCCGAGAGCGCTTGAGCCAGTTTCCAAAAGCGCGGGTCTTCGCCGACTCGGCCTTCGACCAAGAATTGCTTCACCGCTTCGCTGCGTCCCATCGAGAAGAGTTGCATCGCTTGATGCACTCGATCGAGTTGCGTGCCGCCGTTCGCAGACGCGGTGATATCGGTCACCACTGGCAAACGCCGCTCGGCAACGGGAATCAAACGCGCTTTGTCGCCCTGCACCTCGATGATCGAACGACATTGCTCAAGCGACACTCCCAATCCCTGCGCGAGCTTACGAGCTGAGTCGCAATCGAGACTCAGCGCAGATCCCGAATGGCTTGCGGGCACGTCATCGTCGTCGTCTTCAGCTTCGTCGCTCTCCGAGTCCTCAAGAGCAGCGAACTTACTGCTGCTCGCCTTCGTGACCGTCCAAAGCCAAACGGCCGTCAGTCGCGCATCCGGCTCGAGTCCCGCTGCATCGGCATCCTTAAAGATGAGCGTGAGTGCTTCGGTCGAGACGGCGAACCAAACGAATTCGAGATACTCCTTCAACGTTGCGGGCTCGCCATTGGCCTTCTCGACGCGCGCATAACGGCTGAAGACTTCGAGCGCCGGGCCGAGGCACGCAAAGATCGCATCGGCTCCGACAACGCCTTCATCAGCCAGTCGCGGCATCCACTCGCGAATGCGCTGAGGCAGCTCAAGCAGCACGTCGCGCCACTCGCCGACGTTGTTCTGCGAGTCCGCCGAACGAGGCCGACACACAAGATGAATCGACGAATTGAGTGCGGCGGAATTGAGTGCTCGCAGCCGATTGGCCATCTCGGTGTCGAGCGGCCATGACGCCGTCACGATCCATCCGGCGTCGAGCATTGCTTGCAGTTGCGACTCCCAACCGGCGGTCGTCTTATGCGCGAAGACAACAACGGCGATTCCTTCCGGACTGCAAATGCGTCGCGCTTCAGTCAAGCACTGCGTCATCGTGCGTTGAAAGTACGCCTTATCTTTGCCCTCATTGAGATTCACGACGCACTCGACATCTCGCCGGGTCAACGTCTGAAACTGATGAATCAGCGGTCGGTCGCCGAGCGATCTCTTCAGCCACACAAAGAAGAAGTCAGACAGTTCCGCATACGGCACGGCGTCGTAGTAAGGCGGATCGGTGACGATGCACGAGCATGCTTCATCCGGCAGCGGATGCTGAGTGGCCGACGCTTGCTGCGACTGTCCCGCACCGGTGCCCTCAAGCACGGCGGCAAGTTCTTCGATCGTCTTAATGGTGTTGCTCAAGCAGACGTTCCATCCGCCGGCAGCGAACAACGCGGGCGACTCGACGTAGTCCCATAACATCGGAATTGCTTGACGGCCGAAGGTGTAAGCCGACGCTTGCCCGTTCGGGTTCCATCGGCAAAACGCCGAGTCGCGATCGATCTGCCGATTGGCCGTCAAAGCAATCAAAGTCTGCACGGCATCCACTTCTTCGGGACTTAGCTCTTTAGCGCATGCGGCTTTCAAACGTCGGACAAGCGCTGAAATCGTGAGATGCTGCACGAGTTGCCGCGCGTTGAAGAAGTCTCCGTAAGTGGTGACTCCGTACTTCCGAGTGCGATAGCCGCCGCCTTTCGAGCCCGTGCCGTCCGTCGGCGTCGGCTCATCCGGGATTGCCGCAAAGCCGAACGGCGAGTCTTGCGCGAGTTCATTCAGCCGCTCAGCCGCGCGACGCACGGCCTCAAAATCAGTAGCACCCGGCAGGTAGTAATTCTTACCTATGCGTCCGGGTTCAGTCGTGATGACGCAGACCAATCGAGCATCGCGCGAACCGCCGCCGCGCGACTGAAGCTGACTTCGTACGCGCGTCACAGGAGTTGTGTATCCGCAGCACGGGCACGTCACTGCTCCGCCTTTGACCGTGCCTGCGAATGAGATCTCTGTACTGGAAATGACATGCGACGAGTCCGCCACATCAACCCAGTCGTCACCGCGTTTAGCGATGATCTGCAAGTCGATCCGCTTTAGATCCGCCTGAGGCCGCAATCGCAGCAGGCACTGTCGACCGTCCTTTCGCGCAAGCCATGGCGAACGGAGCAGCGGAATCTCGACGCCGCATTGCGGTCCTTCGCAGAGGATCGTGCGCGCCCATAAGTAATTGACGGGTTGCTGCCCGTTGTGCTGCGGATAGAAGCGAGTCAGTTCAGTTTGCAGTTGCTCGCCGATCCAATCGCCCCACTGCTTGAGCCACTGCGGCAACTGCTTGCCGAAGCGCGGAATGAGTTCGAGCACGACGCGATTCAGCAGCACGGGCACCGGGTTGAGGTCGCTCGCAAACGAGTCCGCTCCGACGCGCAGCGCTTCCAGTGGTATCGCTCCGCCGCCTGCAAACGGATCGGCAACGAGCGGTCGCCCGCCCGTGAATCCCGTCAGCGCTGCATGCGCGGCATCCGTCAGCGCTCGGCTCGTTTCCAGAAACGCTGCGACCGTGCTGTTCTCGCGAATGGCGAACTCGGCGATGAAGTTCAGCAGTCCGTTTCGCACTGCAACGAGATCATGCTCAAGACTCTGAGTGCGAGTGGCCTCGGCCCACTCTTGCCATATTTCGAGTCCCCGTTCGGTCGCATGCCGCTTATGCCGCAGGTGATGTGCTGCTGCCGAAAGGCATGACGGAAAGACCCGATTGGCAAACGCCGTCAGATGCTTCGCAGCAGCATCTCGAAAGCTCTGCGGACAAAGCTCATCAGCCGGATCGGGCCATAACGCGGCACAGATCACCGCTCGGCAAGCCGACAGCGGGCGTCGAGCCCACCAAATATGCAACGTCGAGATGCTGCCGGTCTTGTCCTTCCGCGCATGCTCCGAGATGCGAGCAATCGGGAGATCAACTTCGATCAAGCGTTTCGGGAATCGATTCAAGGTCTCTCCGTCAGTGATGGGATCGCGAGGCAAGCCGCAGCGGCGAGCATGCTACGAACTCGGCATCACCTTCTTCGACCGTTGCACATTCGGAGGCCGCTCGCGAGTTCGTCGCATCTCGTAGCGTGAATTCAGTCGAACCTCATGACGCGTCGTCATGTAATTACAATTGCATCACTGCTCATCGTCTCGGATGCAGGCACAACAGCGAGTTCACGGAATCGCAACCGACTTCTCGCCGGGCTACGTTCCCCGCCCTCAATTCCCGATTCACTCACGTGAGAGGTTTCTTCATGCGATTGATGACTCGATTCATGACGTTTGCCGCGTTGCTCGTTCTGCTGATCGTGCCGGTGACTCGTGCTGCTGACAGCAAGCTGCCGAACATCGTTTTGATTGTCTCTGACGATCACGGATGGACCGACTACGGCTTCATGGGCAGCAAAGACATTGAGACGCCGCGTCTTGATCGACTTGCCGCTCAGAGTCGAACGTTCCGACGCGGGTATGTGCCGTCGAGTCTTTGCTGTCCGAGTCTCGCGACGATCATCACCGGGCTCTATCCGCAGCAGCACAAAGTCACGAGCAACGATCCGCCGGTCCCCTCCGGCTTCAAGCCCGGCGAGTTTCAAAGGTCAGCCGCATTCGCTGAAGGTCGCGAAGTCATGAATCGGCATCTCGAAGGCGTTCCGACGCTGCCGCGAGTGCTCGGAGAGCGCGGCTATCTGAGTCTGCAAACGGGAAAATGGTGGCAGGGCAACTTCAAGCGCGGCGGCTTCACTCACGGCATGACGAAGGGACTGCGGCACGGCGATGAAGGGCTCGAGATCGGGCGTAAGACGATGCAGCCGATCTTCGACTTCATCTCGACGGCGAAGACCGAGCAGAAGCCGTTCTTTGTTTGGTACGCCCCGATGATGCCGCACGATCCGCATACCCCGCCCGAGCGACTGCTCAATAAATACAAAGACAAGACGCCGTCGCTGCACGTTGCGAAGTATCGCGCGATGGTCGAGTGGTTCGACGAGACGTGCGGCGCGCTGCTCGACAATCTCGATCAGCAAGGAGTCGCCGATAACACGATCGTGATCTACGTCACTGACAACGGATGGATTCAGAACCCCGAAGCACCGCGCTTTGCTGCTCGTTCGAAGCGCTCTCCGTATGACGGCGGCTTGCGCACTCCGATCATGATTCGCTGGCCGGGTAAAGTTCAGCCGCAGATGAGCGACGAAGTCGCAATGTCGATCGACCTCATGCCGACACTGCTCGCTGCGATTGGCGCGAAGCCGACTCAGCAGATGCAGGGACTGAATTTGCTCGACGACTCCGCCGTTGCAGCACGCAAGACGATTCACGGAGCGTGCTTCACTCACAACGCCGTCGATCTCAATGACCCGCGCCGCAACGTTGAAAACCGATGGATCATCGACGGGCAGTGGAAGCTGATCGTACCCGGCGAGCACGCGACCGAACCGCAGCAGCCCGAGCTTTACGACATCAAAGCTGATCCTTTCGAGAAGACGAACCTCGCCGCGACAAAGGCCGACGTGCTGAAGTCGCTGACCGACAAACTCGGCCAATGGTGGGATCCGACGAAGTAACAGTTGTTACTCGTAGCATGAGCTTCTAACCCGTACTGAATGGCAACTGCCGAACTGAGGTTGCAGAGCCGCGCCCGTCAGGAAGCGGAATCCGTTACAAGATAGCCAAAACCCCGCTTCGTAACGGGCGCGGCTCTGCGACCTGATGCGAGACCGAAATGAATCTCGCCCAATTGTCAGACAAGCGGGGCGAGTCGAAGAAGACGCACCGACGTAGGCGTCCGTGCTACTGAGCTGTGCTCTTCGACCGTTTATCCGCGAGCCCTCTCAACATCCCAATTCACGCTCTGCTGACGATCGCCGTTCAAAGAATTGCATGACTCTTTATCTCGACAATGCCGCGACGAGTTTCCCGAAGCCCGAATGCGTTTATGCCGCTGTCGACCAGTATCAGCGGCTCAACGGTCGCCCGTTTGGTCGAGGCTCGAATGATGCTGCTCAGCACGTGAAGCAGGTCGTTGAACGCTGCCGATTCCGAGCCGCGCAGTTGCTCAATGCTGCGGCGAAAGAGGAGATCGTCTTCACGTTCAATGGCACCGACGGATTGAATCTCGTGCTGCACGGCTTGCTGAAGCCGGGCGAGCACGTCGTCTCGTCGGTCGCCGAGCACAACTCGGTGCTGCGACCGTTGAGGCATCTTGAACGCACGCGCGGCATCAGCGTCACACTGGTCGATGTCGACGAGCACGGCTTTGTTTCGGCTGCAGATATCGAGGCGGCGCTGAGGCCGACGACTCGACTCATTGCGTTGCAGCATGCGTCGAACGTGACCGGAGCCATTCAGCCCGTTGAGGAAGTGGGAGCGATCGCGCGAGCGCGAGAGGTGCTATTCCTCGTTGATGCCGCGCAGACAGTCGGGCATCTGCCGGTCGACGTGCAGCGGATGAACGCGGACTTCTTAGCGTGCTCGGGACATAAAGGACTGCTCGGTCCGCTCGGAACGGGAATGGTCTATCTCGCTGCCGGACGCGAGCACTTGCTGGAGCCGTATCGGCAAGGCGGCACGGGTTCGCGGAGCGAGTCCGAGACGCAGCCCGATGTCATGCCCGACCGCTTCGAGTCCGGCAATCACAACGTGCCGGGACTAGTGGGGCTCGACGCAGCGTTCGGCTTCTTGCTCGAACGCACGATTGATGGCCTTCGGCAGCACGAACTCGCGTTGTCAGAATTATTACTCAGCAAGCTCAACGAGATTGATGGCCTCACGCTGTATTCGCACGCCAATCGGAGTCGTCATACCGGAGTGCTGAGTCTGACGTCGGACCTCTACGCCTCTGACGAATTGGCCGCGATCTTAGAGCAGCACTTCAAGATCGATACGCGCGCCGGCTTGCACTGTGCGCCGGGTATTCATCGCCGCTTAGGGACGCTCGAAAAGCAAGGCACGGTCCGACTGAGTCTCGGATGGAGTTCGACTGCTGCCGATGTCGACGCGGTTGCTGATGCGCTGCGGCAAGCTGTCGCCGTGAGTTGAGCGTCAAATGGTCGCCTTTCGCTCTGCGAAAGTGCGTCTCTAAACGTGTCTCCGCATGTGAGTCGTCAAGGTGTGATGTCGCCCGAATGGAGACGCTCTTTCGCGGAGCGAAAGGCGACCATAAGGCCGAGGTGCGAACTCACTAATCATGTCGCTGCTTGCGAGATTTCAAATCGGCTTCGAGGTTGTCGATGTGCGCGTCCCAATCTTTGTCAGTCACAGCAGCGATCCGACGCGGGGCCTCTGGATTCGGCGGAAGGGCAGCCGTTCGGGGAGTCGGCGAATGAGTGAGGGCGGGCGGAGTGACTGTCGGTTCCATCGGGCTTTCCGGAGTGAGTGGTTCGCGTTTGCAAAGTTGTTCGAAGAAGTCGTCGCTCAAAATCGGCTTCGCTCGACGTCGCGTCGCGGCAGTGATGAGACGCTGATCGTTCGAGACAACGCTCAGTTGCTTCGGGCTCGAATGAGTCGCGATCAACTCTTCAATCAGGCTGTCGGCGTCGACGCCGGTCGGAGTGAAGAGGATCGTCAACGAGTCGATGACTTGCTCTCGCTGCGCGTCTTGTTCGGTATTGAGAGCGGCATCGAAGACGACCGTCGTGCGGACTCGCTCTTCAGCATTCAGTCGCTCGGTGAGAAAGCGAATGAGTTGCTTTCGCTGCCGCTCGAAGTCGCCGGGGCCATAACGCGAGCGTGCGAGTCCGGCAGCATGCAGCAAGTTGTAGCCGTCGATCAGCAAGAACTGCTGAGCCATTACATCGCTCCTTCGATGTCGCACGTGCTCGATCCGTCGAGCGAAATTTGCAGAGATGCCGATTGGTCATCGTGCTGACGGTTAAGGCAAAAGTGACTCACCGAAGCACCGCCGAGGTTAGTCGCCTTTCGCTCTGCGAAAGGAAGCTTTTGCGGAGAGGCGGTGATTAAATCGCCCCCGAGCTTGCCTCGGGGGTTTAACGGCCTTTGCACTACTCGAATTGCCCTTGATTTTAAGTAGTGCAAAGGCCGTTGAACCCCCGGCACAAGGCCGGGGGCGAAAAGTTCACAGCCTCGGAGCAAAAGCCGACACTCCCTTTCGCGGAGCGAAAGGCGACTATCAGACGCAGATGCAGTTCGTCAGAAAGGATCGCCTCTTCCTGTGCGAACTATTGCAGTACGGCACCGAGTCGATTCATTGGCTGCGGACGTCGCACCATCACGAGCTGATTCAGCACTTGATCGACTCCGGCGACTCGACGCGCGAGCGAGTCAACATCCGGCAGGTCGTCGTCGACATCGAGAACTCCCTGCAAGCAGATGCCGCCGGGAATGCGCCGCACGACAAGCGACGCGAACGAGTGCCGCGATTCGAGTTCGAATCGCACAAGCTGCTCAAAGCCGTGAGGCGAGCAGTACTCACTTCGAAGTTCCGCAGTCGCAACTGCGGTGCAAGCTTCCGTCTCCTGACGAGTCACGTTGTCAGTCTGAGACTGACCGACATTCGTGCGAGCCTTGCGACGAGCCATGATGATCCCTCCCATGACGAGCTTTTGGGGAAACCCAAACGACGCGGCGGGAGTTTGGCCCTGCCTGACGAATTAGGCGAGAGCTTTTTTCTAAGGCAAAGTTGCTGCGCGACTTGCTCGATCGACGCTCCTCAGCAAACAGCACGCAACCGAGAGTTCATTGGCGCGAGCAACTTCTTGCGAAGTGAAAGGCGGACCTCGTGCCGGTACGTTGTCGTTCCCTTCAGTTCTTCGGCTCGTTGTCTCGAATTTGTGTGAGTTGGGAGCTCGGCTTGAATCGATCCGCCTTTGGCGCTTTTTGCGTCCCGAATCGTGACGGCGTTCTCGGACCTTGTTTGAGAACCTCATCCCGCTGAGGCTCGGGATGGAATCTCAAGCTACTTGTCCGAATGAGTTCCCGAAGAGCTTGCTTCGCTCGGAGCGATGTCGGCTGCCTGATTCTTTGCAAGTTCCGTAACGACGTTGTTCGACTTCTTCAAAGTTCGGTTCATGACATCTTCAACTTCCGTTGCCGTTTCAGTCAGTCCGACGATCTTCGTCTTATGGGACGATCTCGATGTCGCCTATTCGCGGAGCGGCGGGCCGGGCGGGCAAAACGTCAATAAGGTCAATTCGAAGGTCGTGATTCAATGGCATCCGGGAAAGTTGCCGGAAGCTGTGCGGCAACGCTTCGAGGCTGCGTTTAGCAGTCGCATTCAGACGGACGGCAAGATCTCGATCACGAGTCAAGAATTCCGCGATCAGCCGCGCAACTTGCAAGCATGTCTCGACAAACTCGGTGAAATGCTGCGTTCCGTCGCAAAGCCGCCGAAGACGCGACGACCGACAAAGCCGACGAAGGGATCTGTCGAACGTCGACTCAAGGCGAAGCAAGTCCAGTCGCAACGCAAGCAGCAACGTCGCTCGTTCGGGGACGAGTGAGCGACTGGTCAAATCGCTGAGGAGTTCGACTTTCCGGGTTTTCTGACCGGTTTTGAAAATCGTCTACGGGAATCAAACTTGTTGGCGATTCATCCTCTGTCCCGAATGTCTGCGCGATTCGCTAAGCCAAAAATGACGCAGCACAAAGGTCGGCGTTGCCGCGTGTCCGTGAGGAGTGAAGAATCCGCCGCCTGCGTTGCTCGATCTTAAAACTCTGTCCTTTTTTGTGGGCCATTCTCGGTCATGACGGTTCGTCCTAACTATTTCCGCCGCCGCTTGAGTGCCGCTCGTTCGATCGAGCCGGTGCTCGGAGAGCTTCATTCGGCGGAAGCATTAGAAGACCGAACTCTGCTCAGCGGCTTGACCGGATTTGAGGATCAATCGGATTTGCTCGCAGGCGATCCCGATTTGACTGAGGACGCTCCGCGCGACGTTTATGGCGAGCTTCAGCAGCTTGTCGCGGGCTATTTGGAAGCACAGTTGGCGTTTGCAGAGACAGCCGACTTTGAGCCGCTAGTCGAATCTCGGGATCACTTCGGTGATGTTCGACTAGCGGCCTCTTCTTTTGATGCGCTCGCAGCCGCTCTCGCCAAATATGAACTCAGCGACCGCGAAGTTTGGTTCGAAGTCGTCGGCACGGACTCGCTCGTTGACAAGAGCAAGCCGGTCGACGACGGACGCGACTTAATCACCGACGAACTCCCTGACGGCGAATTGATCGTCGTCGACGAGACGCTCGTGACCGAACTGCAAGTTGATGCGGAAGTCGTGACAAGCGCCGAAGCGGACGTCTCGACTCAGTCAGTGACAGTTCGATTACATCGAATGGCGGCAACTACTGAGTTCGACATCAAGACTTCTTCGGACATCAGCTATCCGATGAGTGGGCTCGGCGGACTGGGGCTAATTGACAACTCGTTCGAGCATTCAAGCCCCGACGAAGGCAGCACCAATCGTCACGCGCTAAGCGGAATCGCGAGCGAAGAGAAGCACTTCGAAGAGACAACCTCAGATGTCGATGTCTCGAACGCTTCGTTGCTTTCGCAGCCTCACGATGACATCGCAGTGAGCAGTAAGTCTGAGTTTGTGCCGATTCCAGTGACTGCTGACTCCGCTGATTCGCTCGATCGAAACGCGGACTCCGGTGATTGGACAGCGGGACTTCGAACGAACGAGTTCATGCTCGCCGCAGCTTCGACTCCGTCAGTCGACTCGGCTGCGTTTGTTGAAGTCGCATTCGCATCATGGCAGCCCGAAGTTGCAGGCCGAGGTGTGGCAGTTTCATTGGCAACAACTGCGGTCGGCACTGTTGAAACACAAATGCTGCTTGCCAGTGTCGAGCCGCTTGAAGTCAGCGGCGTCGTCACTGAGCCGCTGCAACCGATTCTCGGACTTGCGAGTTCCGTCGTCTTGATGGTGCAGACGATCGGTCGCACGGCGTTGTTGGCAGTGTTCGGTGAAGGCGGCACGGGCGGCGGTCCGATCGCAGAGTTCATCGAGCCCGTCATTGATCTCGCTGATATCGGTGCCCCGCCCGAGCGCTGGGAGATGAAGACGGTCGACGCGGTTGTGCGCGGTCCGGTCGCTCAAGCAGTGGGTAGCGATCGTCACTTTGAGATTCGCAATATCGGTCCCGCTCAGAACCTCGACGGTGCATTGCCCGATGTCGCGACGCTTACGTTGCTGACATTGCCGCGACACGGAGTTTTGGAGCACGTCGGCGTGCGGCAGAACGTCTTCAAGTATGTGCCCGATCCGGGCTTTAGCGGCGTCGATGAGTTCCGCTATCGCCTCAAGACCGCCAGTGGCGAAAGCCATGAAGGTCAAATGGTGATCAATGTCCCCGCGACGTCAGCGAACGTCGGACTAAGGACGGCCACTCGTGATATCGAGTTGCGATTAGAGGTCGATCGCAACGTCGCAACGACGAACGACGCCTTCGAAGCTTTCGACGAATGGCGCGGGGGATTGGATTAAGGACATCGAGTCTCGGCGGCATCGCATGACCGGTTGCCCGGGCTTCATTGAGCGCGCAGGTTGAGGTGCTTCGGCGCCGTCCGACGAACGATGCGACTCGCGATTGAGACTCGGTTTCGAGCAAGGCCGCTATGAACTTTCCGACGACGCGCTACACGCTGATTCAACGCATTGCGACGAGTACCGACGAGTCCGATTGGGCCGTCTTTCTGACTGACTACTGGAGGCCGATCTGCCGTTTTGCGGCGCGTTGGGGCCGAGTGAGTTTGCATGACGCCGAAGACGTCGCGGCGATCACATTGGAGACGGTGATTCGCAACGGCTTGCTCGCTCGATGGACGCAAGATCGACGGGCTCGTTTGAGGACGCTGCTGTGCGCGGTCATTCGTAAGGTGCTCGCGAATGAGAGTCGCAAGAAGCGGCGCGAGGCGGCTCGCGTTCGTGACTATGTCGACGAGCTCTGCGCAGAACTGCGTTACGACGATCTCGCGAACGAAGCCGTGCCGCGCGGCGAAGCCGATGCGTTCTACGAAGCATGGGCGGAAGAATTATTACAAGCAACGGTCGAGTCGTTGCTCGATGACTATCACCGAGAAGGGCGCGGCGACTACTTCCGAGTGTTCTACGGTCGCGTTTGCGAGGGGCTCGCGGTCAAAGAGATCTGCGAACTGCTGAGCATCAAAGTGAGTGATGCCGACAACTACTTCCGGCATGCACGCAATCGACTCGAAACGCGACTGCGAGAATTGGTGCGCTGGCATGTCGCTCGGTACGTCAGTTCGAGCGAAGCCAGTTACGAGTTTGAAAACGAATGGCGTCGACTCGGCGAGTTCTTGAAGGAGCACGGGGGACTCGAAGACGCGCTGCGCCGGTCGTATGCCGAATTCAGTTGTGATGAATTGCGCGAGCGGGAAGTCGAGTCGATGACTGCGATCCTCAAGAACGTTCGCGAGTACATGCGCGAAAGAGTCGGCGGATAGCAGCGCTACGGCGGCGATATTCGCAGCCTCACAACTTCAACGACTCAGACGCGCGCTACGCGTCAACCCGAATCAAAAAACCTCTGCGTTGAATCGTATGACTCAAGACGCCGCCATTTCCGACGATACGCGCACGACGGCCATTTGGGTCGGTCGATTGTCTCCGCGCGATTGCTTGCACGTGCTGCGCGAAATGGCGATCGCCGTTGCGAAGTGGCATGCCGACAATCGCCTGCATCGTGCCATTCACTTCGAGCAACTCGATTGGCCGCGCGAGGCCGAGCAACCTCAACTTCCCGAGCCGTCTTCTGAGCCCGTCGAATTCGGCGGTCCGTTTGCCGATGCCGATCTTTGTCCGCCGGAGTTACGCGGATCGCGCACGGTGCTCGTGCCGTGCTCGAAGAGTGAAGCGCATCGCGTGCTCACCGAGCACGGAGCGCTGCTGTCTCCCGATCGCATCGACGTCTATCAGCTCGGCACGTTGCTGTGCCGCTTGATCTGCGGGAAGTCGATTCGTGCTTATCTCAGCAGCCCCGCGACGATGAGCCGCGTTCCGAAGCTGATTCGCAGCGTGATCGATCGCTGCATCGGCTATGACGAGTCGAGTCGCATTGAGACCGTCGCTGAACTCATCGACGTGCTGACGAAGACAAGCGACGAACGCAGCCTTTCGAATGAAGCGGCCGCGACTGTTTTCAACGACACCGACGTTGTTGCTGCCGCGCCGACGCGCGTTGCGCGACGAGTCCCGCCGTTTCAGCAACTCGGTCATTTCGAAGTGCTCGAAGAGATCGGGCACGGCGGAATGGGAGTCGTTTATCGCGGCTTCGATCGTTCGCTCGATCGGCCCGTCGCACTCAAAGTCTTGCATCCGCGATTCGCGAGCGATCCGGTCTTCGTGCTGCGATTCAAAGCGGAAGCGACGGCGGCAGCGAAGCTGAATCATCCGCATCTCGTGCCGATCTACTTCATTGGCGAGGACTCGGGCCGACACTTCTTTGCGATGCAATATGTCGACGGGGAATCGCTCGCCGAGCGACTGCATCGCGTCGGTCGTCTTTCGCGGGATGAAGTGCTCGCGATCATGCAACAAGTATTACTCGGGCTTGCGGCAGCGCATCGGCAGGGCTTCGTGCACCGCGACATCAAGCCCGGAAACATCTTGTTGGATCGAGAGAATGGTTCGGCATTGCTGACCGACTTCGGACTCGCGCGCGGTCCTTCGACCGAAGAGCCCGCTGATTCGAATCTCGTGATGGGCACTGCCGAATACATGTCGCCCGAGCAGGCGCAGGGATTGAAGATTGATGCTCGCTCGGATCTCTATTCGGTCGGTGTCGTGCTCTATCAGTTGCTGAGCGGGCAAACGCCATTCGACGCTCAGACGCCGTCGAGTCAGATGATTCATCATGTTTGCGAGCTGCCTCAGCCACTGGCGAAAGTCGCTCCCGAGCTTGAACCGCAATTGGTTCGCATCGTCGAGCGGTTGCTCAAGAAGCGGCCCGAAGAGCGTTATCAGTCAGTCGATGCGGTGCTCATTGATTTGCAGCAACTGCCGGGACAACTGCCGCTCGTCGTACCGGGAATGCCGCTGACTCAAACGATCAAGCCGATCGCGCAGCCGCGCAAGTGGACGACGACGCGAACGATGGCAGTGACATCAGCGCTGCTGTGCCTGCTTGCCGTATGGCTGCTGAAGCCGTCAACGGATGCACGCGGCACGGCGCTGACTCGGCATGCCGACGCCGTTTGGGCGATGAGCTTCAGTGCCGACGGCAAGACGCTCGTGACTGGCGGCGGTCGATCAACGTCTCTGAAGGAGGCCGGCGATACGTGCTTGCGACTATGGGACGCGCAGTCGGGGCAGATGTTGAAGCAGTCCGAACGCTTGCCGCTCGGTCCCGAGCGACTCGTCATGCTCGGCAGTTCGCAACGTGTCATTTCAATTGCATCCGCTCGAGAAGGGACCGGCACGACCGTCGTTTGGGATGCAGCAACCGGACGGCAAGACGCGCCGGCATTCGATGATCCGTTTGCGTTTCACTTCGACTCGGCGGCACTCGATCGCTCGACGGTGCTTGCGGTCGGCAATCGCGGATTGATTGAGCTGAGTTGGACCGAGGCGACAACGAGCACACTGAAGCAGCGCGTCGTGCGTCCTTCCGCGACTCCGTTGCGTGCCATTGCGATCGCCATTGATGTCAATCCGCCGCTGATCTTCGCGTCGTCACCGACGAGCGACGGGGAGTTCATCATTCAGTTCGGCGGTCGCGACTTCCGCGAGCAGTCGCGCTGGCCCGCGCCCGACGGTCCGATCTCAGCAATGTGCGTGACGAGCGACGGAGCAAAGCTCGTGCTGCGTTCGACGGTGCTCGTCGGAGAAGTCGGCGATGTCGTCAGCGCGGTTGATGTTGCGAAGCGAGAGACTTCGTGGCGCAAGCCGTTCAAAGGAGGCGGTAGTCGCGGCCTCGCAATGAGTCGTGACGGTCGGCGGGTAATAACGATTGCAGAGCCGGTCGAGATTCGTTCGACAAACGCAATGCCTGACGAAGTAACGGAAGCGGCGGCGCCTCGTGCCGCGAGTGCTCAAGCGGCGGCAGTGCTCGAAGTTGCGTCGGGGAATGAGATCTGCCGACTGAAGACCGGCAGCACGCAGTTGCTGTCGGTCGCGATCTCTCCCGACGGCAAGCTTGCTGCACTCGGCGACGCAGAAGGACGCGTCGTCTTGAGTCGCTTGCCGTAGCGAATTGAATGCGGGTTCTTCAGAGTTCCTCGCTGCGATTTCGCAGCTCTCCGCCATTCGTGTTGATGACTGTGAGCGGCAAGGCGCTAGCCGCCGGTTC
>CAZNMS010000107.1:7678-21821 GCA_964573505.1 uncultured Planctomycetaceae bacterium | reverse complement strand
CGAATGGTTCTTACTCTTAATCTTACTCTTAATCTTAATCCCGTCTGACGCAGCGATGCGGGCAGTGTTTGATGTAATAAGCGTTACCCCGGCATTGCAGGCTCGAAGCGCCAAAGGGGATTGATCATGGAGCAAGGCTTCCCGCCGTACCGCCCTGAAAACTTCATGGCCCCGGTAGTTCTTCTGACACGCTGCATCATGGTGCCGATCGTCGCGTTCTTGGCGTTCATGGCATTTCAGACGATGCGTCAACCGGCCAATAAGAGATTGGTCGAACGCTGGATCTTGGCGCTATTGGGGGTTCTGGCAATCGGTTGCTCGGCGTTCAAGATGGAGTCGCACCAACTGCCGATCGCAGTCCTCGTGGTCATCGAGATCTATTTGGCGATCGCAGCCCTCATCTGCGTCGTTGCCATGCAAGGCTGCGACTTTCGATTCTGGCGACAGACAAAGTCCGTGACGGGGGCAGTCATTCGAAGTTCGCTCGGAGGAGTCGGGCGTGCGGGGCTCGTTCTCGTAGCGACCGTTCCATTCTGGATCTTCGCGGAAGTGTTCTTCCCGCCCCCCAGCGCGGCCCGACCGCCGGCGCGCTTCGCTGAATGTCGAAACAACATGAAGCAACTGTGGCTCGCCTTGCAGGCCGCCGTTGAAGCCGACAATGGCAAATGGCCTCGGTCGATCGATGGCAAGCTGCCCATCAGTTGGCGAGTCCGCTTCTTGCCGTTCATGGACCAGAATCCTTTGTGGAAGAAATATGACACCGAGTGCTCGTGGGATGATCGGGAGAACTTGCCGATCGCGCAGAGTCGAGTTCCCACATTCCAGTGCCCGGCGAACCCGCATGGGAGTGACGCTCAGCAGCGATACTTCACGAGCTATGTGATGGTGACAGGTCCCGGCACGGCATCTCCGGGAGATCGCGACATCCGCGCGGACGACTTTGGAGATGGAATTTCCAATACAGCCGTGTTCGTCGAAGCGGTCGGGCTCAATGTCGTTTGGACGGAGCCTCGTGACGCGGACGCGCAGACGCCCATCGGCATCAACCTGAAAGGCTGCGGCAAGACGGACTCGCCCGGATTGCTGTCGTCCTATCACAGCTCCGGCAGAGCCAACATGACGCTGGCAGATGGCAGCGTCAGGACGATCAACGAAAACATCGATCCGCAGGTCTTGAAGAGTCTCACGACAATCGCCGGCAACGAACCTCCGGCTGCCGAGTAAGCGCCGATAACCCATGCGTTTAAGGGCGCAGAGAAATGCGGATTAAGATTAAGAGTAAGAGTCAGCCCGAGAGTCCCAACATATCACCGGCGAATGGTTCTTACTCTTCATCTTACTCCCGTCTGACGCAGTGATTTGGGCAATGGTCGAAGCAACATGCGTCGCGCAGCGAGGGGTCGGGTCTACGAAATTTGGAAATTGGGCGGAGGATGACATGCTTCGCGCGGAGACCTTTTCACCGCCCAATTTCGAAATTTCGTAGACCCGACCCCGGCATTGCAGACTCGTTGCGCCAATGGGGACTAATCATGGAGCAAGGCTTCCCGCCGTACCGTCCTGAAGACTTCATGGCCCGGTAGTTCTTCTGACACACTGCATCATGGTGCCGATCGTCGCGTTATTGGCGTTCATGGCATTTCAGACGATGCGCCAACCGGCCAATAAGAAATTGGTCGAACACTGGAGCCTCACGCTACTCGGCCTTTTGGCAATCGGTTGCTCGACCTTCAAGATCGAGTCGCACCAACAGCCGATCGCAGTCCTCGTGGTCATCGAGATCTGCTTGGCGATCGCAACCCTCATCTGCGTCGTTGCCCGAAACGCAGCGTGTTGTGATCAGCAAAGCGTGCAATGAACTCCGCTGTTCCGTTCACTGGCAACGACGATGCCAGAACACTGCAGACCGCAGAAATTGGGCCTTGTTGAGCTTGAGCAACAAAGAGAACCATTCGTCCGCTTTCTCTCAATGGGGCTGACGGACGACTTCGCTCACAACGGCTTTTTGTTATTCATCCCCGCATTAAGTGGCGCCTCGCGCGCTGATGTATCGAGCCACTCTGAATGCCAAAGTAAGGAGTATGCGAATGGGTCTAATCGCTCTTCAGTTGAGTCGCGGCGTTCGAGCAGTCGTCGTCTTCATGTGTCTATGCGGAGGCATCGAGCACGGCACCGCTGCCGAGAAGTCTCCAGTTCCGAATGATGCGGCTTCGAAGACCGCTCAAATGACTGTGCGAGACCTCTTTAAGAATGATCTCGCCAGCGCCAAGACACCGGCTCAATTGACCGAACTCGCAAACAAGATGCTTGAAGCCGTTGAAGGTAATGCCGAGTCCGCCGCGAATGACTATGTCTTGCTGACGACAGCACTCGGCCTGACTGAGAAGGCATCGGCACTCGGAGCAGCGAGCAGCATCGTGGAGCGCATCGCGGGACAGTTTTCTGTCGATGAGCGCGAGTTGATGTTGCAGACGATGAAGAACCTCTCGAAGGGACCGACTGATAAGGACTATCACAAAGAGCTTGCTCAGCGTGCGCTCCAATTGGCAGCAGAGACTCAGCGAGCCGACCGAGCAGATCTGACGAAAGAGTATTTGGAACTCGTCGACAGCATCGGACGGCGACTCAAGAGCAATGAGTGGGCTAAGACGACGTCCGCCCGGCGTGCGGAACTGGCCGAACACAAGAAGCTCACTGAGGCGTATGCGGCGGCGGAGAAGACTCTCTTGATGAAGCCCGATGACCCGGCCGCGAACGAAGCGGCCGGACGCTATCTCGTCGCCGTAAAACAGGATTGGGAGCGCGGCGTGAAGATGCTCGCTCGGAGCAAAGACGCCGCGACCAATAAGGCCGCAAAGGCGGATGACACTCAATTGGATGCCGTTGCGGCGGTAACTCCTGAGCAAGCGACTGCGATCGCCGATGCATGGTGGGAAGCGGCGAGCACTCAAAGCGGGGCCGCTGTGAAAGCGGCGTTCAAGCTGCGAGCGGGCCAGTGGTATGCACTCGTCGCAAGCGACCTCAAGGGACTGACAAAGACAAAGGCAGAGCAGCGTGTCACTGAGTCCGGATGGGAAGACAGCGCCGAAGTTCAACTGTTTATGCCGATCAATCGGACCAATCACAAAGTCGCAAAGGCGGTCCACTCGGGCACGGGCATGTTCGTGCCGGGCAAGTTCGTCATCGTGCAAACGCTGCCGCTCGCCGAAGCAAAGGAACTCGACAACACACTGAAGACTTTCAAGCTCCGCAGCGTCAAGTTTCGCCCTTATGTGACGCCGACTGGAATTCATGTTGCAGCCATTTGGTTGCCGAGTTCCGTGCAGGGCGACCTCTTTGAAGGCACTGCGGCAGAGATCACGAAGCACTACGAGGGACTCTTGCAACGCGGCTATTACGCGCAGGACCTCGCCGGATGGCTCGACGAGAAAGGGCAAGATCGGCACGTGCTGTTGTCGCGCGTCGGCAAGCTCAATGAAGGCGAGACCGTCACGCTGTCCGTGAATTGGCGGATCGCCGACGACAATCCGTTCAATCAGCCAAAAGACTCTGCCATGAAGACGAGGCAGCAGTACTACGACAAGATAGGGCAGCGCTTCAACGACATCGTTTGGTGGGGCCCCAAACGGACGCGGTACTACGTCGCGGGCAATCGCGGCACCTACGAACGAAAAATCAAAGAGATTGGCGAGACTCAAAAACTGGTCGATGTCGATGTCACATCAAGAGGCATGCAACTGGGTTATGCCGCCGTCTTTCTCGGCTTCTCCGGCTTTACGACAACCGAGATTCACGGCCTCAGCCCGGCTCAGAATCTCGTCGAGTGGCAGAAGCTCGCTGCGAGTGGCGCTCACCCCAATGGCATCAGCGCTTGCATGACTGCTGACGGAGTCGTGCATACGGCGTCCGTATGGCACACACCCGAAAAAGCGGGCAAGTAGTAACCGTTGAAGCTCCGCCTTTTGGTGCCTGTAAGTTTTGGTACACGCTCAAGCAACGAGGGGTTGTGTGTCCCTCTCTTCAACAACGTCAAGCCCGCTGAAACATGCATCGAGAGTTGATCAACAACGTCTCGTGCCCTCGGTCGAGCTTTTAACGGGTTCAACTCAGCGATTTGAGCGACTTGCTGAAGTCTCGCGCATCGCGAGCGCCGTCGTAGCATGGACTTCCAGTCCGTGCTGTCTTCGTGATGTTGGCTTTCGCTTGATGGTTGCCATTCAGCACGAGCTCGATGCCGGAAAGAAGTTCGATGCTCCCGCAGCGAGGGGTCGGGGCTACGACATTTCGAAACTGGGCGGCGGACGACGTTCTCTGCAATGACACTCTTGCACCGCCCACTTTCGAAATCTCGTAGACCCGACCCCAGTGTTTCATGCTCGCGCAGCGACTCCGGTGTTTCTTCGACGTTGCTCCGGTACGAGTTCGGCCTCTGCGGAATGCCGGGCGGCTTCTGCTATTGGTAACCTTGCGATGAAGCTGATTGACTGTGCCTTCGCGAGCTTGCGTCTCGCTCTCTTCATCTCTTCCCCCGCCAACATTCGAGGATCTTCGCATGACGCAACCGACATCGTCTGCCACTGCTCAACCTTCTCTCGTGAGGGCAATGGGATTGGGAATGGCGATCGCGGTCGTCGTCGGCAACGTCATTGGGTCGGGCATCTTCGTGAAGCCGGGCGGCATTGCGGCTTCTGCCGGTGACTTCAGCCTCATCATGGCCGCATGGGTGACGGGCGGAGTTCTGTCGCTGATGGGAGCACTCAGCGTTGCCGAGCTTGCGGCCATGCTGCCTCAAGCGGGCGGGCTCTATGTCTATCTGCGCGAGGCTTATGGCAAAGTCACCGCGTTCCTATTCGGATGGAGCGAGTTTCTCTTTCATCGCCCTGCATCAACCGGTGCATTGTCAGTCGCCTGCGTGCTCAACTTCGGCAAGGCCGTCGGTTGGGAGACGACGCCGACTCAGCAGGTTCTGATCGCGAGCGTGATCATCGTGAGTCTTGCTTTCATCAACATCGTCGGCGTTGCATGGGGCGGACGCATGCAAGTCGTGACGACGGTGCTGAAGGTCGGCTTCATCGTGATGATCATTCTGCTGCCCGGTTTGTTATGGCTGCTCGGGAAGTACGAGCCTCAGTGGTCGAACTACAGCAGCAGCGTCACGCCGACTCAGACGTCGCTCGCGACTCAGTTCGCAGCAGCGCTGCTTGCAGTCAGTTGGGCTTACGACGGATGGCACGGCATCACGCCAGTGGCGGAGGAAATCAAAGATCCTCAACGCAACGTGCCGCGAGCACTCTTTGTCGGCATCGGGGTGCTCGCGCTGCTCTACATCTCGGCGAATCTTGCCTATCACCTCGTGATCCCAATGCCGGAGATGGTCGAGCCGAAGACGAATCAGCAGATCGTCGCAACGCTCACATTGAAGACGTTGATTGGTCCCATTGGCCAAACGCTGATGTCCGTCGGAGTGATGTTGAGCACGCTCGGAGCGATCAACAGCAACTTGCTGTATGGGCCGCGCGTTTCATTCGCGATGGGGCGCGACAAAGTCTTCTTCTCACAGCTCGGTGTCGTACATGCGACGTTTCGAACTCCGGCGTTTGCAATCGCAGTGCAAGGAGCAATGGCGCTCGTGCTTGTCGTCGCGTCGCTCGGACTGACGGCGACGTTCGACTACTTCAAGCAGAAGGCGCTGTTCGACATCTTGACGAACTACATCGTCTTCTCAGCGAGCCTCTTCTATGTCGGTGCGGTGCTTTCGGTCTTCGTTCTGAGGAAGAAGCATCCCGACTGGGAGCGGCCTTATCGCACATGGGGCTACCCGTTCGTGCCCGCTGCGTATGTCGTTTTCTACATTTGGTTCTTGTGGTTCGTCTTCAAAGGCAATCCCGGCGAAGCATTGATCGGACTGGGCCTCATTGCTGCCGGTTGGCCGGTCTATCTGTTGTGGAACCGCAAGCAGTCGGTGCCGGCAGGCGACGAGGCGAAGTGACCGTTTCTGGACGCGCTGCGTCGGGCGGTTGTCGTTTGAATTACATGCGGAGTTAGAACCGGACGGGAAGCAAGAGCTTCCCGCTGGCGCGTCCCCAAGCGGAGCTTGGGAACGAGTGCGCTGAGCGCGTTCAGCGCGGACTAGCGGCCCAGTCCGGCAGCTCGGTCGCGAACTCGACGCGCTTGCGAGTGAGCGGATGACGGAAGCTGATCCGCTGCGATTGCAGGCATAACGGCGGCGCGTCGACTGGCAATGTCTGACTCGTCCCGCGTTGCTGATTCGGCAAGTAGACGCTGTCCCCGACGATCGGAAAGCCGAGCGACCACAAATGCACTCGGATCTGATTGGTGCGTCCAGTCACCGGGTACGCTTCGATGAGCGATGTGCCATCGTCGTTGCGTTCAAGCACGCGGAACTCGGTCAATGCTTCTGAACCGAACTCATCAATCTCACGAGAACCGAGCGGACCGGCTTCGTCGCTAATGGGTTGATCGCAAACGAACTCGTCCTGCAAAGGCTGACCGTGAATGCGCGCGAGATACGTCTTATGGACGATTCCCTCAGCGAACTGAGGCTGCAAGATGCCGGCCACTCGTCGCGTTCGACCGAGCACGACAATGCCCGTCGTATTGGCATCGAGACGATGTGCCGGTCGCGGGCTCTGAGGTGCATAGACCTCGGCCAAAATCTTTTGGAGCGTGTTGCGATTAAATCGCCCGCAAGGGTGCATCGGCAGCGGAGCCGGCTTATGCAAAACGATGATCGCTTCGTCTTCATAGATGATGCGGATCGCCGGATTGATGTCCGGTTCGACCGTGCCCGCTTCGAGCTTCATGTAGAACTCGCCGGCACGAACGACTTGCTCGGGACCGACGGGGACTCGCTGACCGTTGACGAGCAACTCGTGCTCGAAGACCGGCTGCCACTCAGCGTTCGAGATATGCGGGAAGATGTTGTTGAGGAAGCCGATCAACGACTGACCGTCGTAAGCAGCGGGGATCGTCAGCGGCCGCGCGTTGTCATAAGGCTGACTGCCCGGCAGCGGAGTGACGGCTTTCTCGATGGCCGCCTGTCGTGCTGCGATTGAACGAGCACGCTGCTCATCGTCGGAGACATAGCAGTGCGGGCACGACTTCGGCGGCTGATAGCGCGGATCGCGCTGCTCGTCTTCGGTCAGCGGAGTGAGGCAAGCAAAGCACTGAGCCTTCTCGGTCTCGCTGAGCGTCGGGTCGACTCCGACTCGTTGATCGAAGACGAAGCATTCGCCGTCGTAGTGATCGCCGCCAACTTCCTCGAAGTACTTGAGAATGCCGCCTTCGAGTTGAAAGACATTCTTGAAGCCGACCTGCTGCATGTAAGGCGCGGCTTTCTCACACCGAATGCCGCCCGTGCAAAAGGCGACGACGGGTTGCTCTTTGAGTTCCTCCGGCAGCTTGTCGAGCGCAGCCGGGAAGTCGCGAAAGTGACTGACTCCAATCGGCAACGCATTCCGAAACGTGCCGAGCTTCACTTCGTAGTCATTGCGCGTATCGAGCAACGTGACCGGCCGACCTTCATCGAGCCACTGCTTGAGTTCCTTCGCCAAGATGCGCGGCGCGGGATGACGAGCGGGATCAATGCCCTCAATGCCGAACGCGATGATCTCCTTCTTGATCCGCACGAGCATGCGGTTGAAGGGCTGCTCGTCGCTCAAGCTGATCTTCGGGTTGAGGTCTTCAAGCCCCGGCACGGTTCGCAGATCGCTGATCAGCAACTCAATGCAATCGTTTGGCCCGGCAACAAACATGTTGATGCCTTCGGTGCTCAGCAGAATTGTCCCCTTGAGTTGCCATTGCTTGCACTGAGCGAGCAAGCGTTCGCGAAGGGATTTGAGGTCATCGAGCGCGGCAAACTTGTAGCAAGAGATATTGGTGACAGCAGGCATGACTCGTCTCAAAGGCAAGCACAGAGCGAAGCGAATGGGGAAGGCCGCAGATCGTAATGGAACGCTGCTGAGTTCCGACTGATCGCAGAGCATGTTCCCCGCACGCCTCAAACGCTTACATCGAGGGTGCGTTGAGCATCTGAAGCGAAGTTCTTGCAAGCCCGTTCCCGACTCAACGAGTGATGCCAAAACTGATGCCACTTCGCTGCGAATTGCGTCCGCGCAAAAAGAAACGGCTACATGCAAAAGCATGCAGCCGTTTTGAGTGGCCTCGACGGGACTCGAACCCGTACGGGGATTGCTCCCCAGCGGATTTTAAGTCCGCTGCGTCTGCCTATTCCGCCACAAGGCCGGCGTGTTTGAGGGTGCTCTTTATCGCGATCTCAGAGCACTGATGCGACCGAAGAGAGCCTCGATAAATGAGGGCCGCTTGAAATTGTCGCGTTCATGACGGCGTCATCAGTGCCATTGGGGTTATCGCCACACAAAGGGCACTCCGGCAAGCGTCTCGTAGGCTTCGATGTATTTGGCCCGAGTCTTCTCGACGATCTCAGCAGGCATCTCGGGCGGCGGACTGTTCTTGTCCCATGTTGTCGTCTCGAGCCAGTCGCGCACGAACTGCTTGTCATACGAGAAGGGGCTCGTGCCGACGGCGTAACGATCTGCCGGCCAAAAGCGCGAGCTGTCCGGCGTCAGCACTTCGTCGACTAAGAGGATCTCGTCATTCAATGACCCGAATTCAAACTTCGTGTCCGCGATGATGATGCCCTTCGTCAGCGCGTACTCAGCCGCCTGACGGTAGATGCTCAAACTCAAGTCGCGCAGACGCAGTGCTGTCGGTTCGCCGATGACCGAGATCATGCGCTCGAACGAGATGTTCTCGTCATGCCCCGTTTCGGCTTTTGTTGCCGGTGTGAAGATGGGCTCCGGCAGTCGCGCGGCTTGCATCAGTCCCGGCGGCAATGGGATGCCGCAGACCGTCTGAGTTTGTTGGTATTCCTTCCAACCGCTGCCGACGAGATAGCCGCGCACAACACATTCGATCGGGAAGACCGTTGCCGTCTTCACCACCATGCTGCGACCGGCGAGCGCTGCGGCGTCGGTTCCGGCAGGCAGCGCGATTGATGTCGGATCCATGCTCAGCAAGTGGTTCGGGACGTTGAGTCGATCGAACCAAAACTTACTCAGTTGTGTGAGGATGCGACCTTTGTCCGGAATGCCGGTCGGCAGCACCCAGTCGAACGCACTGATGCGGTCTGTGGCGATGAAGAGCAATCGATCGCCGAAGTCGTAAACGTCACGCACCTTGCCGCTCCGAGGCGTCATGCCGGGCAACACACTAGAGGTCAGAGCCGAGTTCATTGAGTCCTTCGCATCACATCAAGGAAGCCGTGAAGAGTGGCGTTTTTTAGCCATCAGGGAGCGAGTTTAGTCCCGTCGCCGTTCGTTGAACATCAATGGATGCAGGGCTAGACTCGGCCCTCGTTTCGCCGAAATTTTCGGGGTTCTGAACTCTCCCTTCGCTTTCATTCAGCCCCCCGTTCTATCTCGAACTCGTCATAGTCTGTCACTTCACTTCGTCAATCAGCGGGCCGATTCTTACGGTCGAAGAGCAGCTTCTTCAGCGCGGTTGTCGTCAGGATCGATAAGGGATTCGAATGGGGGTCATGCGATTTACGGTCGCCCCTGCGGGCCAATTGGATGCGACCTCTGAGATCCCGCAAGCCTACCTTTGCGGCTTTGATGGCCGAGTCTTTCCCAGTCGCGTTGAGTTCGACAACAGCACCGTCACGCTGCGCCGCATGCAGTCCGAGAGTGGCAAGTTTCACATCCCGTATCCGGTCGCGGGCTTCGGTCGCCTCATCGTGAGCACGGCTACTTTGCGAGAGAACGAGACGCCGTATTGCCTCGCGCTGGAGCTTGCTCGCGGAAAGATCTGTCAGGTTCGCAATCAGCTCGCCGTTTGGGAGTCGCTCGGGATGCAGATCTCCGAAGACTTCGCAGTCGCGCATCGGTTGTCGCATCGTCTCTTCGCGCAGGCGACTGGAGCAAAGAGCGATCTTGCTGAGTGCTCGCGTCTTGCCGATGAAGCGATTGCGAAGTCGCACGAGGCTGCCGCAAAGCTCACGAAGTCATATGTCAGGCAGCGGCTCGCAGTGCGTTTCAAGCGGACGCCTCAGCTTCCGGTTTCATTCGGATGTCAGCTCAATCAAGAAGACTTGAAGCTCGACAACTCACTGAATCTGACGGACCTCTTCAATGCGGTTGCGGTGCCCGTCGAGTGGTCGCGTATCGAACCTGAAGAAGGCACCTATCACTGGGAGAACTGCGACGCCGTTGTGAATTGGGCTCATGATCGAAAGCTGATGATGCGGGCCGGACCGCTGCTCGATTTCTCTGAGCACGGCTTACCGAGCTGGCTGCAGCAGTGGGGTCACGATTTTTACAACCTGCAGAGCTTCATCTCCGACTTCGTTGAGACCGCAGTCTCGCGCTACACCGGCAAAGTTCGTGTTTGGGAACTGGCGACTCGCGCCAATGTCGGCGGCGCGTTCAAGCTCAATGAGGAAGAGCGACTCTCACTGCTTGCTCGAACATTGGAAGTTGCTCGGCAAGTCGACGGTGAAGCGCAGTTCTTCTTGCGGATTGAGCAACCGTGGGGCGAGTACCAGTCATACGGCGAGCATCGTCTCTCACCCATTCAATTCGTTGACGCGCTGCTGCGCTTCGGGACTGGGCTTGCCGGCGTGAATCTCGAAATTCCGATCGGCTTCGGCGGGCGCGGGAATGGCCCGCGCGACTTGCTCGACTTCTCGCGCTTGATCGATCAGTGGACCGTGCTCGAAGTCCCATTGCATGTGACGCTGTGTGCTCCGTCGGGAGTCGGTCCCGATTCGCTTGCCAGTGACGAGTGCGAAGTGCAGCAACTCGACGGTGCCGTTAAGTGGGACGGCAGTGCGCAGGCTCGATGGATTACCGAGTACGTCTCGCTGCTGATGGCAAAGCAGTCGGTCGTCGGGATCAACTGGAGCCATCTGAGTGATGCGTCGCCTCACATCTTCCCGAATGGCGGGTTGCTCGATGCTCGCAACCGAACGAAGCCGGGATTGGAAGCGCTCTCGCGTTGTCGCACCGGACAAGTGCTTGTTGGCGGGCTTGATTAGCGAGAGATCTGAGTCGCGGAGCGACTGAGCTACGTAGGCGAGTCGCTCCGCAACTCCCATCACCGGAAGGTCAAGACTCGAAGACGTATGAGCTACCGACCTATTCGTTGTCCGCGTGCTGCAACTGCACTTCGATGATCTCTTTGGAGCGACGGAAGAAGGCATCGAGCACCTTCGGATCGAATTGGGTCCCGCGTTTCTCTTCGAGCATCTTGAAGCACTTCTCGCGCGGGAACGGCTGCTTGTAAGGCCGCTTGCTCGAGAGCGCGTCGTAGACGTCGGCGACTGCAGTAATGCGTCCCTCGATCGGAATGTCTTCACCGGAGAGGCCGAGCGGATAGCCGGCGCCGTTCCACCATTCGTGGTGAGTAAGTGCGACGCGCGATGCCAATCGCATGACCGGCGACGACTTCACATTCATGAGCAAGCCGCCCAATTCAGTGTGATGCTTGAGTGCGTTCCATTCATTCTCGGGCATGCTCGTCACGATCTTGTTGCCGAAGCCGCAGTGCTTCTGCATGAAGGCATACTCTTCGGGATCGAGCTTCCCCGGCTTATGCAGGATGGCATCGGGGATGCCGATCTTCCCGACATCATGCAACTGTGCCGCTTGTTCGAGTGCATCGACTTGATGGTCCCGAAAGCCGAGTTCCTTAGCGATGAGCCCCGCGTACTTGCCGACGCGAATGACGTGATGGCCGGTGTCGTTGTCTCGAAACTCGGCCGCACGAGCTAAGCAATAGATGATCTGCTTTCGTGAGAGAGCAAGTTCTTCAGTCCGGCGCCGAACTTGTTCTTCGAGTTCGACGGAATAGCGCGACAGCATGTCGAAGTGAGACTTCGCAGCGAGCACGTTGCGGACTCGTAAGACGAGTTCGTGCGTCTCAACCGGCTTCGACAGGAAGTCCGTCGCTCCGAGTTCAAGAGCTTGCACCTTGATGTGTGATTCGGGCGACGCCGTGAGGATCACAACCGGAATGTGCGAGAGGTCTCGGTCGTGCTTCATTGTCCGCAAGATGTCGAGCCCACTGACTCCGGGCATCATCACATCGAGAAGCACGACATCCGGCAGTTCTTCGCGAATCACTCGCAGAGCCTTCTCGGACTCCGTCAGCGTGATGAAGTTTGAGTAGCCGCTGTGCTGTAAGAATTTCTTCACGACGAGCACGTTATAGGGCTCGTCGTCGACGATCATGATCTTCGCGTTCTGAGTGAAGATGTCGGGCTTCGGCGCATTTGCCGGAACGCCAGAACCCGCTCTCTCTGAGAATTCATCGAGGCCGAGCGAATTGAGCGTCTCGTCGAGACTGACCACCGAATTGGGAACGCGACGCGGAGCAGCAGCAACCATTGGAGTGACCCCAAAGTCAAAAGTTTGCTCATCGACATGATGCGCTCAGCTCAGGAGGGCGATGACGATGAGTCATTTAACAATGGGTTGCGTTTGCGGCCCGAATCGGGAGGGAGTTTCTACGAGACTGGTTTGTCACATGCGGTCGAAGCGGTCGTGCGGATCGTTCCAGTCGCAGCGGGAATGCATCCGTGAGCGGGCGACGACGATTGCATGCGAGTAATAGATCTCACCCGAATGCGCGTTCGCTCCTCAGCAGTCTGCAAAGGAGCGAACGCCAGCATTCAAGCTCGTCATCCGGCCGGTCTACTTCGATTCCTCGCGTGCTTCAGGAGTCGGCGGAACTCCGTTTGAGTCGTCCTTAGGAGCTGGCGGCGCGACGTCGTCCTTCTTCGGAGACGGCGGAGTGAGGTCGTTGCTCGGCGGTGCGACATCGGGCGAATCTCCGAGAGCCGGAGATGTAATGATTGCGACATAGTCCTTCAGCATGAATCGCGTTTCTTGGAAGCCGGCCTTCGTCGAAATCATCGAATAGGCTTCGTTATCCGCGACCTTATCAAACCGATCGACGAGTGCCGTCAATTCTTCAATGCGGCTCGCGCGATTCGCTTCCGTTGTTTCACCGAGCGCACGCAGATGAACGAGTCGCAAATGGCTCTTCCAACTATCGCCGGTATCGATGCTGTCGAGGGCTCGATCGAGTGCTGATGACGCACCGGCTATCTGCTTGCGCAGTTTCATCTCGGGCTCGGCGCTGTAGACCTTCAACGCGACGCGCAACGTCTTGAAGCCCCACATATCGGTGACTTGCCGATACTTCGGATCGCGTGCGAGATCATCAAAGCTACCGCCAATGCGACGCAGGCGTTCGCGCGTCGCTGCGTTCGGCGGACCTTCTTTCTCGGTGAGCAACGTCCCGATCGTGCTCGTCTGCAAGTGCTTCTTCCACTGGTCGCCGGTCGTGAGATCGTTGAGGTCAGTATCAAAGTGATTGAGAGCTTCGAGCATCAAGTCGCGCAATGGCGGATCTGGGATCTCGGCCAATTGGTCATAGGTCGGGACATACAACGGCTGATTCGAAGGCGGAGCGATGCTCGGATCTTCGGCCTGATAAATCGGCGTCGTCGGTTGAGGCTGCACGATCACCGTTTGAGGTTGCGGCTGCGTGTAGATCACCGTTGGCGGCGCGCTGTAGCCGTAGTAGGTCGAGCGATAGCCGCTTGCCGGTCCATAGCCGTAGTAGTAACCCGGTCGCGGCTGTGGCGAAGAGAGTGACCGCAGCAGTCCGTAAAGAATGACCTGCTTCGAACTCAGACCGTGATTGTGATTGTGGTCGTGATCATGGTCATGTCGGTCAAAGCGATCGCGATCATTATCGCGACGACGGTCGTCATCTCGACGACGGTCATCATCGTCGCGGAAGCGCGAGATCGAGTTCGATGGCGTCTGAGGTCGTCCCTGTTGCGGGATGAATTGCTGACTCTGCTGCGGAATGAACTGCTGAATGTTGACCTTCGGCTTTGATGACGAAGATGAGTTCGGCTGACCGGGTCGCGGTTGAGGTTGCGGCTGAGCCGTTGGCTGCGGATTCGGCTGCGGGCGGGGTTGCGGTTGAACCGATGGCTGTGGGATCGGCTGAGGCTGCGGCTTCGGCTGAGTGATGACGGGTTGTGGCTGCGGAGGAGGTTGAGTAGGCTCCGGCTGCGGCTGTGGTT
>CAZNMS010000107.1:3239-7668 GCA_964573505.1 uncultured Planctomycetaceae bacterium | reverse complement strand
CGTGCTGCCGGGTTGGTGCGGCGGGCTCTGCTGACGCGGCACCGTCGGCGTCGGTGGCTTCGGCTGAATGGGCGGTTGAGGCTGCGGCTGAGGTTTTGGTTGAGCGACGGGTTGCGGCTTCGGCTGTTGAGGAGGCGGGTTCGAAGGCGGAGCGGGACGCTTTGGTTCGAGCATCAGCTGCTTAGCGTCGATCTTCTTTTTTTTGTCATCCGCCAATCCGGGGATGGAAACGATCAGCGTCGAAGCTGCCAGCGCGACTCCCAGTCGCCCATAGAAGTTGAATTTGCGCATGGTGTGTTCTTTCTTGCCTGTGTGATGTTGCAGGGTTCTGAGAGATCGCCCGACAGTGCGGAGCGTATCTGCTTCGGATGCATGCAGCGTACCGAGGAAGCGCTCGTCATCGACGCACGCCCCGCCTGCGGATGAATCAGGAAGGGCCGTTACATACGCAGACGTGAACTTGCCGCAGGATGTTCCGAAGAACTGGGCTCTCAAAGTACGCGCGGAGTGGGCGTCGCAATTGGCTAAGTCTTCGTGAGGCGCATGAACCTCAGAAGCCGCTCTCGTCAAGGAGTCCGCCCTCGTCGCATGGACTTCCAGTCCGTGCTGTCTTTGCCAATGGGCGAGTTCATCAAACAGTCGCAGATCAGCAAGGGAGAGAAACGCATGCTACGAACTCTGGCATGCGCGATTAGCGGTCATAGAGCGGCTTGAGACGCTGCATCTCCGCAACTCTCAAGACCATCATCCGCTGCATTTGGCCGGTCTTTTCGATCGAGCGAAAGAAGCTGCGGCCGCTGCTCGGTTCGTCGCTTTCCGTCGTACTGACGACGGCCATTTCGCCCGTATTGAGGCTCAGTGAAAACTGCTGATCGAAGAGCGGCGTAATCTCGGACTGCTGACGCACGATCCAATCGAACTGCGTCGCGACGGGACGCATCAATGCCTCACCGTGATGAATCTCCGGCTGAAAGTGCAGCCGCGCCCATCCGTCTTGTTCTCGCTCAACGCGAAGCCTCAAGACCGCCCGCGCGTTTTCAAATCGCAGCGGTTCGTCGCTGCGATCAGTCGGGATCTCAAGCACCGGCAAAACATCGGTGAGCTCGATCGGCAATTCGTTTCCCGAGAGCAAGCCCACTTTGCGAACAGTCACTCCGCGTTCGCGATCAACGACTTCGTTTTGACCGACTGCGAGTTCGAGCAACTGTTCGAGAACTCGCGGCGGACGCGAACTCGCATGCCCGATGCGCCAACCGTTCTTTCGGAGTCGCGTGCGTTGATCGGGAGTCATGTCAGCAATCTGATCGATCTCGCGCCACAGTGAGTCGCCCATTAACGCGTCGTCGGCAAGACGATCGACGAACAGAATCTCGAACCGAATGACTTCTTTGGGAGTGACGAGCGGCGGCAACTTAAAAGCCGATGGCTTGATCGGGTCAGTGCCTTTGAGGACTTCGCAGCCCGAGGACGCCGCAATGAGCGCGAGCATCGCAGCACCGAAGAAATCTCGGCGCAGCAACTCGGCGGCGTGAATATGGCTCGGCGCGTCCATGCAGAAGAAGCTCGATCAAGGCCCGAACAAGAATGAGTGCTCGATCCGTCGAGCAGCGGGGCGGACTCTAGGGAGAGCGGAAAAAACGAGTCAATGTGGACGAAGAAGCGGTGCGCCGTCGGAGCCGATGTGTCGAACGCTACCCGCCGAACGCTCCGTAGCGACGAACTCCGCGTTCGTAAGCAATTCGATTGGCGATCCAAAGGCCGACGATCCAACCGGCTTCAATGAGCAGTTCCTTTGCGAGTACCTCATGTGAATAACGTCCCAGCATGATCGCGGCCGGTGTGTAAGCCAAATACTTAAAGGGTAAGTATTGGACGAACTTGCCGAAGTCTCCGAGCCAGTCGAGCGGTATCATGTGCCCCGATAGGAAGTAATTCAGCATCATGTAAATGAAAAGCAGCGAGCTGACTTCCAAGAACCAAAATGCGACGAGTCCGAGCAGTGACTCAATCAAGAAGCCGACCAAAAAGGCCATTATCAGTGACGCGACGAATCCCGCTGTCGTCCATGCATCAGGCCATCCGGCGAAGTAGTCGCCGCACAGATAGAACACTAAGCCAAACGGCGCTGCGGCAATGACGTAGTACACAATCTTATGCGCGACTCGATACCAAAAGAGGTAGCTCAGCATGTCGACCGGTTGCGTGAGATACTTCTTGATCGAGCCGTCTCTTACGTCACGAGCAATTCCGCTGGAAAGGCCCGGCATGCTCGAGAATGCTCGACCGACCATCGCCAACAGGTAGTACGCAACCATATCACCGTAGCGATACCCGTTGATCGATCCTCGTTCGTGCGTCGAACCGGCAGAGTAAATGGCACCCCATAGAAAGATCTGAGTCACAATCGGGAGAAATCGAACGAGCGTCGCAAGAGCAAAGTCGCCGCGATAAACGAAGCGTTCCTCAACACTGGTTTTCAAGATGATCCAGTTGACTCGCATTGAGGCAAACATGAGCGACCTAATTCTGCAGCGCAATATTGGGAGTTTAGTTCGCAGGCGGCTCTCCAATGGGCAGGACTGAAGCCGGGGGATGGGACGATAGCAAGATGCCGTTCTGAGGAGCGTGCCCGAGTCGCATGGACTTCCAGTCCGTGCCGCCTTTTTGCCTTAATCGTCTTCCCAAAACGGTTGCCATTAAGCACGGGCTAGAAGCCCATGCTACTGACTCTCGGACTGAGTTATTAGAACGTCCCGGACTGCTCAACGATCCCAATCAAGTACTTTCCGTAACTGCCGTTCTTCATAGGCTCGGCCAGCTTCAATACTTGCTTGTCGCTAATATACCCGAGGCGCCATGCAATCTCTTCCGGGCACGCAATCTTCAATCCCTGCCGTGCTTCGAGCACGCTAACAAAGGTGCTCGCCTCGACGAGACTTTCGTGAGTACCGGTATCAAGCCATGCGGTTCCGCGGCCCCATACTTCGACATTCAACTCACCCTTCTCAAGATAGGCTCGGTTGACGTCGGTGATCTCTAGTTCTCCGCGCGGAGACGGCTTGAGTTGCTTCGCAATTTCCACAACCTGCGAATCAAAGAAATAAAGCCCAGTCACCGCGTAATTCGACCGAGGTTGCTTCGGCTTTTCTTCGATGTGCAAAGCCTTTCGATTCGCGTCTAATTGCACGACGCCGTATCGCTCGGGGTCCCGAACGTGATATGCAAATACGGTCGCTCCGCTCGTTCGTAGATTCGCGTCCTGAAGAGTCTTTGAGAGATTCTGGCCGTAAAAAATATTGTCGCCGAGCACCAAACTCGAAAGCTGATCTCCGACAAATTTTTCGCCAATTAGGAATGCCTGAGCAAGCCCTCCGGGTGTTGGCTGCTCGGCATACTCGAACGAGAGTCCCCACTGCGATCCGTCGCCCAATAGCTTGCGATACAGCGGCAGATCAACGGGAGTGCTGATAATTAATATTTCCCGAATGCCGGCTAGCATGAGCGTCGACAACGGGTAGTAGACCATTGGCTTGTCATAGACCGGCAAGAGTTGCTTGCTCACAACAAGCGTCGCGGGATGAAGTCGCGTCCCCGAACCTCCGGCGAGAATGATCCCTTTTCTCTGTACCGGTTGCGATTCGCGTGAGTCGTTCATTCGAAGCGTCCTTGTTGCGACTTCATCACAAACTGATACCGCACCTGCGGACATTCGGATGAGGCCGCACTTTCATGAAGCGAAAGTGCGGCCCCAAATTGGACTCGCGCTGCGCGTTTTTGGGGCAGTCAATGCGACTGAATGCTGGGATCACACAATCCCTTTCGGCAGTGAATGTCAGCCACAGGCAGAGAAAATCCCCCCGGTAAATTGCTCTCGAACTTCCGAGCAACAACGACGAAGCCTCAGCAGTTGTGCGTCTCAGGAATTAGTCATTTCGAAGAGCGAGGCCCATGTCGGTAAGTCGCTGCCGAATTTCGTTGAGTGACGTCACGCCGAAGTTGCGGATGGAAAGCAATTCGTCAGGAGTCTTATTGATAAGCTCTCCAATGGAATTGAGTCCGAGTCGGCTAATGCACTTGCGAGAGCGAACGGAAAGATTGAGTTCGCTTACTGGGCTATCAAACAGCGAGCGCTTCTCTTCCGGCAAGTCTTCGCGACGAACGACATTGTTGGCGGCCTTCTTGTCGATGACGTTTTGGCCGACTTGCAAGCCCTTCGTGTCGAGGATCGTTTTGACTTCCTTCAGGGATGTCTCACCGAAGTTTCTACTCGCCAGCAATTCCGGTTCGGAGATGCGGGTCAAATCGCCGAGCGTCTTAATACCGAGACGATCGAGACAGTTTCGGCTGCGGGCAGAGAGTTCGAAGTCGCTAATTGGAGTATTAAGAACTTGCTCCTGCTCGCGTTCGGCTTTGACTTGAGACTCGTCGT
>CAZNMS010000107.1:0-3229 GCA_964573505.1 uncultured Planctomycetaceae bacterium | reverse complement strand
GCTTCGATATCTTTGAGATATAGCCGAGCAATCTCATTATTCGGCTCTGCTTCAAGCACGCGGCGGAAGCAGAACGCGGCACACTCATTATTGTCGACGTCCTCATACAGCAGGCCGAGATTGATCAAGGCAGCAGTGTAGTAAGGCGGACGCGAGAGGCAGCGTTCGTAAAGTTGAATCGCTTCGTCATCGTTTCCGTGCTGTGCATTGAGACTGGCGAGGCGAAACAGTGCGGCCGAGTGCTTCGGATCCATATCGACGGCGCGCTCAAAATACTCGATGGCTCCAATCGAGTCGCCCTTATCAGCGAGTACGCAACCCATCTGATACGAGTATTCAGCGCGAGAAACCGCGTTTCGGGAATGGCTTTTGAGAAGCTTTTCGGCTTCGTCAACTCGCCCGAGACGACGCGTTGCACCGGCCTGCGCTAGTACCGCGTCGATCGCGTCGTACCCGTTCTTTTCTGCGTCTTGAAAAGCAGTGAGAGCGTCTGCGAAATTGGCCTGAGCGTAGTAGGCGCGGCCGCGATAATAGTCAGCCCAGCCGTTTTTCTTCACTTTGCTGAGATAGTCGATTGCCTCAGGCTGCTTTGCCAAGAAATAGGCTGCAATACCTACTGCGGCGAGATCTCGCTCAGACCCTTTACTACCGACTTTTTCGGCAAGTTGCTGATACTTCAATCTCACTTCGCGAGGGTTTGAAGCAACCGCTTTACGAAGCTCAGCAACTTCGGCACTTCCAAATGAGCTGCTCTCCAATATCAGCTTCGACACGTCGACCGAGGAAGCAACCAACATTCACAATCTCCAAAAAGCGTGAGGCGAGTGAGTTCATTTCATGGCGCATGAAACGAGTCCTCGGGTCTCGCCTCCTCAGTGAAATCTACCTGTCGACGTTGAATTGCCGCCCGGTTCCATGAAGCAAACGAGCCGGAGTTCAAGGCGCAGCGTTGCCGACGCACACGTCGATCCGAATGCACTGACATTTGCGGGACAAGAGGAAAGCCACTGCGACTGGAGGCACACGGCGATGGCAACCATCGCCTGAGTTCTCGACACAGTTCACAGTGGCGCACGCGGTCGAACCGAAGAAATTGTTATTCTTCCGGCAGATAAGGCAGAAGAGCGATGAACCGTGCTCGAATGACGGCGGTACGAACCGCGCGATGCCACTTCGCACTGGTGCCAGTGCGACGACGCGGGATGATCCGAGCGTTGCGGTCAATGAGGCCGCGCAGCGTCTTCAGGTCTTTGTAATCAACGTAGATCGGACGGGGGGACTTCTTGACGCCCTCGGGGCAGAAGCGGCAGCTCAGCTTCTTCTTCAAGCGGGACTTTTTCTTGCGACGCTTACGAATCTCTGCGGTTGTGAGTCGAGTCATTGCAAACACCTTCTGTCTAAGGAACGGTCGATCTGACGGTAAATTTCATTCGATGCGGACAGATTCACTCGAATGCAGATCGGATCGGGCATCCTTTCGCCCGGAAAAGCGCGGTGATTATTGGGACGCCCCTATTGTCCTGCAACCGAGGCCCATTTGAGGAGTTATTGCCGTGCCGCCGAGACGCTTCCGTTCAATTTTTTCCGCGGGTGCGAGCATCCAAGAATGCTCCGAGGGCCGTTTGATACGGCGTTGCCGTTGTGAGCTTGAGATAGTCGACTCCTAATCCGCCGGCGTGCTTCGTCAAGTCCTCAAGGAACTCACGGTATTGTGTTAGATATTGCTTCCGAAGGCGATGCGGGTCGACAAGCATTCGATGCCCCTGCCGTTCGCGACTTCGAAACTGCGTCGGATTGTGAAACGGAAACTCTTCCTCTTCCGGTGCGACTACTTGCAGAAGCACGACCTCGTGTCGTGCGTGTCGAAAACGCCTCAATGCTGCGGCCAGTGCGTCGGGGTTCTCGAAACAGTCGCTAATGAGCACGATCAGACTGCGGCGTTTGATTGTTGAAAGTGACATTTCAACAACGTCAGCAAGACTGGTTTCACCGCCGGGGCGACAACTCTCTAGGGTCGAAGTGAGCAATTGAAAACCGCGAGGACTCGTGCCGGGTTCGATGCGCGTTCGCACCTGAGTATCGAACGCAATCAGTCCAACAGCATCCCGCTGACTGAGTAGTAAGTAGCCTAAGGCTGCTGCGAGTTGCCGCCCGTAGTCGAATTTCGACAATGTTTTGCCGGCGTACCCCATGCTGCCTGAGCAATCCATAAGAAGGTAGCAACGCAGATTCGTCTCGTCCTCGAACTCTTTGACATAGTACCTTCCGGTCTTACCGTAGGCGCGCCAGTCAATGTGTCGAATTTCGTCGCCGGGGTAATACTGGCGATGCTCGACAAACTCGATGCTCGTCCCCTTAAACGGACTCTTGTGCTGACCGATGATCGAACCCTCGACGAGCAATTTGGCAACCACTTCCAGTCGCCCGAATTTTGCCAGCGCAGTGGGGTCAGTCATAGGGATCGCGTCGCGGTGATCCATCATTGCCTCAAGCTAATGTTGAAAGCAGACGAAGTTGTCCGTAATGTGAGGCCGGTTCGTTTAAGTAGGGGTTCGATCGCGTGACTGAACCCGATTTGTCTGCATTCTCGCATTCGGAGGAAGAACGTCATGAAGCAAGCTCGTCGCTGGATCGCAGGAGCTGTTGCAGCCAGTTTGGCCGCGGCATCGGTCGGCATGTATGTCACTGCTCAAGACAAGAAGGCCGACGTTAAGCCTGTTCAAGTTGAGGCAACTCGCAAGCAAGTGCGGATGCTTGACGACCTCTACAAGACGGCGGTCGTATTGATCACGAAGCACTACGTCAACGACAAGCAAACCGCGTCGGCCGGCACCGCCGCAAAGTTGCTCTTCAAGGAGATGAAGGCGAAAGGATGGCACGAAGTCGAACTGCTCGACGTCAGCGGTAAGCCATACAACGATGAGAACGTCGCCAACGATGATTGGGAGAAGTCAGCTCTAAAGGAGATCAAAGGCGGAAAAGGATATGTTGACGCCGTGATTTCGAAGGACGGTAAGCCATATCTTCGCGCAGCGACGGCAGTTCCCGTTGTTATGGAGAAATGCACTCTGTGCCATGATAACTACAAAGAGGTCAAGGCCGGGCAAGCGATTGGGGCGTTAGTTTATACCCTGCCAATCGAATAAGTCTCATGTCTAAGGCTCTCAATTGAAGAATGCCCCACCGAGAATGCCGTTCGTCAATTGAGCAGCCTGCGATTTAGAAATGG
>CAZNMS010000106.1:0-22321 GCA_964573505.1 uncultured Planctomycetaceae bacterium | reverse complement strand
CGCCCACGTCCGTGCTGCGTCGCTGTCGGACGTAGGCGTCCAACCTACGCGACGCAAATCGGAAGGCTGTTACTCGACTATTCCTAAGCCGCAGCCTCTTCCGCAAACGGCGTCTTCGGCTTCTGCAAGACGCACAACCAAATGCCGAACTCATAGAGCGCGAGCATCGGGATCAGCATCAAGATCATGCTCATTGGGTCTGCCGACGGCGTCAGCATCATCGAGAAGAACGAGATCACCAGAATCGCCATTCGCCGCTTCTCGCGATAGGCGGTGACATCGAAGATCGAGATGCGTTCCATGAACAGCATCACGAGCGGCAGTTCGAAGCTCACACCGAAGACGAGCGGCAGCATCACGGCAAAGCTGATCCACTCAGACAACCGGATCTGCGGCTGCAAACCGAGCATCTTGTTGAAGCCCAACAAGAAGCTGAGCATGAATGGGAAGACGCAGTAGAAACAGAACACACAGCCGCCCACAAAGAGCACGATGCTGATCGGCAAGTAGATGTAGACGTAGCGTCTTTCATGCGGATACAGCCCCGCCGCGACGAACAGCCACAACTGAAACAGGACCCATGGACTCGCAACGATCAAGCCGGCGATGAACGCCACCTTCATATACATCATGAAGGCCTCTTGAACGTTCAGCGTCACCGGCTTGCTCGTTCGATCAATGACGCGATCAAGCTCAGAGAACGCCGTCGACTTCATGCGAATCGCGACCGCCTTTTCGTCTTCCGCTGCTTGCGGCTTCGGAAACGCTTTCGGATCGGCCTCATGCAAAACGCCGAGCAACTCGGACGGCAAGACTTTCACTTCGACGGTGTGCCCGAGTTCCGAGCTATCGCCAATCGGCTTGACGCGGGCTTTCTCAACTTCGATCGGATCTTGCTGATCGAGCACATTGAGACCGCTCTGTTGCTTCCACCATTCGAGCGAGAACGGCGAAACGGTATTCGCTACGTCGTCCTCCATGTTGACGTCATGAATCCGCAGCGCTCGCTCAATCGGAGCGCGGATGATCGCGACGATCTTGTCGCCAATGAATAAGCAGCCGATGACTGCGATCGACAGGCCGATGATGGCCTTAATCAGATGCACGCGGAGCACTTCAAGATGCTCGCCAAAGGTCATCGTCGAGTCGTCGAAGAGGTCTTTGGACGTCGTCATGTTCGGCCTCAAGAAAGGGTCGCACCGCAGTCTCGACCAACTTCAGCGCGGCACCGAAAGAGTGCAGACACAACGAAGAGGAATCGCGAGCGAAGCGACGGATGAGCGGGACAAACAACTTCATCCCGACTGCGCCGACAACATCCGCGAGCCTGACGCGGAGAAGAAGCAACGGCTCACGCCACAGTGAGCAGGCAACCGACCAAAACAGCCGGGAAACCTCAGCAGGGACAGCCACAAAGCTGACATCGCGCGTTCGAAAAGAACGCGACAAGTTGCTGTCCACTCGGTTTGCCCGCGAATCAGAGCAGGTCGGGTGAGCGGATCGGCGGCGATTCTAGGAGTGGACTGCGGAGCGTCAATCGAGGTCTCGCGCCTCCATCGCACGCGCTTCGCGCGACACTTCGCTGCGAGGAAGAAGTAGTACATAGAGGAAGAAAAGTTACCCGCTGCTGCTATCGCCCCCAGTACGACGGACTTGCAGTCCGTCGCTCGCGCGTCTTCGACGTGCAAACCCGTTTGCAGGATGGCCGCCCTCGGCTCGCCTGATGAAAACTTCGCCCCCGAGTCGGGGCACCCTCTGGGTCGCGGGGGTTTAACGGCCTCTGCGCAAGTCGAATTCGAACTGACTCGAACTTGCGCAAAGGCCGTCAAGCCCCCGGCACAAGGCCGGGGGCGAAGTTTTCGTCACGCCAGTTCTCGGACGTCTTCGTTTTCTCTCATGAACGCGACGGCCGAGAGCGGCCATCCTACGCGCTTTGAGCACCGCTCCATCACAACTGCGTCTCGTCTCTATTAGCGTTCCATCAGCGTTCCATCAGCGTTCATCGGCGGTTCGCAACCTCTTCCGACGAAGTGCAAAGCGAAGAATCACATTGGCAGCAACACGAAAGCAGTCCGACATGAGCAAGCGGTTTCTGGATGCGGTCGAGTGGGCGGGGAACAAGCTGCCCGATCCGGCGATGTTGTTTGTTTGGGCTCTGGCGATCACATGGGGGCTCTCGGCAGCGCTGGCTCCGATTCAGTTCACGGAACTCGATCCGCGAAGTGGCGAGCCCATTCGCGTTGTCAGTCAGGTAACGGGACCGGCATTGGTCGGCTTCCTCGCCAACATGGTCGACACCTTCGTGAAGTTCCCGCCGCTCGGACTGGTGATCGTCGCGCTGTTGGGAGTTGGAGTCGCCGAGCATGCCGGGTTCGTGCAAGCAGCACTCAAAGGCATGCTCAAAGTGACGCCGCGCCGACTACTAACTCCGATGCTGCTGCTCGTCGCGATTGTCAGTCACGTCGCGGGTGACTCGGGCTATGTGCTAATTATTCCACTCGGAGCGGTCGTGTTCGCAGCAGCGGGACGACATCCGGTGCTCGGCATCACAACGGCCTTTGCCGGAGTCGCGGGCGGCTTCAGTGCGAACTTCTTGCCGTCGAGTCTTGATCCGCTCCTGCAAGGCTTCACGCAAAAGGCCGCTCAGATCATCGACTCGCAAGCGGTCGTCAATCCCCTCTGTAATTGGGGCTTCTTGAGCGTCTCGTGCATCGTGATCGTCGGCGTCGGATGGTTTGTGAGCGACCGCGTGATCGAACCGCGTTTGCAGCAACTGCCGGTTGACGGAAACTCGTTCGACGCCGCTCAAATGGGCGAACTCTCTGCCGCCGAGATCAAAGGACTGAAGGCCGGCTTCGCTGTTCTTGGAACGCTGCTCATGGCGTTGGCGCTCGCCGCATGGCCGAGCGGTTCGCCGTTTCGCACCGCTGACGGAGATCTCGTCGGGCGCGAGGCACCGCTGATGAAAGCCATTGTCCCGCTGATCTTCTTGCTGTTCCTGCTGCCGGGCACGGCTTACGGCTACGTCGCCGGCACGATCAAGAATCACCGCGACATCGTGCAGGGCATGACGAAGTCAATGGGCTCGATCACGTACTACCTCGTGATGGCGTTCTTCGCGTCTCAGTTCACTGCGGCGTTCGCGCAGTCCAATGTCGGAGTGTTGCTTGCCGTCAAAGGCGCAAACGCATTGCGAGAACTGCATCTGCCGCCGCAAGTCACAGTCATAGGCATCATCTTGCTGACGACGTCGGTCAATCTGCTGATCGGGTCAGCGTCGGCAAAGTGGGCGCTGCTCGCACCGATCTTCGTGCCGATGTTGATGTCATTGGGACTCTCACCGACACTGACTCAAGCGGCTTATCGCGTCGGCGATTCGAGCACGAACATCATCACTCCTCTCATGCCTTACTTCCCGCTCGTCGTTGTCTACGCGCAGCGGTACGTCAAGACGACCGGCATCGGCACGATGATCTCGCTGATGCTGCCTTACTCGCTGTCGTTCCTCGCGAGTTGGAGCTTGCTGCTGCTCGCCTATTGGGCACTCGGCATCCCGCTCGGCCTGCAAGCGTCTTACACATACCCGTGAAGCGACCGACTTCGAGGACGCCTTGCTGATTTTTGCGGCATTGGTCTAAAAGCCGAGACCGTTTCGCAGCAGTAACTCTTCGGCTTGCGAAGAGACTCAAACGCGGCACCGCAACCCCGGCGGTGTCGACGAAGCGAATGAAACGAAAAGCAATGCGTCGCTCCCCCGTGCGACGGCATTTGCAAGTTCCTTGTTCAAGAGATGGCAGGAGGCCATGCAACCACTTTCCCGCATTGGACGCGTTATTGGATTCGGCTTGCGCTCACCTGTTGCTGACGGACTGCTTCCGTTCGTCGCCGGAGTCGCTGCTGTTAAATGGTTTGCCGTCGCGACAGCCACTGTTGGCGGCGGTCCCGTCGCTCATGTAGCAGCCGTTACAGCAAGCAGCCTCGCGCTCGTCTGCGGCGGCTTATTGATGAAGCTGCTCGCGCATCAGCGACGAACTGCAAGCTCACTCAACGTCATCGCGGCGGTGCTCATTGTCACCAGCATGTTCGCGACACGTTGGCTGACGTCATTCGGACAAGCAGTGCTCGACGGAGCGAACGAGCCCTTGCTCGCTTCTCAGTCGTTGCAGTTCACGCTGCTGCTTAAGGCGTTCGGCGCGATGTTCGGAGCCCCCGCTCTCGCAACTGGCATCGTGCTCTTCGGCACTCGATCGGCATCAAGCAGCCCGCTCCCGGCCTCTCGCATTGGCGGCTTCGGACTCGGCCTTTTCCTTTGTGGAGTCGTGCTCAGTGCAGACTGGGGACGCGGACTCGCAACAACTCTGATCGTCCTGATCGGGGCAGTCGGACTCATCGCGACTGCAGCGCGTCTCGGTCTCACGAAAGTCGGCGAAGCTCAACCGACTGAAGCTTCCGTCGCGAACTCACTCACACGCACTGCTCGGCAGCAAGCGTCCGTGCTCGCTCTGCTGTCGGCGATCTGCGGAGCGGTCGCGTTCGTCGCGCTCGCGCGACTCAGCGATCAACTCGCCGTCGCGACGTTATGGACGGCCTCTGCAAAATGGAGTTCCGTCTGCATCGGAATGGCGTTCGGACTCATCGCCGCAACCCGTTGGCGCGGAACTGCTCAAGTATGGTCCGGCGCGATCGCGGCGGCGGCTTGCTGCCTGCCGGTCATCTTCTTCGGTTCGCTCGTCGGTCTCTGTTTGGAGTGGAGCACGTTCGTCGAAAGCACTGCCGCTCAAGTCGCCTTGAGAAGCGGATTGCTCTGCCTGCTGTTCGCTCCGCTCGGCATTTGGATCGGAGTTTGGAGCCGCTCAAGCACGACGCTCATCACCGGCTTTGCAGTCGGCTACTTGCTCGCGTCGACCAGTGGGCTGCTCAGCATCGGAGTTGTCGGACTCTTGCAGACAGCACTGGTCGGCATGCTCGTGATCGCGGCAACTCCGAGCGTCATGCCGATGCTCTCCCTCAAATCGAAGCAGGATGCGCTGTCGTCGTTATTACAGCGTCCTTCACTCCGCTTGCTCGCTGCGGGTTGTCTCATGCTGTTGTTGGTGCTCGGCCTCATTGGCCGGAGCAGCGAGTACCGCCCTGCTCTCGCTGCGAAGTTGCTCTTCGATACCCGCGTGTTTGTCGCTCATCGCATCGAGCAGCGGACTGACATCCTCTCGCATCTCGACGAAGCGCGCCATGTCGCAACGACCGAGACCGGCAACGGGACACTGACTCATTGGCGTCTCGGCGGTCCGCGCGTGCAACTCCGCCAGTCCGGCGTCTTGACCGCAACGCATAGCCTCGATGCTGACAAGAGCCCGCAGGTCGCTGCCGAAGCGTTGCTCGTCACGCTGCCGCTCGTTCTGCATGAGCGACCGAATCATGTGGCCGTCCTCGGCATGCGATCGGGACTCGCTGTCGAGTCCGCGCTGCGTTTCACCGTCCAGTCATTGACCTGCATTGAATCCGATCAAGAACTCTCGCGCGTCGTGCAGAGAGACATTTGGCCGCAGCTTGTCGCTAACCCAGCACTCGACGACCGACTGTCGCTGCTGCATGCCGAACCGACATTGGCGCTCACCGCGCTGCCCGGCTCGTTTGATTTGATCATCAGCAATGCGGATCAAGCAGTACTCGCTCGGGAAGCGTCCGCATACACCGCCGAGACCTATCAACGCGCCGCGAAAGCTCTCGCACCGGGCGGACTCTTTTGTCAGCGAATGGCCGTCGCGGACAGTGGTCGAGAGACCGTCGAACTCGTGCTCGCAACATGGCAGCGTGCCTTTCAAGAGATCGCCGTCATCGAGACATCCGTCGGGGAATGGCTGCTTGTCGGAGCAAACTCTGTCCCCGTCGATCCCGATGTGTTGAGCACAGCACCGATCGTCAGCGATCAGTCTCTGTGCTTCCGACGCGGGCTCGTCGAACGATTGCAACGAGCACACGTTCGTCGCTCGTTAGCTGCCGTCGGAGCCGACTGGGCTGCGCCTCTGCTGCTCAGCACGCTCGTCATTCAGTCGCCGAAAGCAGACGAAGCACCGGCAGTCACTCCGGCAAATGAAGCGGGCAATCCGTTGCTGACCGCGCGGCTTCCATTCGACGTCATGCGCTGGGGCAACAAACTCGACGAGATCAACTCGGCGTATGGAGCGAGCACGCAACCGCTCGCCGCACGACTGGGAGCCGACGCTGAAACCGAAGAAGTCACTCGCCGCCTGACGGAATTGGGTCTGCAAAAGCAGATCGTCGCTCAGCATCCCGACGAGTACTGGGCCTATCGCAAGGCCGTGAAGAAGCGTCTGACCGAAGCTCCGTATTCGACGATCATTCAAGTCAAAGGCGAGCGACCGACAAAGGATCTGCACCCGAGCGAGAAGCGACGCTTGAGCTACTTCGAAACTCTCGGCAGTGCCGCAAAGGCGAGCGTCCCGAACGTCAGTCAGCTTGCTGCTGTTGCCGCCTTCGCCGAACCGCACGACCCGCTCATTAGCCCCTTCATGCATCTCGAAGTCGCCGCACTCGCGAGCAAGCGACCTGCGGACGGCTCCGTCGATGAAGAGTCCGAGCGAATCGCTCTCGAGTGGCGGCATCGCATGCAGGCGATCAATTTCGCCGAGCCGAACGATCGCTCTGTAAGAAATGTTGCCGAGAGCATTGAACTGCTCGTGAAGCACGGCGAACTGATTCCGCAAGAGGCCGACCGAGGCGATCAGTTAGACGCGCTGCTGCAAGCATTGCACTCGCGTTGGTTCGCACGAGGCGCGATCGCTCCGCAGTCATCGCAAGTGATGCTGAGCGACCTCGAGCACAGCATCGCCGCGATCGACCTCGCATTCGGAGAACTCGACAAGCTGAGCGAAGCGCGATCGTTGAACCGTTCCGAATGGGAATCCCGGAAGACCGCGCTCGAAAAATCGCTCGTTCAACCGCTCCGCCACTACCGGCAAATGCTCATCGAGCATCAAGCGAAAGAACGAGCCAAAGACGCGAAGTAGAGCGCCATCAGGTGGCGCAGCCACCTCGTTTAACCGCACGCCCAACGGGCTGCGCGTTTCGTGAGCGAGCCCTCGTTCCTCACCGCCAGCAAGAGCGAGCCGATATCAGCATGCAACTTCCTGTAGCAGAGATTCCATCAGCGTTTCACAACCCTGCCACATTGTGGTGCGACGCTCCGCGTCGCGACTCCCGACGCGGAGCGTCGAGCCACAATGGTTGAGACTCCGCCGCCTCGTTTAGCCGCACGCCCAACGGGCTGCGCTTTTCGTGAGCGAGCCCCGTTCCTCACCGCCAGCAAGAGCGCACGCCGATATCAGCGCGGCACTTTCGAGAGCACGCGCTCGCTCATCAGCGAGCAGCCTGCTGTAGCAGAGATTCCATCAGCGCCTCATAGGCTGGCGAACCGAAAGTCACTCTGATCGCGATTGCATTCGAGCCACTGCGGACGATGAGGTACTGCGACTTCCAAACGGCATACAGCAGCAGGAACAGCAAGCCGATCCCGTAGAGTCCCAGCGCCAGCACGCCGACGATCAAGAAGGCGGCATTGCCGCGGGAGCTGATCTCGACCGAGTCGATGTGCTTCACAACGAGTTCAGCCTGCCTCGTACCAATGAGTCGTCGGCTGCGCTCCATCAAGCGGCCGCGATCAAGCGTGAGCAGCGAGGCATCCTTCCGAAACGGAGACGGCAATACGAACCCGCCCGGCAGCATGATCGCCGTGCCTCCGGTCACATTGGTCGCGGCAACAGTCTCAGTCGGTGCCGCAGGCTTCGGAGGCCGCGGGCTCGATGCGATCTCGTCGAAGACGACATCGGGATCAAAGACCGGCGGAGGCGGTGAAGCGGGCACATCAATGATCTCTTCGCATGCCGGACACTTCACCTTCTTCCCTGCGAGGTTGTCCGGAACTTTGAGCGTCTTGCCACAAGGACAAGGAATTTGGAGCGGCATTGCGAAGAAACCTCAGAGCAAGAAGCGAGAAGGACAACTGCATTAGTCGAGCGGCAGGTGAGTTCATACCGGTACGACGGACTTGTCGTCCGTCGAAGACGAGGCCCGACGGACTGCAAGTCCGTCGTACAAGAATTCGCCGGTAAGTTCTCAACTGCCGCTCGCCTTAGCAGGCAGAACTGGCGGGCGGGAACATTCAGGTGGATGCCAAACGGATTCAAGCGACCTCTTCCGTCGTCGACCGCGACCGAACGACAGCATCGACTTGCGTGCTCGATGCGATGTGGCGAGCTGAAACATAACGGACAACCCACTTCGCGCACGTCGCCATCACATGACTCACCGCGAGAATTGGAGTGCCCCTCAGCTATTGTGAGCCCGGAGTTGCGAGGTCGAGGATGCGACTTCTAAAGGCACACTCATCCGTCGCCCTCAATGTGCGACGCGCAGGATGCCCTTCGCACTGAGACGCTCTCAATTGCCTCTCGCTGAACTCCCGCAGTGACATCACTCATTGCGTTTCCGTATCCGACATCGTCGAGCCTAACGCATTGACAACGTCATCCTGCGACTGCATCAACGTCCTTGTGAGGAGCTCGCAACCTGTCGCTCGCAGAGCATCATCCCGACCTCAACTGAATTTGCTGGGCAAACGACATGACAACATGGGCCGAAATTGGCACGCGCCTGCGGGAACGTTCCGAAGCTTTAAGGCTGATTGAAGAACTCGAACTGCAATGGCTCTTCGATGAGACCAAAGAACCCTCGTCCGAAGACAAGATCGTTGCATGGGAGTTTTTGGTCGAACTGAGAACGCGCATCACGACCCAAAAGCTGCACTTTCTGGATGGCGATGAAGGGTCCGCGCTGACGAGCGTTTTCAATGTCTTTGCTCCAACGCGCGAATTGCTCAAGAAGCAAGGACTGAAAGCACATCGTTCCGCCGCATTGGTCGAGACGATCCTCAATGACGTCATCCGTCCCTTCACAGCAAAGTGGCACCGCCGAAAGCGAGTCGGCGATCTCGCGCGAGACGATTCATCTCGTGAGTTCCGCAAGGAACTCACTGACCTCAGCGCGGAACTCAATCGTTGCGCCGACATCCTTGAAGCAATCGTCCGAAGCGGCGTCATTGGGAATGCGCCCGCAACGCAGCCCGATCGCATCGCGACTGCGTCAGAACCGGAAGTCTCAAGAACTGCAGGTGAGGCACAGCGCGACGAGACAATCCCGTACGACCGCTTGCTGGGCCTGAATTCAGAAGTCAGCGATGCGATCGTTGCTGCCGAGAAGGATGAGATTAGTCAGCGGCGTCGCGCCGTCGGTCAGCGTGAGAGCGGAGATCTTGTCGGACTTGCCATCTCCGGAGGCGGCATCCGTTCCGCGACGTTCGCACTGGGAGTCGTGCAAGGATTGGTTGACCGCGGAGTCTTCAAGCAGGTCGATCTCGTTTCGACCGTTTCAGGAGGCGGGTATCTCGGGAGCTTCCTGAGCTCGATGCTCAACAGCGCGCCGGCTGACGTACCTCAATGCGGTCCAACTCGCGACCAATCGCCGTTCAAAGCAGATATCGCCGGCGATTCGCACGCGATCCGAGAACTCCGCAATCACAGCCGATTCATCCTGCCATCAACGGTCGGAAGTTGGCTCACCACTCTCGGTCAGGCGGCATACGGGATCGCGAGCAACATCATCATTCTGTGCGTGCCAATGTTGGCGCTCGTGCTCCTGACGAGTCTCTACGAATACGCGACCGGTGCCATTTCGGCGGCGAACAAACTCGTCCATGCACAGCCGAAAATGAAGGGGCCATCGCTCGATATGCTTTCGATGTCCAGCTTGACGTTGGGGTTTTGGCTCGTGAGCGCCGGGATGTTGTTATTATTACCCATAAGGCAACGTCTCAATCGGCGGCACGGTAAGTCTTTGACTCCAGTCACGCTCTTCGAGAAGGCAACGCTGATTGTCTTCACGGCGTCGTTGCTGGCGAGCGTCGTCGAGTATGTGCCGCTCGCGCATTACTGCTATCTGGTTGTGATGCACGGAATTGGTGAAGCATGGAATGGTCTCTTTGAGGGCAGCAAAGCAGGCGGAACGGAGAATGGATGGTCCCTGCGAGCAACGTTGGTCAGCCTCTCCAGTTTGGCCGGTCTGATCGCTGCTCGTAGCGAATGGTTGAGCAAGCTCGGAGAGTCATCTCCCCGCCTGCAGAAGTGGCTCTTTCAATTGTTCTGGCTGCTGGGCCCTGCGTGCTTTGTTTATGCCTACTTCGAACTCTGCCGCGTGTATGTTGCAAGCGGAACAACCAGCGCCGAGTTCCTCGTCTTCGAGACCGTGCCGGCCCGGATCCTCGGAGGAATGTTCGTCGTGAGCTTCCTCTACGCAGCTTTCGTCAATGTGAATTTGACTTCGCTGCATCGGTACTACCGCAATCGACTGGCCGAGACGTACCTGCTGCGTCCCGCATCAACCCCTAAAGGTGCCACTGCTCAGAACGATGCAATGATTTGTCGTGGCGGTTCGCAGCAACTGCTTTCGGACATGCGAAAGACCGAGAACGCGACTGCTCCGTATCACCTCATCAATGCCGCGTTGAATTTGCCTTCGTCACAGATCGCGGAGCTACGCGGACGCGACTGCGACTTCTTCTTGTTCTCGAAGCACTTCTGCGGCAGCCCCGTGCTCAACTATTACGAGACCGAGAAATGGGAAGAGGTCGATCCGCATCTCGACTTAGGCACGGCGGTCGCAATCTCGGGAGCCGCCGCTGCACCGCAAATGGGAATGGGCTCAATTCGCGGCGCCAGCTTTCTTCTGACATTGCTCAATGTGCGACTGGGCTACTGGCTTCATCGCCCACTAGAGACCGTTCAACAAGGCAGCCTGAGTAAGCTCGCAACCGGCATCGTTCCGCAGTCGTTGCGGGAGCGACTGCGAGCGCCCGGACCGTTCTATCTCCTCCGCGAAGCTTTCAATCGCATGGGAGACGACTCGGCCTACGTCAACGTCACCGATGGCGGGCATATCGAGAACCTCGCCATCTACGAACTTCTCCGCCGCCGCTGCAAATACATCATCGCGATTGATGGTGAGTGCGACCCGGAGTTGAACTGCCCGAGCCTCATGCGACTTCAACACTTTGCGAAAGTGGATTTCGGCGTCGACATCGAGATTGACGTCAAACGCTTGAACTGGGTCGAGGTCATCCCGGTCGGCGATAAGCCCAATGACGACGAGAAGTCCGCAGAAGCGATCGTGCGAACGGTCATGCAACGCACGCGCTTCAGCCGAGGCCACTTCGCGGTCGGTAAGATTTCTTACCCGCCAATCACGAAGGGCATTCCGATTGAAGGATGGCTCGTCTATGTGAAGCTCTCGATTACCGGGAACGAGCCGGATTATCTGCATGACTACCGGCAGCGCTTCCCTGACTTCCCGCATCAATCAACCGCAGATCAACTGTTCGAAGACGACCAGTTCGAGGCCTATCGACGACTCGGCGATCACATCACCGACGACCTCTTCTCTGACGAGTTGATGGAAAAGGGAGACTTCGAACGGTCGCAGCGCGATCAGGCGCCAGATGGAAATAAGAAACCCGTGAAGCCGGTCGCGAGTCGCGGCGAGGACATCACTGTCGACGACTGGTTCAGCAAGCTGCGAGCTGCGTTCTTTCGGGAGTAATGCCGCTCGACATTGCAGACGACAACACACTTTCGAAGCGTCGTCGAATGGCCGCCCTCGGCCGTCTCCTTTTATGCAGAAGAGACGGCCGAGAGCGGCCAGCCTATTTGCAACTCACGCGTTATGGCTTCGCGTGCTTGATCACGAAGTCGACGAGTTCTTGCGACTGGAAGAAGCCCGGCCACATGTTGTGGCCTTGATCCTTCGGCACGATCAGCAGCATCTCGCCGCCGAACGACTCGTAGCGTTTCCGAACTTCGCCCGAGTTCGCTTCGAGGGGCACGACTTTGTCGATGTCTCCGTGAATCGCGAAGAGCGGCACCTTTGCTTTCGCAAGCGACTCCAATCGCTCGACCGGGTTGTGTTCGGTGAGCTTTGCAGTCAGCTCGTCCGCAGTCAGTTTGTAAGCACCGGCCGCGCGAGCGACTCCGGGATAGCTCGTCACATTGCAGACGGGATAGATGCCCGCGAAGCCGCTGACTTTGTCTGCGTTCTCGACCGCCCATCCGAGCGTCATCAAGCCCCCGCGACTGCGGCCCAGTAAGACCGGCTTCTTCGAGAAGCCGCGCTGAGTCAGTTCCGTATGCAGCGCCGTAAAGAGCTTGCGGCCATCGGGACTGCCGTAGCTCTCACCGACATCAATGCCAGCAATCGCAATGCCCGCTTTCAAAAACCTCTCGAACATCCAACGTTCTTCGCCGCCCGGAAGGCCGGGCAAAGTCGGCGCGTACCAAACCCATGCGCGCGGCCCGTCAGTCTTCTCTTCCGGTGTAATGACAAATGCAGGGCGACCTTCAACTAAGAACGTCGAACCCGGCAGAGGTAATTTCTTTTCCGGAGCTGTCGGCTTCGGCGGTGCATCTTGAGCCGTCCCAAACAACGGCAGACCGAGTAGCACGGCAGCAACAGCAACGATGCAAGTAAGACGAAATCGAGTCATCAGCAAAGATCCCTTCGAGATTGGATGTCGGTTCAAGCCGCCTGCAACAAAGCATTGTGGCTCGACGCTCCGCGTCGAGAATCCCCGTCGTTCGACGGAAGTTCTTCGTCGGGACTCACGACGCGGAGGTCGTGCCACACTTTCTCCATAGCCTGCTCAGATTTCGGAGCATCACAGGCAGAACTCCGGCTCCGTTTTGACGCCTCTGAAATCTCACGATTTCAGCTACGCCCAGCACGACTTGCAGTCCTCTGCCATTCGCATCGCGGTCGTCAGCTTCGCGTGACGAACTCATCAAGGTTCAACACAGCACGCGCGAGAATTGTCCATAAGGCTTGCTCGCGCGCTTCGGGTGAGTCCGCCCCGGCGAGCTTTCCGGCTTCGAGTTGCATGCTCTCGATCCGCTTCTGCTGAGCGGCATAGAAGGCCGATAGCTCGCGCAGTTCGGCGGGTAATGGCAGACGGCTTAGCGTGCGGACGAAGAGGGAACGCAACTTGTCGTCAGTCGTGCCCTTTTCCGATGCGAGCAACTTGCCGAGTGCTTGCGACGCTTCTGTGAACATGACGTCGTTGAGCAACGTCAGCGCTTGCAGCGGAGTGTTCGAGACGTCGCGCCGCGCGAGACATGCTTCGCCGCTGCCCGCGTCGAATGTTGTCAGCATCGCAAACGGAGCCGTGCGTTTGCTGAACGTGTAGAGGCTGCGACGGTATCGATCCTCACCCTCGCTCGCCTTCCACTGCATCGCTCCGTAAGTGCCTTCGGTCGTGATCGATGCTGACTGCGGCGGATAGACACTGGGGCCACCGACCTTTGCTGACAGCAACCCGGCAGCTCGCAGCACCGAGTCGCGCAGAATCTCCGCTTCCAATCTCACGCGCGGAGCGTGCCACAAGAGTCTGTTGTCGGGATCAACCTGCTGAGCCTGCTCTGCGCCCGCATTCGCCGTCAGCGCGGACGACTGACGATAAGTGGCACTCATCACGATCAGTTTGTGAAGCCGCTTCTGCGACCATCCATCATTCATGAACTGCAGCGCGAGCCAATCGAGCAACTCGGGATGCGACGGCAACTCGCCTTGAACTCCGAAGTCCTGCAACGTCGGAACGATGCCTCGACCGAAGAACGCGGACCAATGCCGATTCACCGTCACCCGCGCGGTCAGCGGGTTCTCACGCGAGACAAGCCACTTCGCAAAGTTGAGCCGATCAGACTTCGCACCTTCAGGCAATCGCGGCAAGAAGGCCGGCACCGCAGCATCAACGCGATCCTTCGGCTGCAAGTACTCGCCGCGATGATGGATGAACGTCGGACGCGGGTTCTCAGCCGGTCGCTCTTGCATGACGAGCGTTGCCGTTGTGCCCGGCCGCTTCCGCAGTTGCTGAATGCGATCGGTCGGCGCCTTGAGTTCCGCTGCTTGTAATAAAAATGTCTGGCGCAGCTTCTGTCGCTCGGCCGGTTCAAGTGCGTCGTCTGCTCGCCGCAACAACCGAGTGATCTCGTCAGAGAGTTCGGTCGCTTTCGCCTCGCGCGCATCCGTCGTCACCGAGAGCCGGAAGCGACCGAGCGAACTCGCGAAGTGACGGCCGAACGTCATCTTCAACGTGAGTGACTGAGCCGCCGGAATCGGCTGCTCAAGCACAAAGACCGCGACATGTCGTTCGCCCAATCGACCATCGACCGCCCAACCAGTTTGAGGATCTCCGTCAGTGGCGAGCTTCGCGTTGACCGGGTTCGCTCCGAAGCGGTTCTTTGAATAAGTCTCGGTCGCGGTCCGCATGCGAAGCGGTTGCCCGTCTGCCGACACGATGAACTCACTGAGAAAGAAGTCGCCCTTCGTGCCTTCGTAATAGGTCATGCCGGGACCGTGCGCCGGCAGTCGCTCATCGGGCAATGCTTCCAATCGCAGCGCGGTGATGCCGCCTTGAGTCGCTCCGAAGCTCAACTCGTAGATGTCGTACTTCGACGTATCGCCGGACGCGAAGATCGAGTCGTCCTCTTGCAGCGTGAGCAGCGGCAGATTCGAAGTGGCCTTCGTCGGTCGCAGCGCCGTCCATTCAACGGCCCTCTCGCGCTGCTGTTTCAGCCACTCCGCAAACTTCGCTTCGATCGCAGCGGCGCGAACTGTTGCCTCATCCTCGCCCTGCTCGACTTTGATCGGCCAATGCTGAGCAAGCTCACCTTGCAGCCGATCCGCTTCAGCCAAATGGCGACGATAAGTCTCCTCACGCCGCTCATCGGGTAGATCGAAGTCGGGTTCGTCGGCGTTATTGAGGCACGCCATCAACTGGTAGTACTCGCGGTGCGTGAGCGGGTCGTACTTATGCGAATGGCACTGAGCACACCCGACCGTCAGCCCGAGCCAAGTGGTGCCAGTTGTCGCCACTCGATCGGTCATCGCATGAAAGCGGAACTCAAGCGGATCAATGCCGCCCTCTTCATTGAGCATCGTGTTGCGATGAAACCCGGTCGCGATGCGTTGCTCGGGAGACGCGTTCGGCAGCATGTCTCCGGCAAGTTGCTCGATCGTGAATTGATCAAACGGCATGTCGGCATTGAGCGCCTTGATGACCCAATCTCGATAAGGCCAAACGGTGCGCGGCCGGTCCTTCTCGTAGCCGTTCGTGTCGGCATACCTCGCGAGATCGAGCCATCGTCGCGCCCAGCGCTCGCCATACTGAGGCGACTCCAACAAGCGATTCACAGCTTGCTCATAAGCCGCATCAAGCCGAGCACGTTCGGCATTTGCGATGTCTTGCAACGTTGCGTTCTCGGACAGCCCGGCATCTCTCAGATAGGCCGAGATCTCCTGCTGAGTCGGCGGCAGGCCAACAAGATCGATTGCGACTCGTCGCAGCAGCGTGAGCGGATCTGCTTCACGCCCCGGCGTGAGTTGTGCGGCTTCCAATTTCGCGCGCACAAAGTTGTCGATCGGATTGCGAACCCATTCCGGGCTCTGCGTGCGCGGAAGTTCGCGCGGCTGAGGAGCAACGAACGCCCAATGCTGCTGATAGTTGGCACTAGTCGCGATCCACTGCTTGAGGATCCGCTTTTGCTCAGCAGTCAGCGACTTCTTTGATGACGGAGGCGGCATGACTACATCGTGCTCGCGCGATTCGATGCGGCGAATGAGTTCGCTCTGCTCGGGCTTACCCGGAACGATCGCCGCCTTACCGGAGTCACCGGCTTTGAGCGCGTCAGTTCGTCCGTCTAACCGCAAACCGCCTTCGCGCGAGCCAGCATCCGGTCCGTGACACCGAAAACAATTGGCCGACAGGATCGGTCGGACATCGCGCGAGTAATCAATCTCGTCAGCAGCAACAGCGCCATCGAGCACACACAACAAAGCTGCCAATGCAGCACACAGCATGAGCGAACGACTCATCGCGAATCCTCGTGAGTGAGGTTCAAAGAAATTGGTGGGAGCAAGCAGACTGCGAATGATTTCGCGGCTGAGCGGCGGACTTCCAGTCTGCAGACAGGGGCGTTTCGATTTGAACCGCCCACTCATGTTGCTGCTTATCAAACGATGAAGTCGCAGCATCAACTCTGAGTCAAACTGGCTCGCAGCAAATCGGTGAGACGCGCGACTTCGTCGGGTTCTTGCGCGGAGACATCGAAGACGTTCCATTGATCGCTCGGCTTGACGTAGAGCTTCAGCGAGTCGGTTGAGTCGGCGAGTTCTGCGGCAGTGGCACTCGGCGCGAAGCCGGCGGCTGAGTCGGCGACGAGTAACCAATGAGGATCACGAATCCCGACGGCTCCGTTGGGGCTGAGGCTCAGCGCATGCGAATGGCCGGGATCTTGCAGCAGTGAGAGCCCACTGATTGGCCCTTGAGGAGCGATGCCGAACCAATCAAGCAGCGTCGTCGGGACGTCTTGCGGCAGGTGTAATTCTTGATGCCGAGACCCGAAGCTCTTGCTGTCGCTTCGCCACACAATCAACGGCGTTCGCACGATGGCATCCTGCAAGTCTTGCGGTGCGAGCGCGTGCTCGGTCTGCACGGAGATGTCTTCTCGCTCGCCAAACGCTTGCCCCATTGCCGCTGTGACGATGAGCAATGTTGGCTCGGCGCGTACTTCAATCTCTGCGATCAACCGACCCAGCCAATGATCGAGCAGAGACACATAGCCTCCGAAGACGAGCTTCGAGATGCGACGAAGCATTTGCGCCATCTCGGGGTCTTCGTCGGCAGCAGGCGTTGCGAGTGCGTCAGAAGCGTCGTCCGCCGATTCGTCGTTTGAGGCGTCGCCGTCTTCCTCATCGTCGAGCACGTTAAAGAGCCGCTCTGAAAGTACGACAGAAGCGATGTCTGCGTCCTCCGAACATTGATCGAGCCACTGCATCGCGACATCGCTCAGCGTGCTCTCCGTACTGGGAGGCGGGGGGAAGTCGGCGTCTTCGTCTTGCGGTTCTTCAGGCTCAGGGGCGAGTTCATCGAGATAGAGTTCGGCAAATGCTCGCGGCGCCAACCATGGATCGGGCACACCGCGCGAGTGCAGCCAAAGCACGCTGTTCTCATCAGAGGCCGGCTGTCGCAGACGCTCAATCGCAGCCTGCACCAGTCGAGCAATCGGCGTCTGATCGGGAGCGACCTGCAAGCCGTCGGTTCCGTCGAACTGCTCGCTCTCTTCAAAGAGTTCGGTCGGTAAACCTTCGAGTTGCTCGGCGAGCAAACAGCTTCGCACTCCGGCAATGCGTAAGTGTTGAAGCGGCGAAGTGGTGTCTCGATCGGCGGCGTTGAAGAACTCGCATGTGCCGCGCCACCAAGGATGCGCCGGACCGGCTTGATCGGGGATCTCGGCAAAGTGCTGCTCGAAGACTCGTGACTTCGCAGCAAGACGATCGAACGCTGGGGTCTCGACCCATTCGTTGCCGAGACAACTCAAGAAGTGAGCGGGAAGTCGATCAAACGTTAGCACGATCGCTCGCATGTAGGAATAGCTCCATCAGATTCAAACAAGAAAGGGCAACGACTCAAGCACGCGCGAGAGCAAAGGGTTCGCAAGAGCAACCGGCGAACAAGTTGGTTCGCAGTTCAATCGCTTGTCCGCGAGGCGGCGTCGTCGCGCACAACGATCGGCCGTCGCATGCCATTGAGGCTGCGTTCTCGAACAACGGTAGCGGAATTCGTCCGACTGCGGGGCGTCGTCGTCACGCAAAGAGGGATGACGAAAAGATCCGCGACTAAAAGTACGCCGCACAGAGTTGAGACGGGTGCTTCTGAGTCGTCTCACATTCCAATCGCGGGCTCTGGCGGCGGGATGCTGCCGCGTTCATCTCGGGATGAGCCCGGCACGACGATATCGCTCGGGGGAGAAAGTGTTACATAGGCAATCTGCTCGCGGCGTTTGATACGCGATTCGACGAAGGCGGCGACTGTTGCCATCACGACTCCGATGACGGCCGGCTGTAGCAAAAGTTGCACTGGTTCGAAGTGCCAAATGCCGAGCAAGGCCATCGCTACTCCGAGCACAAGAAACGTCAGCACGTGCCGCGTTGCCGGAATGCGGAGCAGAATGAAGCCGATCGCCAATGCGAGCCCCGTGCCCGTCAAGACGATGCCGGGCTGACTCATTGTCTGCAGTTCGATGCGTTGCAGTCGGCCATACGAACTGAAGAGGTACCTATTCCCCGAACCTTCGGTGCGGAACGAAGCCGGAACGAGATTGCTGATGCTCGCGCCATCGGGCAGCGGGGCGTCGTCGTTCGAGAGGACCCAATCAACCACTTCGGTTTTCAAGTCGCGCGTGAGTCGCGTCCAAATCAGTCCCTGCCGGTGCCAGCGAAAACGCGGCGCGAGTCCGCTCGGGTAAATGAAGAGGTGCTGATCGAAGGGGACGGTGATTTCCCATTGAGACTCCGCCTGCCACACATCGACAGCGAAGCGCGGCATCATGCTCTTCAGAAAGTTGTGCAGGCCAAAACTCGGTGAGTCCTCAGACGCATAGTCGATCGCGAAGACATGCCATTGCCGTTCCGCCGTGCCCTGCAAATTCAAACGCACGCCGTTGTTGTCACCACTGCGGCGGATCTGCTCGCCGCTGAGTTCGACTCCGTCCCACCAAAAGCGAGCCGCGTTCCGCGCGACCTTCGGCGGCATCTCAATCGACATCGCGCGGATGTCGCCGTCGATCTGATAAGCGGCCTGAGTTCGTGCGACTCCTTGATCGAACCGAATTCGAAAGGCCGCTTTGCGAATCGAAAAGTCGTCGCTCGCCTGAGTCGGACTGATTCGCAGTTCCAATGAAACGCTGCGCTGCATGCCGTCAGCGCCCCATGTTGGGTAACGCTCAAGAGCGACCTCCGGTTGCCATTCCTCAGACGGAACTTTGACCGTGACGTTGTCCGGCGCACGAACTTGAAGCTGCGACTTCTCAACCGTTGCGTCGGCTGAGTGCATCAACGGAATGACTTCGTTGCGGGTGCCCTTTGCGACGCTCTTCTCGTCGAGCGGGATTGAGTACTGAGACACAACTCGGAAGCGGCCCCAACTCGGTTGCGGCAAGCTCAGCTTGAGTTGCCGACCGTCGACATCAACTCCAGTCGGCACGGGCGTCAGAGTGAATCGCGCGGCGGTCGCGCTATCGACTTGCCACAAGACCTCATCGGGCGATTGCACGAACCAAAACTGAGCCTGCAACCCGCCGACTCGATCCGCCAATGACTTCGGCACGATGACTCGCGCTTCAGCCAGTCGCTCATAGGCGACGTCGTACTCAAACAGTTGAGTGACTCGAATGCGGTCCTCTTGCACGATCAACGAAGTACGCGGCACGCACTTAATGGCTTGCGGGAAGACTGAGACTTCGACTCCGAATGCGGCGGTGTCCGAATACAGCTCATAGCGTCGCGGTCTTTGATTGGCGGGCACGTCTCGCAGAGCAGCGTCTCCGGTTGCACTCGTTCCGGTGAGTCTCAAGTCAGTGCCGTCGCGCGCGACCAATTTGCTCTCTACGTTGTTGGCGTTCTTGACGGAGAGGCTCGCAATCGGCCTGCGCGGAGCAACGACGGTCGGCAGCGTCAGTGGGATGTCTGACTTGCCGGCGGTCAGCGTTCGGCGACCGCGAAACTTGATCTCAACAAGATCATCGCGGCGATCAACGGGCTCGTTGAACTTCAGCAAGTAGTCATCGGGATTCGCACCGGGTTCGGGCGAGATGCCGATGCTCCCGCCTGCGTCGGCATCGACCTGCCAACTTTCGTCGCGCCACTTCGGCCACTTGAACTGCAACTGCTCGACAGCACCGCGAAAGACTCGTAGCTCAAGAGTCGCGATGAACTCAGCACTGTCGGGCGAGAACGTCAGCTCGTATGTCGGACGCACGAGATAGCTCGCAACGACTCGCTCAAGCTCCAATGTCACCTGACACGTTCCCTCGAACGAAAACGCGTTCGAGACCGATGAGTCTCCCTGTCGAAAGGCAGCATCAGCGAAGCGGCGAAAGGTTGCCGCTCCGATGCGCTCGAGTCCGTGCGATTCGTTGTCGAGCACTCGCAGCGAAAAGCCTTCGGGCGAAATAAGGCCGAGCATGCCGTCTTGTCGGATCGCTTCTTCAACAAGCGGGGGCGAGACCTTCACCTTCGAGTTCGTCGCGCCGATCGTTGAACGCAACTGCCAAACAAGATCGACAGGGCCGCTCGTCTCATTGGCGAGCGGCACGAGGGCCTTACCGGCTTGCGGCAGATTGAACGACAACGGCGTCCCGCTCTTGTCGGTGACACCGTCGACTTTGAAGCCATTCGGGATGCTGATCGTGACCGAGCGGAATGTTCCTTGAAGAGCTCGCACTGTTTGGCTGACTTGCAGCACAACGTCGTCCGGCAAGATCTCCGCTTGCATCATCGTGCGGACTTGCAGTTCTCGCTTTGCCGGCGCGGCGTCTCGAACTCCCTGCCAATTGATGTCGAGAGTTGTGCCGAAGCCCTGCGCGATGATGCGAGAGTGCTTCGCATTGACGACTTCCGTTTGCAGATCGAGTGCTTCGTTCGTCTTCGCGGTGTCAGTCGCTTTCACCGTCAGTTGCGATTGAGGCACATCAAGCACCAATCGCGTCTGCACGGCAGAGGGTAAATTTAATTGCATCCTCTGAGTCGCGCCCGTGCGCCGCAGCGTGACAGCGAGCTTCAGCTTGACGACATGCTTGCCTTCACCGGACAGCAAGCAGACGTAGCCGGAATTCTTTTCGAAGTCTTCGAACTGAGGCGTGCTCGGTCCTTCGTAGTCGCGCGACAAGATGACTGCGTCTTGCATCCGCAATGGAACGCGCACCGAAGCCTTCCCCGGCTGCAACTGCACTTCGAAAGTTGCATTGAGCGTCGCGCGATCTCGATCGGGATCAACTTGCCCTTCAAGCAAGCACGCAGCGATGTAGTAGTCGGGGACGTTCGCCGGCGCTTTCTCTCCGTTCGCGAGTGAATCGAGCACTCGCCGCAGTGTTTGACCGGCCTTGAGGACATGCACCTTTCCGTCGTCGCCGAAGACGCGAACAACGTCACTCTCATCAGGAGTGAGCAGCTCGCCGGAAGGCGTTTTGGGCGAAGCCTTCTTGTCGGCAGAGTCACCGCTCTTCGAGTCTTGTGCTGTCGCGACGGAAGTCAGCAGTCCGAAAAGCAGCACCGCGCAGCAGCCGATCTGTCGCAGAAGTTGCGAGACGTGCGATCGGCAGAACGGTGACAATGACGGCATCCGAAGACCTAACGGAGTGAGGCCAGAACGTAGTAGCGCAAAAGCCGTTGAACCCCCGACGCAAGGTCGGGGGCGATTTCATCACGCGCTCTCTGAGTCGAGCTACGGGGGCGGAAGCATGAACTTGCTGCGACGAAGCCACTGCCATCTTAGGTCGCGTCAAATGGGCTAAAAAGCCGCAAGTCTTCGCCGACAGGAAGATGCTGCGTGCGCACGGTTACTAGAACCCGCGCAATCGGCGCGACATGCAGAACCGGCACGGCGCGCGTGCGAGCAAGTCCCGTTGCGCCGGCTCACGAAGAAGGTTGCTGCGGCCGGCGATGCTTCGCGCCGTCGCCAAACTTGTGTGAGTAAGAATTCTCACACGACGGCACAAAGGCACGAAGTGAGGCGCTCTGCAGAGTCGCATTCGTGATCAAAGCTCCGCAGAAGCAGCAGCGTCGTTAGTTCTGCGCGACCGCGTTATTCGGTCGAGCGGTGAGATCCGCTTGCAGCGTGCGGTCGAAGGTCGAGTCCGTCAGTGGGTCGATTGTGTAGACACGCGGATTCGGGACATGCAGTCGTCCGCGTTGCGGTAAGTCGACGTATCGTGGCGCCGCTGAGGCAACGACATCGGGCGTCAGAAACTTCTTGAGGAAGGTCCAGTTGTTGCGTTCCTCACCGGCAAGACAACCGCGTTCAAACAACTGCACTGATTGCTGACTGAGGAGATGCGCTCGCGCTTGATCGGTCGTCGTCAAACCCTTCGCGATAACTGCCAGTCCCAATGCGAACTCCCAGTGCTGACTCGGAGTTTTGATCTCGGCCTTTGAGATCTCTTCAACGAATGCTGCATCAAATGCTGTGACGCCTTGCGCGTCCGCAGCGCGGGCATTGGTGTAGCTTTGCATGAGCAAGACCGCGATCTCCAATTGATCGGGGGCATTCAATCGCGCTCGCTCAAGCAGGGCGACTGCGGCTGCGGTGCGTCCCAATCGGAGATGGCCGTAAGCGAGGTCGGTCAAGATCGCGGCGTTGTCGGGCGCG
>CAZNMS010000105.1:0-22421 GCA_964573505.1 uncultured Planctomycetaceae bacterium | reverse complement strand
AGTCGCCTTTCGCTCTGCGAAAGGAATTGTCGGCTTTTGCTCCGCAAGAGCTTCCTTTCTCGGAGCGAAAGGCGACTATCGGATGCCGCTTCGCTGCGTCACCGACAGAAAGTTCGCCGCGGCCGCATCATCCTGCTGAGCGAGTACTCGATACCGTTCGACCGTTCGACCGTGCGGGCCGAGCACTCATGACCGGGCACGATATTCAATGCGAACGGCACGCCGACATTGATTATGTCATTCTACTTACACGGCGCGCCATGTCGCTGAAATCGTGAGACTTCCGACGCAGTTACGTTGCCCTCGAAATCTGATGAGGCTGTCGAATCTCGTAGAACAGGCGGCTCGGCTGCTTTTTGTTGCGGCCTAAGACATTCGTTCTTACGAGAGAATCTCAGGCGAGCCGCCCGAGTTACGAGAACTCATGCAGTGGATTGCCGAAGGGCAGCACGATGTTCGGGCGACCGGCGCGGTTCAGATAGACCTGCTGAGTGTCGACGCCGAGATGCGCGTAGATCGTTGCGAGCACGTCTTGAGGCGGCTTCGGGTTCGTCTTCGGGAATGCTGCCTTTGAATCGGACTCACCGACGACTCGACCGCCTTTAATCGGACCGCCGGCGAGCGCCGCACTGAAGACGTTCGGGTAGTGGTCGCGACCTGCATCGTTGTTGACGCGCGGCGTTCTGCCGAACTCGCCCCATGCAACGACCAATGTGTTCTTCAGCAGGCCGCGCTGATCGAGATCTTCAATCAGTGCCGAGTAAGCACGATCGAATCGCGGCAAGAAGCCGAGTCGTAAAGACTCGAAGCCTTTCACGTGCGTGTCCCACCAGCGCAAGTCGACGGTAACAACTCTTACTCCCGCTTCGACCAGTCGGCGGGCGAGCAAGATCCGCTGACTCCATGCGGGCGCACCGCAACGGTTTGAAGCACCGGGATCGAACGCTGGCAGGAAGCCGTAACGCTCTCGCACGGCATGCGGTTCGGAGTCGAGATCGAATGCTTTGCGAGCCTTATCGGTCGAGAGCATCGACCATGCTTGCTGCTCGAAGCGGTCCATTGCTTCCATCTTGCCGCTTGCATCGACTTCGCGTCGCAACTGGTCGAAGCCGTGCAAGAGCGAGCGGCGGTCTCCGAACCGTTCGAGCGTCACTCCGTCGGCGAACGCGAAGTTCGGGACGACAAAGGGGCCTTCCGCCGCCGGATCAGCAAGCGTTTCAAAAGGCTTGTTGGCGACGCCCAAATAAGCCGAGTTCGTTCCCGGCACCATCTTCGGGATCATCACATAAGCCGGCAGTTCGGGATTGAGATGCTGCAACTGCTTCGCGGCAATCGAACCGCAACTCGGGAAGAGGTTCTCGTCGGGACTCGGGCCGGAGTTGTAGCCCGTAAAGCAAATCTGATCGGCGGCTGAGTGGCCCGCGTCGTGATGAAACAAGCTGCGAAGAATCGACCACTTGTCTTGAATCCGAGCACTCATCGGCAGCATGTCCGAGAGCTGAATACCGGGCACATTGGTGTCCATCACACCAAACTCGCCTCGGTATTCGACCGGTGCCAAAGGCTTAGGATCCCACATGTCTTGATGTGCAGGTCCTCCGCGCATCCAGAGGATGATTACGGAGTGCTCTTTGTTGGCCTCGGATGACGAAGCGTTCGCTCGCAAGACGTCTGCGAGACCGAGTCCTGCTCCGGTAAATCCAATGGCACCGGCCTTCAAGAAGCCTCGACGATTGAGCTTCAGAGACTGCCGGAAATCAGCACAACCCATTTGATTTGCGGATGCAGACATTGCGAACTCCGAAGGCAGGATGAGTGAGGCGGGATGATCTCAAGAAAGGGGGTTTTCGTTCTTATCGGAAGCCCATACTCGCATCAACACGGCCAAATTCGACGGGCCGATAAATTCGAAACAGTCTGACGCGACAGCGGCATGACCGGACTCGCGGCGGTTCAAGGTTTCGACACTTCGGGAACTCGTAGCTCAGTCTCTCCGAGGCTGAGTTTTTTGCAGAACGAAGCTGTTTCAAGGCCGCCAGTTCGAACCCCATAACGAACTTGCAGGCGGCGATTAGTTAGTCGCTTCGTCGTGCAATAAAGGCCGCCTCGGAGAGTCGGCCCTACTCTTCAGTTCCCAACTCACTCGGCCCCAGTAGGATCCCGCCCCCGCGCTTCGCGGATCGTTGCGAAGCCGTTTGCCCATTGCCGACCCGCAAGATTGATCGAGAAAGGGACTCATGAAACTCCCCATTGTGTTTGCTGCACTGACCGCGTTGTTTTGGGGGATGTACGGTCCCGTGATTGGATTGGCCCGATCTGCTGAAGGCGGAAATGCCTTTAAGCCTTATGTCTTGATCGGCGTCGCCTATCTCATTTGGGCGATTCTCGGCGGTGCGATTGGAATGAAGGCAACTGGGGCACCTTTCGAGTTCACCGGTCCCGGCGTGAAATGGGGCTTCATCGGCGGCAGTCTCGGCGCCTTCGGGGCACTCACGCTGACCCTCGCGATGTTTAGCTTCCCCGCCGGAACAAAACCGCGTCCTGACATCGTCATGCCGATCGTCTTCGGCGGTGCAGTTTGTATTACAGCATTGACGAATATGTTCTTGATCAAGTCGGGAGGCGGTCATCTTGAGGTTAAGCCGATGCTCTATGTCGGCATGATTGGAATGGCGATCTGCATCGTGATCGTTGCCGCCAACACTCCTCATCCTCATCCGCCGAAGAAGCCCGGTGCAGCAGCCCCGACGCAAGTTGCTCCCGCACCCGACGCAAGCAGCCCCGCCCCAAATGCCGAGAGTGGCGACAGCAAGTAATTCAAACGCCGTGATGAGCGACGCTGTGCCCGCAACGTGACTGAGTGTGCCGACAACGGAACTCGCTCGTGTTGCGGGTTTGTATTTTTAAGTACCCGTCTTACGGCGCGTTAGTAGGTCACTCGCACGAGATACCCGCCGGGTTGTCGGCGAACGAGTCGCTTCATTTCGAGCACCGTCAGCGTCGCGAGCACTCGGGACGAGTCGAGCGCTGTTGCTCTCAAGATCTGATCGAGGTGCTGAGGCTCCGATGTTACGAGATTCAAGACCGCTCGCTCTTGATCGTTGAGAGTCAGTTCGCGCGGCGAGCGGACCTCTTGTTGAGGATCAAGTTGAATGGGCTTCATCGTCGGGCCGAGTGCTTTGAGCACATCATCAGCGTGCCGAATCAATGTCGCTCCGTCGCGCAACAAGTCGTGACATCCGTCGCTCGCGAGACTGTCGACGCGACCGGGTAGCGCCATCACTTCTCGGCCCTGCTCCATTGCGTGCCGAGCGGTATGCAGCGCTCCGCTATTGCGCGCCGCTTCAATGATGAGCACGCCCATCGAGAGCCCGCTGATGATTCGATTCCTCTGAGGGAAGATGCCGGGCGACGGATGCTGATCGAGCTTTGCTTCCGAGATCACCGCGCCGCTCTTTGCGATCGCCGCTGCAAGCTCAACATTCTCCGGCGGATAGATGTAGTCGAGGCCGGTTGCGAGCACGGCGATTGTGCGACCGCCGGCAGCTAAGGCGCCTCGATGAGCAGCGGTATCAATGCCTTGAGCGAGCCCGCTGATGATCGTCACTCCGGCACGCGCGAGTGCGTTCGCGAGCTTCTCGGCTTGATGCACTCCGTAGACCGTGCAGCGCCGCGAGCCGACGATCGCAACGGCGAGTTGATCGCGCGGCAAGATCTCACCATTCACGAAGAGCATCTGCGGCACATCGGGAATCGAACGCAGGGTGTCGGGGAAGTTGACGTCATCCGCTTCGAGCAAGTGATAGCCGGCCTCGCGACAGCGCGTCAGAACTTGCACTGCCGACTTATCGAAGGCGGCAGCGCCGATCGCGACAGAGAGTTTTGGGCCGACACCTTCAACGTCTTGAAGCTGACTCATTGAAGCTCGGAGAACTTGTCCGGCTGTCCCAAACTTCTGAAGCAATCGCAAATGCGTCAGCGGACCGACTCCCGGTACGAGATGCAGACGCAGTCGATCAAGCAGTAGCGTTTCTCGCTCGGTGCCGGGTTCGGGAAGCTGGGACACGATGATCTCGAACGGTGAAAGGTCAGTCGCCGGTTGCGCGACGCGCGTCGCGCACTGGCAATGCGTGATGGGGGCGAATCTACTCAGCAAGCCGAGGCGTACAAGACTCAAACGTTGAATTCACAACTCACAACGACCGGCTGCTGACAATCGAAGGACGAGCATGATGGCTGCACAGAGGCGATTGGCGATCGAGGCAACTTGCGTCTTGCTGGTTGCTCTTTGCAGCACGAGCTTCGCTGAGAATTGGCCGGGATGGCGCGGGCCTCGACGCGACGGTGTGACGACGGATGCGAACGTGCCGACTCAGTGGTCGCCGACAGAGAACGTCTTATGGAAGGCGCCCCTCTCGGGCACGGGGACTTCGAATCCCGTCGTTTGGGATGAGCGAGTTTTTCTGACATCGTCGGAAGGTCGCGATCACGGCGAGCTGCATGTCATCTGCTTTGATCGAGCGAACGGGCGCGAGTTGTGGCATCAACGTCTTTGGGGCACGGCGCCGACACTGTTCTATGGTCGCAGCGGAATGGCGAGCCCGTCGGCAGTCACTGATGGCAAACGTCTCTTTGCGTTCTTCGGAACGGGCGATGTCTTCTGCTTCGATCTTGAAGGGCATCTCCTTTGGCAGCGGCCGTTGGCTGACGAGTACGGCGCGTTCGAGAATCGCTTTGCAGCGTCGAGTTCTCCGCTGCTGTTTCGCGACATGCTCATTCTGCAATGCGACCACTACGGCGCGTCGTATCTCATTGCGATTGATCAGAAGACTGGGGCAACTCGATGGAAGTCGGATCGTCCCGAAGTTTGGCTCAGTTGGTCGTCGCCCCAATTGATTGAGCACGGCGCTCAGTTCGAATTGGCGGTCGCGGGGTCAGAGAAGCTCGACGGCTACGACCCGCTGACGGGCAGTCGCTTATGGACTCTGCGAGGACTGGCGCGCGAATGCATTCAGACCCCAGTACTCGGGCACGGGTTGCTCGTTGTTGTGAGCGGTCCGAATGGCACTCACTTCGGAGTGAAGCCCGGAGGTCGCGGCGACATCACTGATTCGCACGTCGTTTGGAAGAACGATCGCGGCACATCGTTCGTCCCGTCCGCGATACTCGTCGGCGAGCGGTACTACATCGCCGACGACAAAGGCATTGGTTCGTGCTTCGAAGCAAAGACCGGCAAGTTGCTGTGGCGCAAACGCTTTGGCGACAAGTTCACGGCCTCGCCCGTTGCAGCAAACGGAAAGCTGTTCTTCACAAACGAAGCAGGCAGCACGCTCGTGCTCGACGCGACTCAGTCGGAGTACGCAGAACTCAGCCGCAATGAGATCGGCGAAGAGGTTTATTCGTCTGCCGCGATCTCGAACGGTCAGTTCTATCTGCGAACGACGAAGCATCTTGTTGCGATTGGAAAGTGATTCCAGTGGGACAAAAGCCGGGCTCTCGCCGATTCAGAAAGACCCGTTGTTTCTGGGGGGAACGATGATGCTAGCGTCGGACTTTTCGGGGCTTGTTTGGGTTGCATTGGCAATCATTGCATCGGTCGTCTTCGGATGTTTGTTAGCCGGAGCGGTGACTGCCGGCGTTGTTGTCGTGATCTCTGGTCAGAAGAAGTATTGGTGGCTGACGATCCCATTTTCAGGGTTGTGGTTTGCGGTCGGCTGGTTCGTTATGGAAGTGCTTGAGTTGTGAAGTTGTGCTGCCTGCGCCGATCGCAATTGCCTCAGTTTGAGTGACTGCATGGGGACGATCGGGCTCCCGGAAGCTGACTTCCAATTGGGTCGGTCGGCTGTATAAAGCCTGCCCGTTCGCGAGCGTGGAGCCGACTTTTTCTGGGCCTTCAAGTCGGTCCTGTTCGTCCCGCTTTTGGCTCTCTGCGAGCCGTTGATGGATCGCCTGATTGGTTGTTGCTGGCCGCTTTGAGGCAGGCCGCCCCCGCCAGTTCGCTTCTAGGAACGCGGTGTTCGAATTGTGGCGATTCACGCTTTTGATCCGCTCAGCTTGACTGACTCCCGCCGCGCTCGTTGTCTGAGATCGAGCGCACTCATTTCACTTTTCGCAAAGGAACTTCGTCGTGTTTGAGCATGTGGCAATCGTCGGCGCAACCGGCAATGTAGGACGCATCATGTTGGAACTGCTGGAGCAGAGGAAATTCCCTGCGAAGCGGTTCAAGCTGCTCTCCTCGGCACGGAACGCCGGCAAGAAAGTGCGGCTGCTCGGCAACGACTATGTCACTGAGGAGTTGACGAAGGAGTCGTTTAAAGGCTGCGATCTCGTCATCGCAAGCACGCCTGATGAAGTCGCTCGGGACTTCTTGCCCGCCGCGATCGAAGCCGGTTGCACCGTCATCGACGAGTCCGGTTACTGGCGCATGAACCCGGATGTCGCGCTCGTCATTCCCGAGATCAATCCGCAAGACGCGCTCAATGCGAAGTTCATCATCGCGAGCCCGAACTGCTCGACGACTCAGATGGCGATGGCGCTCAAGCCACTGCATGACGCAGCGAAGGTGAAGCGCGTCTTCGTTGCGACCTATCAAGCAACGAGCGGCGTCGGCTTGCAAGGCAGCGTTGAACTCATCGAAGGCACGAAAGCGAAGCTCGCCGGTGAGGACTACAACTACACCGCGTTCAAACATCCGATTGCTCTCAACGCCATTCCGCAGATCGGCAGCCTCAAGGAAGACGGCTACACGAGCGAAGAGCTGAAGATGGTCTATGAGACTCGGAAGATTCTCGGCGATCAGTCGATCATGGTCTGCCCGACCTGCGTGCGCATTCCCGTGACGAACTGTCATAGCGAAGTCATCACCGTCGAGACCGAACGACCGGTCTCCGTTGAGGAAGCTCGCGAACTGTTCTCGAAGTTCCCCGGTATCAAAGTCGTCGACGATCTCGCGAACAGCGTCTATCCGATGCCGCTCAACAGCGATGGCAGCGACGAAGTCTTCATCGGTCGTATCCGCAAGGATCTCACGAACCCGAACGGCCTTACGTTCTGGTGCGTGAGCGACAACCTCCGCAAAGGCGCCGCGACGAACGCCGTGCAGATCGCTGAGCTACTCGCGAAGCACAAGAAGTAATTCGCGTTACAACCGAACGTGCAGCCGAGCATGAGCCGCTCGGCTGCACGTCGTCGAGTCAACTGCGAAATGGCACTCGGGCAAGAGGGCCGAATGATGCCGTCGAACGCGTTGTTCAAATGGAAGGGTGAGCGGCAGGCGAATCTGAACGAATTCGCCAATGCGCATCGGTCAGTTGGCGGAGTGAAACCTGGCAGACGACATCAGACTCAGCAGATCAATCACGGATATGTGGTCTTGTTGTCGTCACAGTTTCAGGCGTTTTGCCGAGATCTCCATTCGGAAGCAGTTGATCGCTTTGCGGCTCAATTCACTCCTCCGATTCGAGAGATTATCGCCTCAGAGTTTCGATTCGCTCGCAAGCTCGATGCAGGGAATCCCAGTCCCGGAAATATCGGTGCTGACTTCAATCGGCTGGGCCTCGCGATATGGCCGGAGTCAGTGAAGGCAGATGTCGAAAATGCGCGACGCAGGGATGAGTTAGAGCAGCTCAATCGTTGGCGGAACGCGATCGCACACGATGACTTTGATGCAGCGAAACTCGGTGGTTCCAATCGAATTCAACTTGCTGTGATTCGTCGATGGCGACAAACCTGCGATGAACTCGCAAGAACCTTCGACGCGCTCGTGAGAACTCACCTCATCTACTTGACCGGCCACTCTCCGTGGTGAAGGAGTCCGACATGACAACTCGCAGACTTCCGAAAACGAAGGCGTATTTCAAAGTCGGTGATCGCGTTTGCTTCCCGCTCGTGAATCGCATCGTTGAAGGTGTAGTGACTGAAGACTCGGGACCGCTCGCTCCGCACGGACGTCACATCTTGGCGGTGACGGTCAAGATGCAGCCCGATGAGCCGGACATGATCTTTCAGTTTCGCGATAACGAATTGTCGGCCGCGCCGACTCGCAGCTAACTCTGTCTTGTTGAGTTTCTCTCTGACATCGAAGGGCATCGCACATGTGGAACATCATCATCGGCATCGTCTTTGTGATCGGTGGCCTGACGGGGAATCTGGCGCTCAGAGGAACCAATAGCGGTGAAGCGATCGCGGCCGTTGGTGCGGGGCTCGTTGTGTGGGGCATCGTGCAAGTGATGAAGGCTCGCAAGGGCGGTGATGAGTAGTAACGAACTCGGAAGAACTGAGTGACGCGAGGAGTTGTGCAATGGCCAATCCGTTTCCCGGCATGGACCCGTTCTTAGAGGGACCATTTTGGGGGACGTTCCATGCAAACTTGATGGACGCAATTGCTTGGCAGCTCGCTCCCAAACTCAAACCGAAGTACCTCGCGTTGACGAATCAACGAGTCGTCATCGCGGTGCCGGATCCGATTGAGACTCCTGCCACTCGTCTCCGCGTGCCGGATGTCGGCATCTTTCACGCGACGGACGGAGCGGGCACGCTCGCCGAGGCTGCGATCGCTGCGCCGTTGCTGGTTGAAGGCGTCATGCCCGAGACGATGCGTCAGACGATGCTTGAGGTTCGCGACGCGGAGTCTCGTCAGCTCATCACGGCCATTGAGGTTTTGTCGCCGACTAATAAACGCGGTGATGGTGCTTTCGAGTACCGACAGAAGCGCAATGAGTTGCTGAGTAGTCCGGCAAACTTCATTGAGATCGATTTGCTGCGGATTGGCGATCGATTCCCAATGGTCTCTGCATTGCCGTCGGTGCCGTACTTCGTCTTCGTCAGCCGAGCGATCTCGCGGCCGCGCGTTGAAGCATGGCCGATCGCACTGGCTCAAGAACTCCCGACAATTCCGGTGCCCCTTCGAGCCGAAGACCCCGATGTCACGCTCGATCTGCAAGCAGCGTATCGCTCGGTGTATGAGCACTTCTCATACGACATCGCGGTCGATCATCGTTGCCCGCTCGCGGTGCCGCTCCGAGAAGATCAGCAACAATGGGTTGATGCGCGACTCAAGGAGGCGGGAATTGAATAAGCTCTGACGTCGCGGTCTAAACCCAGCAAGGGCGCGAGTGACCGCAGCGCCAACTGGCCGGCAACGAAGCTCGGCTAGAAAGCTGTCCGAGTAGCATGGACTTCCAGTCCGTGCCGCCTTTTAGAAGTTCGCGATCTTCTGACAGCGGCAGGCGGCCATTGAGCAGGGGCTAGAAGCCCATGCTACGACGACTCTGACACACTCCGAGCGGGCGTGCCTCTCTCTCTTTCTCTCTTCAAGAACGACAGCGACCCGATAAGTAGCAATCGCTACACACTCTGTAACAACAACGACAGCAGATTCTTTCCTTTGTCTCAGGAGACTTCATGAGCGGTTTTCAGTTTCGGAATGGGCAGCTTTATTGCGAGGGCGTTTCGGTCGCGAAGTTGGCGGAGCAGCATGGCACGCCTCTTTGGATCTATTCGAAGTCGGCATTGATGACTCGCTTGCGCGAGATTCAAACCGCGTTCGCTGAAGTCGATCCGGTGATTTGTTACTCGGTCAAAGCGAATGGAAATCTCAGCATCCTGAAGACGATGGCCGAAGCGGGCAGCAGCTTTGACGTTGTCTCCGGCGGCGAACTCTTCCGCGTCAAGAAGGCCGGTGCGGACACTTCGAAAGTTGTGTTTGCGGGCGTCGGTAAGACGGACGAAGAGATTCGTTTCGCGCTCGAATGCGACATCCTCAAGTTCGATGTCGAGAGCGAAGCCGAACTCGACGCGATCTCTGCCGTTGCGAAGTCGATGGGCAAAGTCGGACGAGTGGCTCTGCGGCTCAATCCCGACATCGACGCGAAGACGCATGTCAAAACTACTACCGGCAAGAAGGGCAACAAGTTCGGTATGGATATCGAACGAGCCGACCAGTTGGCCGAGAAAGTCTTGAAGGATCCGCATCTCGAACTGAGCGGCATCCATATGCATCTCGGCTCGCCGATTCTGACGACCGATCCTTACGAGGCGGCGGCGAAGCGAGCGGTCGAAGTCGTGAAGGCGTATCGCTCGCAGGGGCATCCGATTCACTGGATCAATCTCGGCGGCGGCTTCGGCATTAGCTATCGCCAGAACGAAGGACCGGCCGCTTCCGAGTACGCGAAGGTCATCGTGCCCTACATCAAGGAAGCGGGCTGCCGTCTGACGCTTGAACCGGGTCGCTACATCGTCGGTAACTCGGGCATCCTCGTGACGCAGGTCGTCTTCCGGAAACAAGAAGGCGGCAAGACCTTCATCATTCAAGACGGCGGCATGAACGATCTCATTCGCCCGGCTATGTATGATTCATTCCATCGTCTGTGGCCGGTGACGTCGTCGGTCGAGATGCCGCTCAATGCGGAAGGCGAAATTGCCGGTTGCGAGAAGGTCGATGTCGTCGGCCCCATCTGCGAGTCGTCGGACTACTTCGCGAAGGACCGCTACCTGCCTCCGCTCAATCGCGGCGACTTGCTCTGCATCTTCAGCGCCGGCGCTTACGGCACAGCGATGAGCAGCAACTACAACGCAAAGCCGCTCGCTGCTGAGGTCATGTGCGACGGCGAAAGCTCGAAGGTCATCCGTCGCCGTCAGACGATGGAGCAGCTCGTTGCGAACGAAATCGTCGACTGAGATCAGCCGCTGAGTTCGCCGAAACAGCATGTCGGAAGAAGGGCACGAATCGCGGAGCATTGCTCTGTGTTCGTGCCCTTTTTGCTTTCTTGATCGAAGTCGGCTGCCGCCGGGACGACGAACGACGGATCGTGACCCAATGTAAGAACTCGCACACATCCGCTGCTTGAAAGCGATTCGGAATTCGAGATCGTCTCGGCATGCTGTCATTAGCGTTACATCAGCGTCGATAAGCGGTTCAATCTTCGATCCGACAGAAGAGACGGTGAACCGCTGATGAACCCTCATGGAACGCGGATGAAGACGATCGGTAGTCGTACCGAGTTATGCGGGGCAATTCGCAGTCGCTGAAGGTTCTCGATTCTTCCTTCGTGAGATCAGCACGGATCATGTTGCGGCAGCTTCGATCCGACACCTCAGTGTTCTTCGCTCCTCTGCGGTCATAACCGATTTCATGAACCGCAGAGGAACGAAGGACGCTGAGAAGACATCACCAAATTATGTCGTTCGGTGCGGCATGAATTCGCCTTCGCCACAAGATCGCTCCTTATCCCGTCATGAGGCAGTTCTTCAGAGACTGGTTAACGACTGGAAGACGGACGGCGGTGCTGACGGAGGTTTGAGGCATCAATCAACGGCTCCTTCGGGGCTCGGGCAACCGCTCGCCAAATGCGGACTCACTCCTTAAGACTCGCCGCGTTGACTCGCCCACCTAACGAAGCTCGGATGCTTGCAGCTTCATTCACTCGCTCATGTTGTTTGAACGGAGGAACTCATGCGGATTCTCGTCACGTTGCTAGCACTGTCGGCCTATGGCGCCACTGCGGTTTGGGCCGATGACAAAGCGAAAGCTCCGGCGCCAGTGAAGATCGAACTCACTGACGGCGACAAAGCGGCGATCGCCGATATCAAGAAGTCCGGCGGGCAAGTCCTCGAACTGGCTCAGAACGACAATCGCGTTGATGTCTCGTTCCATTTGGCTGACGGCAAGATCGGCAACGATCATCTCAAGCCGCTCAAGGGTTTGAAGTTCGTCTACTCCGTCAACGTGCGCGGCAAAGAGATCACCGACGATGGGCTCGCTCATTTGGCGGAGTCAGCCGGGCTCGTGAAGCTGCATCTTGAACGCACGAAGGTCACGGATGCGGGACTCAAGCATCTCGCGGGTTTGCAGAACCTCGAATACCTCAATCTCTTCGGCACTGAAGTCACCGATGCTGCGATCGACGGGATCGCGGGGCTCAAGAAGCTGAAGCAGGTCTATATCTGGCAGACGAAGATCACTGAGGAAGGCGTCAAGAAGCTGAAGGCCGCGCGAGCCGATCTGAAGATCATTCCCGATCCAATCGAGGATAAGCGCAAGGCCGAAATCGAAGCTCAGCGCAAAGCCGAGTTCGAGAAGCTGAAGGCTGAGGAAGAAGCCAAGAAGAAAGCCGAAGAGGCGAAGAAGAAGGCCGAAGAAGAGGCCAAAAAGAAGGCTGAGGAAGAGAAGAAGAAAGCTGACGAGGAAGCCAAAAAGAAAGCGGAAGAGGAAAAGAAGAAGGCCGAAGACGCTAAGAAGGCTGAAGAGAAGAAGTAGCCGCGAGCGGGCTCAGGCAGCTCATCGCAATCGCATCCGAAGAGGCACGAAGGCATCGTTTTCGTGCCTCTTTGCATTGATGCTGCAGGTGCCGGAGTCGTGCGAACGAGAGGCTCAAGGAACTGCTTTGCGTCGCTATGCCATTACCGTCATTCGCTCGTAAAGAAATTCAGGAGCAAGATCGGCTCCGTTGTCCCAGCAGATCGTCTGTAAGTCGGGATCAACGCGCAGACGCTTGAATGCAGTGGGGTCGCGAAGCGGTTCGAAGACTTCTCCGTAGAGTTCGTCGCGCAGATCAACTTCGCCGATCGCGCCGTTATTGAACCTCAACCAAACAACGTAGTCCCGCACGTGCCGGGCTTCTCGAACATGAAGGATCATCGGTTACTCCAATGGGGGAATCTGATTCAGAGGGCGATTCTCACGAGCGAGTTCCCAGTTCGTCGAAAGTGCCGCCCGGTGAATCTCTCGCCATTCTTCAACGAGAAGTTCTTGGTGTGCCGGCGCATTCGATCCAGTGCGAATTCAGAGCCTGTCTCCGCATGCCAGTAGTGTCGCTCGCGCCGGCTCACCAATTCACGCTCTCGATTGCTGGTCACCCCTTACATCGTGCACAATCGAGGCTATGTAATTCGTAATTCACGGCACGCGCGCTCGTAGGACGCTGCCAGTTCGAGCGGGACCGTTATGCCTCCGAGCAACGCGAGCGGAATTGTCGGAAGGTCGCTACCGATCGTCAGCGATGCTTCCCAAACATCTAATTGCTGCTGCTCATCACGAGTCACTGGGCGGTAGCTCGCGGCGTAGAGTTCGCCCGGTTCGGGGACTCGCTCGACTCCGAATCGTCGCAGCAAGCTCACATGCAAGTTCGACTTTCGCTCGGTCACGATGTCGATAATCGCGACGCCGATCCCGCGCCTCAAAAGATGCTCGCACTTGCTGAGGAATGCGGTGCGATGCTCTTCGCGGTCTTTGTTCGCGGGACTCACGAGTTCAATCGCTCCGACGAGACGCAGTTCTTCTGTGTTGGCGAAGATCTCGATTTCGACGACGTCAGTCTCAAGCGGGAACTCAAGTGTCAGCGTCGGTTGCGGCACGGCGTATTCAAGAGTCGTCGCGCACTGCGCGTTCGCAATCTCGAGTCCCTCTGAACGGTCAAGCGTCGCTATGTCGATCTCAATCCCGTACCTCACATTGGGAGCAGCGACCAGTCCGGTCGGAAGTCGCTCGTTCAACTGAGCCGCGATTGCAACCGCCCATGCATGATGAGTTGAGTGCCATTGCAGGTACTTTGAGAGCGGCGGATGAAAGTGATCGCGTAACACGAGAGGTCCTTTCGACTGACGAGAAGCAATGAGTCGAGTGGAATTTAATCTACATACAAAAAGCCGTTCGAGATCAGCAGTGCCTGACACAAACTTGCGAGCGATCGACGCTCGGCGAGCGGCTTTGTCTTTGCGTCGGTCGATCCGGCAAAGAGTGCTTGCTGTTGCTCGACGAAGCTGATTGCAGATTGGGTTTGCTCGGGAGTCGGCTGATGGCTGTGAGCGAGGCGCCATGCGGTCTCAATCCGCGACTTCAAATTGCTGTCGCTTAAGGCCGCGACTCGATCAGCAAAGGCGGCGGCCTCTTGCATGATGAATTCGTTGTTGAGCATCAGCAGTGATTGCGAAGCGACGGTCGACGATGTCCTCTGCGTGCAATTGGGGGCGAGCGTCGCGGCGTCGAATGTTTCGAGCATCGCCAGTGGCATCGAGCGTCGCACGGTGATGTAGATGCTGCGACGGAACTCTTCGCCATTGAGCGGGACCTTCTTGCCCGTCGGTCGCCCGGCTCCATCTCGCGTATCGACGCCGACCATGATCTGACCGGTCTCGTCGGGAGTGACGGGAATCGGTGCTCCATAGAACTTGTCGTTGTAGTGACCACTCACAAAGAGCACGGCGTCGCGCACGGTCTCAGCATCGAGCCGACGAATGGGCATGCGTCCGAGCAAGCGATTGTCGGGATCGACGGCATCAAGATCCGACCGGCGGCGCGATGATTGGCGATAAGCCGCCGATGTCAGCAGCACGCGATGCAGTCGCTTGAGCGACCATTGCTGAGTGTCGGCTTTCGCTCCGCGAAAACTCGGGGTAGCAGAGGTTACATCCTCGCTGCTCGTTGCGGCTGACGGCGTGCTTTCGCGGAGCGAAAGCCGACTCTCGCCGATGAACTCTGAGGCGAGCCAATCGAGCAACTCGGGATGCGACGGCATCTCTCCGAGTCGTCCGAAGTCGCCGGGGGATGCAACCAGTCCGCGACCGAAGTGGTGCATCCAAACGCGATTCACGAAGACGCGTGCGACGAGCGGATGTTGGCCGCTCGTCAGCCAGCGCGCATAAGCAAGACGTCGCCCGGAAGTCGGCAGTTTGTCGTCGTCGAGCGGAATTGCAGGAGTCGCCGATGAGGCGAGCACCGCTAACTCACCCGGCGCGACTTCTTGCTTCGGCTGATTGAAATCACCGCGAAAGAAGAGCTGAGTCGCGGGCTGCTTCGCTTGAGTCGGCTCCGTCAAACAGTGCGCGAAGTCGTCTTTCGGACGCTGAGACTTCTGCTCGTCGATGAGCTTCGCGTACTTGTCGGTGATCGCTTTGTGCTCGGTCTTCGCATTGCGTTCGAGCAACGTGCCGACAGGAATCGCGGCCTTCGGATGATCGGTGAGCAGCTTCTTTTGCTCGGACGTTCGCTTCGCAACTGGCGTCTTCGCGGCGTCTCGAATGCGCTGCTTGAGGTCCTCATCGAGCTTTGCGATCGAGTCCTCTCGTAATTTTTCTGACAGTGCTTCGTACTGATCGAGCCGCTCCTTTTCGAGTCGGCGGATCTCGGCATCGCACTTCGCAGCGAGGGCCACTTGCTCCGGCGTCCATAACGAAACGAGTCGCTGCGCCGGAGTCTTCCACTCTTTCCAATTGAGTGCCGGTTCGAAGACGGCCTTCATGCGGAAGTAGTCGACCTGCGAAATCGGGTCGTAGCGATGCGAGTGACATTGAGCGCAGCCGACCGTCAGTCCGAGCAACGACGTGCTCACCACTTTGATGGTCTCGGTGACGCACTCATTGCGCGCGACGTCTTGCGTCGCTGCCGCATCACCGGTGCCATCGGGACTCATGCGGAGAAACCCCGTCGCGATGAGTTTGTCGGCGGCGTCGGGACTGAGTCCGCGAAATGGCGGAGTCAGCATCTCATCACCGGCGAGTTGCTCGCGAATGAGTTCATCCCACTGACGATCCTCATTGAGCGCGCGAATCAACCAGTCGCGGTACTTGTAGGCCCACTTGCGTTCGAGATCCTTTTCTCCGTAGCCGTCACTGTCCGCATAGCCGACGACGTCGAGCCAGTGTCGTGCCCAGCGCTCGCCGTACTGCGGTGATGCAAGTAACCGTTCAATCAATCGCTCGAACGCTCCCGGTTCTTGATCGGCAACGAACGCATCAACCGCAGCGGGAGTCGGCGGCAAGCCGAGCAGATCAAAACTCGCGCGGCGAATGAGCGTGAGTCGATCCGCTTCGTCTGAGTATCCGAGTCCTGCTTGCTCAAGCTTCGCTACCAAGAAGGCATCGATCGGCGAATCAACTCGGTCAACGTTCTTCACGCGCGGCAATGGCGGTCGCGTGATCGGCTGAAAGGACCAAAAGGCACGCTCGTCGTCGGTGATGCCGTCATCGCTGAGTGACTCCGGTTCGGGCCGCGCGGTCTTCGCTCCGACATCAATCCACTGACCGATGATGAGCTTCTCTTTCTCGCTGAGCTTCTTGTCACCCGGCGGCATCTCATCGGCAGCGATCTTCTTCCAAAGCAAACTCTTCGCGCGCTGACCGGCGACGATTGCCGTTCCCGATTCGCCGCCCTTCACCATCAGGCGAGCGAGTCGCACATCCAATTTGCCTTCGAGCTTCTGCTCTTCACCGTGACAGTGAAAGCAGTGCGTCTTGAGGATCGGTCGGACGTGCGTCTCAAAGACCGGAGCATCAGCCGCGCACGCAGCATTCAGCATCGCTGCGACAATCAACGGCAGAAGTCGAAACTGTTTCATGAGGTGTCTCGAGAGTGATCGCGGTCGGTGAGATCGACGACATCGTTGATTGGACGAATAGGACAAAGAGGACCAATAGGACGACGACGCGGGAAATCAACTCGTCTGCATCGCATAGGTCCTATCGGTCCTATGCGTCCTATTGCCGCTCGCGCGAGTGGCCCGCACACGCTAATTCGCTGCTCGGTCTGAGCTTCTCAAGCTGCGAACTCTAAGTCGAGTTTGCCCCTGCTTGTCGGTCAGTAAGAGTCGCTCCTACGATCCCTGCGACCTTTGATCTCGCCATTTGAATTGGGCCTCGGCGACGGATCTTAGATGCGATCGAATTGCTTGCTCCCCACTTCAGGAACTCTCTCATGATGGCCGCTTCGCAGGATGCTGCTCAGGCACGCTATGCCCTTCCGCCGCTCGGTTTGAATCCGTCCTCGACCGCTCAAGGCACCAATCCCGGCAGCTTCTCGAAACGTGCTCACATTGCCCCCGGCGTTGAAGGGCGCTGGACGTTCGCGTCTCCCGACGTGCCCGGCATGCCCGAACCGTCGACGAAAACAGCATGGGACTTCATGCCGGACAACTGGACGCTGAAGCCCGGCTTCGAGAGCAACTACGAGCACGCCGCTGCATGGGAGCCTCCTGTAGGTTTTGTTCCAGTCACTCAGCTTGAGTCTGCTCGCTGCGGGCTCGTCACTCCCGAGATGCGTCGAGTCGCCGAGCGCGAACCGCACCTGACTCCCGAGCAAGTTCGCGATGAAGTCGCTGCCGGCCGCATGATCATTCCGGCGAATCGAGTCCATTTGCAGCATCAGCTCGATCCGATGTGCATCGGCCGTGCGGGTCTCACGAAGATCAACGCCAACATGGGCGCGTCGCCGGTGTCATCGAGCACCTCTGAGGAAGTCGAGAAGCTCAAGTGGGCCGAGAAGTGGGGCGCGGACACCGTGATGGACCTCTCGACGGGCGGCAACATCAACGAGTGCCGCGAAGCCATCATCAAGAACAGCAAGGTGCCGATCGGGACCGTGCCGATCTACTCAATGATCATCGGCCGCAAGATCGAAGACCTTACGAAGGAAGACATCCTGCGCATGCTCAAGCATCAAGCGAAGCAGGGAGTCGACTACTTCACGATTCACGCCGGAGTGCGGTTCGCTCATTTGCAGTACGTGCAGAAGCGTCTGATCGGCATCGTTAGTCGAGGCGGCTCTTTGCTCGCGAAATGGATGATCGAGCACAACGACGAGAACCCGATGTACCAGTTGTGGGACGACATCTGCGACATCATGCGCGAGTACGACGTCAGCTTTTCGATCGGCGACGGCCTGCGACCGGGCGGACTCGCGGATGCGACGGATCGGGCTCAGCTTGCTGAGTTAGAGACGCTCGGCGAGTTAACGGAGCGAGCATGGCGGCGCGGCGTGCAAGTGATGATCGAAGGACCGGGACATGTGCCGTTCGATCAAATCGAGTTCAACATGAAGCTGCAGCGGCAGCTTTGTCATGGCGCGCCGTTCTACGTGCTCGGGCCGCTCGTGACCGACATCTTCCCCGGCTACGACCATATCACGAGTTGCATCGGAGCAACCGCTGCCGGTTATCACGGGGCGAGCATGCTGTGTTACGTCACTCCGAAAGAGCATCTCGGTTTGCCGAAGAAGGACGACGTGAAGCAGGGCTGCATTGCCTACAAGATCGCCGCGCACGCCGCCGATGTGGCGCTCGGCATTCCGGGCACTCGCGACCGCGACGACGAACTGACGAAAGCTCGTGCAGCGCTCAACTGGCAGAAGCATTTCGATCTGAGTTTCGATCCCGAGTACGCCCGCGCAATGCACGATGAAGATCTCGACGTTGATACGGACTTCTGTGCGATGTGCGGTCACGACTGGTGCAGTGTCCGCATCTCGAAAGAGATCGAGATCTTCGTCTCGGGCAAAGACTCCGAGTACCAGTGGGACAAAGCAAAGGTCAGCGCCGCGCTCAATACGGATCAGCTTGCCGTGCTCGAAGCGCGAGGCGTCTTGAGTCCCGACGAGATCCACAAACTCGCCAGCAAGACAAAGAAGGCCGTGAAAGCCGAAGACGGCAAAGCCTCATGTCACAGCGATTACGTCGAGTCGAGCGAAGCAAAGCTCATTCAGGATCAACTCGCGGCCGTCTGAGCGGTGCGTTTTCTGTTTCTCAACGGCATCACGTAGCCAATCTGATCTGAAGTGAGAGCACCTTGAGAATGGCTCGAACTCAGATCAGATTGGCTGCGTTCGTTCTCGGAGCCTGTCGTGAGAGTTCTTGGAGGACAGTGATGACGAAGAATCCTTTTCCCGGCATGAATCCGTATCTCGAAGCCTCTTGGGGCGACGTGCATACGCGACTGACCACTTACGCCAGTGATCAACTCAACGAGCAATTGCCGAATGGGCTTCAAGCGCGCGTCGAAGAAGCTGTGTCGATTGATTACGGAGACGAAGAAGTTCGTCGAACGGTTGCCGCCTATCCCGATACGAGGGTCGTTGAGAGACCGGAGTGGTCGCTGGACACTGAGCCGGAAAGCGGTGCTGTTGCCGTCGCGACTCCGGTCTTTGTGAAGGTCATCCCTAAGCATCACACGCGGCATATCGAAATCGTCGATCACAGTGACGGGGCGCGCGTTGTGACGGCGATCGAGTTCTTGAGCATGTCGAACAAGCTGGGCCCCGGTCGCGCTGAGTATCTGAAGAAGCAGAGACGCTATCTGGACGCGGGCGTCAATTTGGTCGAGATCGACCTTCTGCGCGACGGCCCGTTTGTTCTGGCCGTGAATCGCAAGAGTGTTCCGCGAGCATGTCGGCAGCCGTATCGCTGCTGCATTCGACGAGCACTGAGATCCGATCGCGCCGAGATGTTTCCGATGCCGCTGCAAGCCCCGTTGCCGACGATCCCCATCCCGCTGCGAAAGAAAGACAAAGACGTCGTGCTGCCGCTGCAGCAGTTGATCAACGACGCCATTCGCAAAGGGCGTTACTCGACCATCAATTATCAAGAGCTGCCCGATCCGCCGCTGTCCGCTGACGACGAGCAATGGGCTGACGCGCTGCTACGGGAAGCCGGTTTGAGGAAGTGACGTCGAGTCTGACTGGAATAGATGCACCCCGCTCCATGACCGCGCCATCGCTGCCTTCAGTTCAACGAAAGCTTCCGCCGTGCATGTGCTGTTTGAAGACAATCATTGCCTCGTTGTTGATAAGCCGGCGGGCGTTTTGATCGCGGGTGATAAGACCGGTGACTTCAGCTTGCTTGATGAAGCAAAGGACTACATCAAGCTCAAGTATCAGAAGCCCGGCGAGGTTTATTTGGGGCTCGTGCATCGGCTTGATCGACCGGTCTCAGGAGTCGTGCTCTTCGCGCGGACGAGTAAGGCTGCAAGTCGGATCTCGGAACAGTTCCGCAATGACTCGACCGAGAAGATTTATTGGGCATGGGTTGCGGGACGACCGCTCGCGTCTGAGGGCACGTTGACCGACTGGCTGCTGAAGGACGAAGCGCGCAATGTTGTGTCGATCGTGCGGCCCGATGTGCCGGGTGCGCAGGATGCTCGATTGGACTATCGCGTGCTGTCAGTCACTGCCGGGCGATCGCTATTGGAAGTTCGATTACATACCGGGCGATCGCATCAGATTCGCGTGCAGCTCGCCTCGCGCGGATGGCCCGTTGTCGGCGACACCAAATACGGCGGACCGAAAAGCGGCGAAGGCGGCGTCATCGCTCTGCATGCCCATTCGCTGACCTTTGAGCATCCGACGAAGCGCGAGCCCGTCACCGTGAGTAGTGACCCGCCCAGTGTTTGGAGCCAGTGGTTCGGGTTCCCTCGATCATCGCGCGGCGGATGAGTTTTGAGGCCGCGACGCTCTCGGCCGAACCTCGTTTCGAACTTCAGTCGTTCTTTCCGCTCGCAAAGAAGTCAGAGAAACAAAAAGCCGACTCAACTTTGCGTACCGAAAAAACCGATCGAAAACGGGCCGACGCGAGCCTGCGATCTCTTTGGAGAGCGTTCCTTCGCAGCCGCAACGGCAACATCAACCATTGGCGAAAGGATTGCTTCATGGACGACGAGGAATTGATTGACCGCTTAGAAGAATTCGATGAAGACGAGCTCGGTCAGATTTTGGCTTTCATTGATGAAGTCGGATCGATCGAGAACGCCACTTCGCTTTTGGACTCGCTCGAAGAGATTCGTCGAGCCGCCTAAGTCCGGTTTCGAAGGCTCACCTCAGGACTGAGACAACGAACCGCAGCCGTTCGTCAGTTAGGGATTGTTGGCCCCGATCTGACAAGCGACTGCGGTTTCTTCGTTTGAGGAGCGCTGCGTTGTCGGGTTCGATGCCGACGACGGGTACCGGTAGCAAGTTTACAAATTTGAGTGGCACGTCCCTGAGCACTCGAAGGGCGTGTTCTCGCGGCAGAGCGCCACGCCCTTCGAGTACTCAGGGCGTGCCACCCGAAAATCAAGGCTTGAAGACGCCGCTCTGCGACTCGCCTCACTCAGACATGCTGAGTCGCAGAATCGCTCATCCGTCGTTCGAACGAGAGGTTCCGCACTACTTCAGAGCGGCGACGAGTTGATCGATTTCGGCTTTCGTCCGGCACTCGGTCACGGCGACGAGCAGCGCGTTGTCGCAGTCGCAGGCGCCGAGCTTCTTGAGGCCGGGACCGATATCGAATCCGGCGGCTCGTGCGAGTCGCATTGTTTCTTCCGCTCCGCGACGAGAACGAATCGCAAACTCTTTGAAGAACGGGCGATCGAACGCGACTTCAATGCCGTCGACCTTGCTGAGTTCGCTCGCGGCGTAATGAGCTTTGCGGCAGCACAGTTCGGCGACTTCTTTCAAACCGGCAGGGCCGAGTAACGAAAGATACACCGTCGCTCGCAGTGCTAAGAGCCCCTGATTCGTGCAGATGTTGCTCGTCGCCTTCTCGCGGCGAATGTGCTGCTCGCGCGCTTGAATCGTCAGCACGAAACAACGGCGACCTTCACGATCAGTGGTCTCGCCGATGAGCCGTCCCGGCATCTGCCTTAGGAACTCATTCCGGCACGTGATGATCCCGAGATACGGCCCGCCGAACTGCATCGGGATGCCGAGACTTTGCCCTTCGGCAACTGCGATGTCGGCTCCATAAGCACCGGGACGCTGCAGGATGCCGAGACTCAGCGGATCGAACGAAACGATCGACAGCGCACCGACCTTTCGCGCCATCGCACAAAGTTGCTCGACATGTTCGAGACAACCGAAGACGTTCGGCTGCTGAATCACGAGGCACGCGGTTGAGTCATTGAGAGCCGCTTCAACCTGCTCCAAATTGGCCGTGCCATTCGGTGTAGCAATTGTGACAACCTCAGTCTCTTTGCGACCGAGATACGTGCGGACGACATCGCGATATTCGGGATTCACTGAACCGAGCAGCACTATGCGCTCGTGTCGCTTCGTTGCGCGCATCGCCATGAAGACGGCTTCGCTGACGGCCGTGCCGCCTTCGTAAAGGCTCGCGTTCGAGACATCCATTCCCGCCAGTTCGCAGATCAGCGACTGGTACTCGAAGAACGCCTGCAAGCTGCCCTGACTGGCCTCGGCCTGATACGGGGTATAAGCCGTATAGAACTCGCTGCGGCCCGCGATGGCATCGACTGCCGCCGGGACGAAGTGGTCGTAGACCCCGCCGCCGAGAAAGCACGCTCGGTCGCGTCGCCCAGTGTTCTGCCCGGCGAGCGAACTAATGAGCTGCTCCAGTTCGAGTTCACTCAGCGGCGGCGGCAGCTTGAGGTCTCGTTTGAGTTGCAGCGATTCCGGGATCTGATCGCCGATGATCGCGTCGATCGAATCAACGCCAATCGTCGCGAGCATCTCGCGCTGTTCATCGTCGGTGCTGAAGAGGTAGCTCATGCTGATTCCAGTCTTGTTGCCAAATCACTGTCGTCACTGCTGTCAGACCACTCTTCGGGACCGGAGAGCTTCAATTCTTGAGCGACTTGCAGAAATGAAACGGGAGTGACCGGCACTCCGGCACTGAATTTGAGTCGTCTCCGTCCGGCTCGCCCGGACGGGACGAACGACTGGTCGG
>CAZNMS010000104.1:0-22544 GCA_964573505.1 uncultured Planctomycetaceae bacterium | reverse complement strand
CTAAGCGGGCGGCGCCTTTGACGAAGAAGTCTTGATTTAGGGATGCAGGTTGCCCGCTGCTGTAGCTTGGGATTCCATCCCGAGCATCAGCGGCGAATAGCAGTCATGGTCGTTGTGCCTCGTCGTCAGTCGTTGCTGAGCGGGACGAGAATCCGAATGCACTTATCGTCAACGGCCTCTCACTTCGACTTCTCAGCCTTGATGCGGGCGTTGATCGCGTCACGCAAGCCGCTTGTACGACGGATACCGCGCGTGATGGCCGCTCGAAGGACGTCTTCCCGAGCAGCGAGACAGAGGAAGCCGCGCTCTCCTTCGCCGGTATTGGAGTTGCGCGAATCCTTCACGCGAGTCACGGCGGTGTAGAGCAGCTCGCGCGACAGAACCGGGGATTCGAACTCGGGCAGCACGACAAAGACCGAGCGGAACTCGGATCCCTGACTCTTATGAATCGTCATCGCCCAACTGTCGCGATGTGCCGGAGCAAGGGCTGATGGAATCAGTCTTACACTGTTGTTTGTCCCCGACGCATCTTCAAAGGCGAGAGCGACTCCCAGCGCCGCAGGCACAACAACTCCGACATCGCCGTTGAAGAGGTTCTGCCGGTAGTCGTTCTCCGTGATGATCACTGCTTGACCGAGATACGAACCGACGCGCGGCCTCAGCCAATTCTGATTGGTGAAGAACTGCACGAGCCGTTGATTCATCGCACGTTCGCCCGAGTTGCCGTCGCGATGCGCACAGAGCACGCGAACGCTCGCTAGTTGCTTGAGGACGTTGCTCCAACGAGTACTGTCGGCTGATGTATTTTGGATTGCATGCAGCTCGTCGAGATAACCCCGATAGCGCTCAGCGGCTTTTTCAACGACCTGCCGCTGCGCGACTTCGGAGTGCTCGGTCGAGATCCAAACAATGTCTCCCGCCTGTGACGCACGGAGCAGCGCGATGACCCTGTCGGCATCGCCCGCACGAATGGCGGCAGCGAGTCGTCCGAACTCACTCTCACTCGAAAAGCGATGGCTGAATCGCAGCCATGAAACTGCGGCGGAGAGCGAGTCGTCCGAAGTCGACTCAACGGCGGTCGAGGCAGACGCGGCTTTCTTCCGCAGCGGCGCTTCAGAGGCCGCCGCCACTTCCTCATCGGAGAAGAGTGACTTCGTGACGGCCGCTCGCTTCGGAGACTTCGTCGGCTTTGATGTGCTGATCGCCATAGTGCTCGCGTCGACCTTCGGCTGAGTCCCGTCGGTCGCAGACTGAGCGGAAGGCGTCGGCAACAAAGTCGGCTCGCCACAAAGATCGCTGAGCACACCGCCGGCTTCGACGGATGCCAATTGATCGCGATCGCCCATCAAGATGATCTGCGTCTCGGGACGCAGAGCAGCAAAGAGGTGCCACATAAGTTCGATGTCGACCATCGAGGCTTCATCAACGAGCACGACGTCGGCGTCGAGTGGTTGCTGCTGCCCTTTGCGAAATGGGCCGCCCCGTTCGGGCGGCAGCGGAGTCCATTCAAGCAAGCGATGAATGGTGCCCGCTGTCACTGCCTTCAGTTGCTCGCAAACCGAATCAGTAACGGAGCCTTTCGGCAAGTTCGAAGCCGCTCGAGTCAGTGACTCATTCAGACGTTGAGCAGCTTTACCCGTCGGAGCCATCAGCATGATGCGCGGACCGGCGGATGCTCCACTTGCTTGAAGCAGTCTCGCGGCGAGTAACTTCGCGACGGTCGTTGTCTTACCGGTACCGGGACCGCCCGTGACGACCGCAAAGCGTCGGTCAGCAGCATTGAGGACCGCCGCAAACTGGTCGCGATCCGAAGCTTCATCGCGATGCGGAAAGAGCCGTTCGACATCAATCACAAGTTGTCGACGATCAAGCGGCAACGGCGGTCTCTTCATGCGGTCCGCAATCCACTCGGCAAGTTGCTGCTGGAAGAACCAGTACCGGGCGAGATAGACCCGCTGCTGCTCGGCCTCGAACACCAGTGGCTGCTCAAGACGCTCGACCGAGTCCGCCGAAGCAAACGCGCCGACCAGTGCGGACTTCTGCAACTCTTTGGCCCAATTCGAGAGCTTCGGCCAGTTGCGATAGGTCCTCACGTTCTCGCCGCTGTCATCGCCTGCGAACGTGATGTGCTCAGCAGCCTTCAAATCGAGGCAAACATGACCGCGAGCCAATTGCTCGCTCGTGATCGCTCCGGCCAATTGAACGTGCGGATGCAGGTCGGGTTCGAGTCGCTTGAGCAACTCACCGAACGCCCGATGAATGGGCCCGAGGACTCCGTCCTCACTCAAGCGTTCAAAAGTCAGCGTCATCCCAGCTCCCATCGGAAAGCATGCGGCAAAAGCGTTCGCGACTTCGTGCAAAGCCGCGCGGGAGAGGATGTGCGGATTCGACGATCACTGCCAGTTAGGCTCGCTGCAGATCGACGTGTGTAAGTGTAGTTACATTCGACGTCCTGAGAACTGCCCCGAAAAGTAGCTTGGGATTCCATCCCGAGCCGCAGCGGGACAACGTTCACTCTCACGAGTTGAATCTGCCGTCACGAGCGAACTCGCCGTCTCGTTTTCATCCCACACAACGTCCTTCGGACATCAAGAGCTGCCTCGTGCAGGATGCTTGAACGCCGCACCGCAGGCACCGCAAAGCGGTTGACGCGCCTTCGCGACTCGCTGCCCGAAAAGTAGCTTGGGATTCCATCCCGAGCCGCAGCGGGACAAAGTTCACTCTCACGAGTTGAATCTGCCGTCACGCGCGAACTCGCCGTCTCGTTTTCATCCCACACAACGGCCTTCGGCCATCTCAAACTTCCTCATGCAGGATGCTTGACGGCAACACCACAGGCGCAGCAACCGACTGACTCGGCTTCGCGACTCGCTTCAGAAGACCGATTGCTCTGATGAGTGCCCATTAGTGTTTCACTCGTCTTCTCTTCTGCTTCCACTTGCCTGCCGATGACGTTGCCTTGTTGCGATCTCTGATCTGCTCATCTCACCGCCGCGACTACTTGCCGCGAGCGGCGACCGGCTTCTCGACGAGCACGCGCTGATTCAGCACGCGGATCCGACTGAGGGACTCGCGATAGGTGTCGGCATTCACAAAGCCGACGATGCGTCCCAATAGGTCAGCATTCGGAGTCAGAGCGACGGTTGCTGGCACGCGATCAACTTCGAGCGCCTCGGCCTTGCGATAGTGGTCTTCGAGGCTCAGATGGACCGGCACGAACGTGTTGTTGACGTAGGTGATGATGGCCGGATCGGAGAGCGTTACCTGATCCATCTTCTTGCAGAAGGAGCACCACTCGGCATCGAAGACGAGCAGCATTGGCTTATTCGTCTTGAGTGCTTCTTCGTGTGCAGCATCGAGATCCTCGCGCCAATGAATCTTCGACTTCTGTGACGCCGGAAAGATGCTCGGCCGCCCGGCGAAGGCGACCATCGAGCAGCACAGCGCCGCAAGCCCCAATAAGAGTCCGAATCGGATACGAGTTCCGCTCATCCTTGAGCCTCCGCAAACATGAATCGCTCGTTCGAAGGCGGACCTGATGTAGCAACGGCTCATTGCCGTCACTTCCCGAAGTCATCACTGGCGCATCGAACGCAACGAAGGATCGACCTAGCGCGGAAGTGCCGATTCCCCTTTTGTGCTGAATGCGACTGTGCTGCCGGTACTGACGCCGCGCGAAGCGGTCAGTCAAACTTTGCGGGCAGTAGTTCGCAGCGCGGAGGTTAAAGGGGCTTGAGCATGCGAAGCTTGGCAGCGGCGAAGTAGTCGATTCGCGTTCGCCTGAGAGGCTCTCCGCGGAGTGGATAGTCGTAGTTCGCTCCGAGGCTGTGATCTTTTCGCCCCCGGCCTTGTGCCGGGGGTTTAGCGGCCTTTGCGCTACTCGAATTTGCCCTAAATCGTAGTAGCGCAAAGGCCGTTGAACCCCCGAGGCCGGAGCACCCTTCGGGTCGCGGGGGCGATGTAATCACACCTCTCCGCGAAACAACGCATTCGAGCTTGATGAACGACGGCGTTTTCCGGGCGGCAGACGTTGGTTCGCGGAGCGAACCACGACTATCTGCGACGTTCGAAGACTAGGTCACTTGGGATTCGACTTCTTGAATTCGGTGTCAAGTTCCGGCGGTGCGTCGCAATGGTGTAGGGCAGCCTCTCCGAGGCTGCCTCTTCCGCAAGACGCGATCTCCCCGACACCGCCCGCTTGAGTGTCCAAGTACCATTCCCATGAAGGTCTTTGAGCAGAGTCGGTTGTGTTGTTCGAACCGGCGACTCGCTGCCGACTGCGCCGCGCAAAAGAGTCAGCCTCGGAGAGGCTGACCTACGGGTCTAAGGCAGAGCCTCGCTAGTTCTTTGAACTCGTGGAACTCACAGTTTCGCGAGCCGGATGACTTCGCTTAGCAGAGTCGAAGCGTGCTCGAAAAGCTGTTTGAGGCACTCTTGGCGGCCTCGAATCGCGTCGCTATCGTCCCGCCCCGACGTGCCAAACGTCGTACGGCTTGCCCCGTGGTGTAACGGTAGCACGACTGACTCTGGATCAGTTGGTTCTGGTTCAAATCCAGGCGGGGCAAATTGAAACGCCGCATCAGACTTAGTTTCTGGTGCGGCGTTTTTCGTTTTGTATTTCGGCGTTTTCTGTTGTGGTGATTTTTGACACCGCTTCGACGAAATGTTTTGATCCTGTGCCAATGCACGCCATCAAAAGACACGGTCTGCCGGAAGTTGGTGCAGGCAATGGTGCAAGCTGGGAATCGAGAGCGCCCATCGTTCCCGTCGCTCGCATGGCCTCGGGACCGTCGTTCCGAGTCGCTGTCAGTGAGACCGTCGGAATGCCTCTATTGCCCCTTGAAGGTCGACAAGTCGCGGGTCCGTTTGGACGTTCATCGTCAGGTCGATCGTCGCGAACGGGTTGTGCCGCCCTTCTCGAAGAGTTCCGCTTTGAGCGGTAGCGGCTTTGCGAAAGTCTTCCTGTAGACGCTCCCCATCACTCGCCTCCCTTGCGAACGTGCTCGATGGCGAAGTGCCGCGCCAGCCCATTGGCAGCATCGAGGCGAAGGGTTTGATCTTCTCGCAAGAAGCGGAGCAGCGTTGCGTGATGTGTCCCCGTTGCTCGGGCGACTTCTCGCAGCGAGTCCACCTGAGCGAGTTCTTCTCGGAGGAGTTCGGTCAGTGTCGGCAGTTGTTTTCGTTTCTTTGCCATGTGGCTCCTTGTGATGTGCCTTGTGGTGATTCTTATAACCAAGCCGAGTTCGACCATCAATCGGCACTTCGAATTAGAGCCGTGAGTTTGCTGCGTTGCCGGTCAATCCGTCCAAAGCCGGTGAAGGTTCCGCAGTCCGAGTACGTTGTCTCAACGCGGTTCGTGCCGTCGTTCAACGATCGAGACTCCCCCAACGTCGGGTCGAGATGTGAGACGCATCGCAGCGGACTCTTCGGCTTGTCTCTGGCAGCGTCGAGCAAGCCAATCGCCGTCAATGCAGTCACTGAGCGTGTCGTCGTCGCGGTCAGCGACTGCGGCTTGTCGATGTGAGCTGTCGGTCGAACTTCAATCGTCTGTCGCTTCGCAGGATGGGCACTCATGCCCGTCTCTTGGGACTGCCGTGCCTCAGTCGTCGCCTGCGGCTTCCGTGTTTGACTTCATCGAAGCCAATGCCGAAGTCAGCTTACCCTTATTCGGCTTCGAGTCAGCGGCAGCCCAGTTCCGTGATATCCAACATCCAATGACACCTGTTTTCGATGCCCCAATGGCCTCAAACGGCCGTCGCAATCGTTTTCGCGTCTCGGTTGATAATTGATATATAATATTGCAATTCAACTGCTTCTGTCCCACCGATTTCGTGTGTGCGAATCACCCTGCCCAATATCCTCAAGCCGTAGTCGTTCGCTGGGCGGGAGTTGGTCTAGTCACGATTCGGCAGAGTCGCGATATCGCCCGGTATGGAACTACCGGATCTTCAAACACCAGCCGAATTGATTTCGATCGACCAAGCACTGATTGATCGCCAACCGCCTGAATTTCAGCGTTTGCTGCAGGTTGTGATGGCTTTCGTGCAGCAGATGTTGGATCTCGTCCGGGAAATGCAGGGCACGATCGGCTCACTCAGGCAAACAAATGCGGACTTGCAGAAGGAATTGCAAGAATTCAAGCAGTCTCGCGATCGGAACTACAAACTCTGCTGACCGACCTGCGACTTCGAGTGGAAGACGCATTACACCGAGGACTGGCGAGTGCCAACAAACTGACTGCCGGTCGCTGCCGCAGTCTCTTAACTCGGCTCGATGCCTTGTGGGTGTTCGCCTCGAAGGTGGGCGTCGAACCCACGAACAACGCGGCCGCACCCAGAGGGTTCCCGGCAATTCGTCCGTTTTTATTCTGCGGGGTCTGACGTACGGAACGAAGAGTCCGGCCGGCAGTCGCTTCGTGAAGACGCTGCAAACGATCTTCGAGACATGCCGGCAACAGGGCCGCGACGCGATCGAGTTCATCACCGAAGCCATCAAACAAGCCCGCCTCCGCCAACCCCTGCCCTCGCTCCTCCCCGCCCCGTGAACGGCTACCGCGAGAACGAAGGTCGACACCGACGCGTCGCTCTGGTGATCCCGAAGCAATACCCAACAAAAAACTGTCAATCTCCATGAAACACTGCAAAGCCGGATGGAATGAAAACTTCCTCGGCGAAGCAGCATTTGGGGTAACAACTTCGTGTGATTTAGCCCTGAGCATCAGGCGGTTGCCGCGAAGGTGAATTGCTATTGTCTCGGCACTCGATGGTGCAGAGGAAGCTGCAGGTGAGAAGAAGAAGCGCGGGCCGTTGGCCACGCGGTTAAACGAGGGAGATGGCAGTTGAGATGACGCGGTGTGATATTTATTACTGGAAGTGCGATCGGCCGGCTGCGTTTCATCGGACCGAGCGGCGGGCAGAGGATGCCGCAATTGTTGAACCGCTCTTGCAACAGGAATTACAGCGGCATTTTGATCGCACCGATGTGGTGCTCTCGCCGGGTTGTGGGCAGGGGAATCATCTCACATGGAACGCGGATGTCGGAGAGCGGTCGTTCTTCATTCGGGTTGAGAATGGACCGGAGCGAGACGGGCAGTTGGCGATCGAGTCTGCGGTGCTTGATCGCGTTCGTGATTGCGGCGTGCGCACTCCGATTGTGTTTGGCTGCGATGCTTCACGGAGTCGAGTGCCGTTTGCTTGGCAGGCGCTCGAACGCATTTCGGCGCCGGATCTCAATCACTGGCTCAAACAAGATTGTCTCGATCAACAGCGCATCGCCTTCGAGATCGGAGCGGCGGTTGCTCGCTGGCAAACGATCTCGTTGCCGCGCTTCGGAGTGCTCGACTCAGAGTTGCGCGGGTATCACGCCACCTATGCCGATTACTTCTGCTTGCGGCTTGAGGAGCATCTCAACTTTCTCGTGACACGCGGCTTTCTGTCGGAGATCCAGCGCGATGAGATCGCGTCGCTCGTCAACGAGCACCAATCGTTGCTGCAAATTGAGCGAGGCTGTTTGGTGCATAAGGACCTCGCACTTTGGAACGTGCTCGGCAGCCCAACAGAGGTCGCGGCCATCATCGACTTCGATGATGCGATCAGCGGAGATCCGCTTGATGACCTCTCGCTATTGGGCTGCTTTCATGATGCGGCCTTCTTGCAGCGTGCCTGCGAGGGCTATCAGAGCTTGAGCCGCCTGCCCTGCGAATATCGCCGCCGCTTCTGGCTGCATCTGCTCCGCAACATGCTCGTGAAGTCCGTCATTCGAGTCGGTGCCGGCTACTTCGAACGTACCGAGAAGTTTTTTCTCATCGGCAAAGGCGGGACGGGAGCTGATCTGCGACTCGTCACTCAGCAACGGCTTGCGGATGCGGTGCGCGGCTTACGCGAGGATGCGGGGATATGGGGCGAGAGGTGAGGGGGAAACGGCAAGGGGCGAGAGGCCAGAGGACGATAAGGAATCGAGATTGAGGGGCAATAAGTGCGGGGGCAATGTCGAGCACGCTTGGCGCGTGCTCGACAAAGATGGGTGGCCCCTATGCGAACTCGCCCTCGCGGCCGGAGTTGCCGGTGATGGAGCAGGCTTGCTTACGAGCGACTCCGTCTTCGATCGCTGCTCTCGCGACGGCTTCGGCGACGAGCGTTGCGACTTTGCGATTGAAGACGCTCGGGATGATGTAGTCCGTCATCAGTTCGTTCTCGGCAATCACGCTCGCGATCGCATGAGCGGCAGCCAGTTTCATGCGGTCGGTCACGGTGCTGGCGCGAACGTCGAGCAAACCTCGGAAGAAGCCGGGGAAGCACAGCACGTTGTTAATCTGGTTCGGATAGTCCGAACGCCCCGTCGCCATGATGCGACAATGAGGCAATGCATCCTCGGGCATGATCTCGGGATCGGGATTTGCGAGTGCGAAAACAATCGCGTCGGACGCCATCGACTTCACATCGTCAACACTGACGAGTCCGGCTGCAGACACTCCGACAAAGACATCCGCGCCGCGCATCGCGTCGCTCAAAGAACCCTTAACGCATTGCGGATTAGTGTTCGCTGCGAGCCAGTCCTTAACGGAGTTCATGCCGTCAGCGCGACCGGCGTAGATCGCTCCGACTCGGTCACAGCAGATGATGTTGTTGATGCCGACCAGCTTCAGCAGTTTGGCAATCGCCATACCTGCGGCTCCCGCCCCGCTGATCGTCACCTTCAAGCTCGATGGCGACTTCTTCACGATCTTCAAAGCGTTCGTCAGTGCCGCGACAACGACAACCGCCGTGCCGTGCTGATCGTCGTGAAAGACGGGGATATCGAGTTCCGCTCGCAAACGTTCTTCGATCTCGACGCAGCGCGGAGCAGAGATGTCTTCGAGGTTCACTCCGCCAAACGTTGGCGCGAGGAACTTGACCGTCTTGATGATCTCTTCGACGTCTTGCGTATCGAGGCAGATCGGAAAGGCATCGACTCCGCCGAACTCTTTGAAGAGCAGCGCCTTGCCTTCCATCACGGGCATCGCGGCTTTCGGACCGATGTTGCCCAGACCGAGCACGGCAGTGCCATCTGACACCACTGCGACGGTGTTGCGGCGGATCGTCAGCGCGTACGACGCATCGGGGTCTTTATGGATCGCCATGCAAACGCGCGCAACGCCCGGCGTATAGGCCATTGAAAGGTCGTCGCGCGTTTTCACCGGGACCTTCGAATGCACTTCGATCTTGCCGCCGAGATGCAGCAAGAAGGTGCGGTCCGAGACCTTCAAGACTTCGAGATCACCGATCTCCTTCATGCGTTCAACGATCGCTTCGCCGTGCGCTACGTCGGACGTATTGACCGTGAAGTCGCGGGTGATGTGACTGCCGCGCACGTCGACGATGTCGACCGCTCCGATGTAGCCGCCGGCCTCACCGAGCAAAGACGTGATGCGTCCGAGCAAACCGGGACGATCGGGGTAACGCAAGCGCAGCGTCAGCGAATACGACGGACTGGGAACTCTCATGACAGCATCCTTTCGAAGTGGCTCCTGAAGCAGAGCAATAGCAGTCGTTGTGAAACTCGTCGGATCGCGTTGCTCGTAATGAGCACGAGTCCGCAGCGTCCTTCAGCGAACCGCGATGATGAGCGCGGCGCGATTGTCGGTCTCTTTGTTTCGCTTTGGCAATGTGAGTCTTGACGCATCAAACGATCGACTCATGGCGTTGTGCCGATGATTTGCTGACTGGCATCACTGCGGCTCATCTTCGAGAACTCCGCCCCCCTGCCCCGAAAAGTAGCTTGGGATTCCATCCCGAGCCGCAGCGGGACAACGGCCACTTTCACGAGTTGAATCTGCCGTCACGAGCGAACTCGCAGTCTCGTTTTCATCCCACACAAAGTCCTTCGGACATCAAAAGACTGCCTCATCCCACTTGATCAATGACATGACCGACTCGAACCCGCCCGCCTCACTCACCGCACGACTCAAGGCACTTCGCACCGTGATGCTCGTTTGCGGGATCGTTGAAGCACTCGCTGCGATCGCCGTTGTCTTACCTCGCGACGCAATGAGCACCGCCTATCGCGGACTGCGTTTGGGAGAGATGCCGGATGCAGCGTTGTTCGGCTACCTCGCGCGCTCGGCGTCGTTGTTGTGGGCGGTGCATGGAGTGCTCGTCATCGGACTCGCACGCGACATCCCGCGCTATCTGCCGATCATTTCGTTGCTCGGATGGCTGACGCTCGTGATGGGAGTCGTGCTGATTGGAGTCGATCTTGTTGAAGGCTTGCCCGTTTGGTGGACCGCTGCGGAAGGGCCGATCGTCATTGTGATGGGATTGGTTTATGTCGGGCTGACGCGCGGGGATGAGTGCGAATAGGGGCTCGATGGGTGCGAGATAAGGCGGACTCGCGGGAGCTTCCGTTGACGACGAGGCGCTCGGTTGAAGAACCGGTTTTCCCGCTGCGGCTCGGGATGGAATCCCAAGCTACTTTTTTGGCTGTCAGTTGCGTTACATGTTGAGCAGTAACGGCGGCGGGGATTGCTCTGTGGCGCGAAGTGCATCGCGCCTTTGTGTGAGAATTCTTACTCTTGCTGTCGACTCAATGCGGAAGACGGAACTGCGGGGGCCTCTTTTGACGACCGCTCGCATTATTGAAGAACCGGTTTTCCCGCTGCGGCTCGGGATGGAATCCCAAGCTACTTTGCGCTCAATAGTGCGGGGGGCGATCTTCTTGTGGGGTCGGGAACGGGTCGCCGTCGACGAGTTGCTGATATTGGCCGAGAAGCTTTGCGACGGTTTGTCGCAGGTCGGCGATCTCGTCGCGCTGAGCGAGCACGACTTCGTGAATCTGAGACAACTCGTGCTGCAAGTGCATGACGGATTCTTGGACGGAGATCAGTTGCTGCTGAAGGTCGGACATGAATGGGCTGCTGTTTGAGGAAAGACGTCTTTGCGGTGCGTGACTGACGATCGTTATTGAACTCCGGCAGTAAGGCTACGATCCCGCGCCGTTTCGCAAACGACGGATGTAACTTTAGCGACTCAGCTCGGATCGACGGACTCGAAGTCCGTCGTACAGAGTCATCTCTTCCTCGCCCATTCACAGCACCGACGACATGCAACTTTCTATCAAGCTCTATGCCCGTGCTCGCGATCTTGCCGGGAGTCCGACGATTGATGTCGCATTGCCGGAAGGAGCGACCGTCGCGCAGCTTCGCTCGGCACTCGTTGAGCAGCATCCGGCACTCACGAAGATTGCCGCGAGTCTGCTCGTCGCGATCGGCACGGACTACGCGACGGACGCCACTGTCTTATCCGCAGCGAGTAGCGTCAGTTGCTTTCCGCCCGTCAGTGGAGGCTAACTCGAATGAGCGACACTCCTCTGCCGGAACGCGTCGGGCCTTACTTGATCGAACGCCGATTGGGTGCCGGAGGAATGGGGACTGTCTATCTCGGTCGGCATACCGATTCGGGACGAGTGGCAGCCATCAAAGTTCTGTCGACGAACTATGCCGATCACGATGGAGCGATCGAACGCTTCTTGCGCGAATCGGAAGCCATGCGGCAGCTCGGCGGTCCGCACATTGTTTCGGTCTATGACAGCGGAACTGATGCCTCGTCCGAGCAACTCTATTTCGCGATGGAGTATGTCGAGGGGCAGACGCTTGCCGACGCGATTCGCGCCGAGAAACGTCTTCCGTGGGAGCAAGCGGTCGACATCGCGTTGCAGATATGTGCCGCTCTGAAAGTCGCTCATGCAGCGGGCATCGTGCATCGTGACATTAAGCCCTCGAACTTGCTGATCGGCAAGGACGGCACCGTCAAGCTGACGGACTTCGGAGTCGCGCAAGTCTTCGCGACGACTCGACTCACCGTGACCGGCGGCATCATTGGGACTGCCGAGTACATGTCCCCCGAGCAAGCTTCCGGGCAACGCGCGACGAAGAAGAGCGATCTCTATTCGCTCGGCGCGGTGCTCTATGTGATGTTGACGGGACGACCGCCTTTCACGGGGAAGAGCCCCGTTGACATCATTCGCAAGCACGCGACACATCGTTTCGATCTGCCAAGCCTTTACGAGCCGAGCATTCCGAGGTTGCTCGAAGAAGTCGTCTGCAAGCTGTTGGAGAAGAACCCGGACGACCGCTTGCCCGATGCCAATGTTGTGATGCTGCGACTGAAGGAAGTCGTGCGGCGCGTCGAGCTAGCTCTACGCAATGACGAGACCCTTGTTCGTGAGGGGCCGAGTCTTGAAGGACCGACTGCGGTTGCGGGCTCCGTCGACAATGAAGTCGGCGAGACGCGTGCGATCAATCACGGTCCCGGTCCGGCAACAATGGTCCGCAATCACTTCCGTGAGGATCTCGAACGGCGCAACGCGCGCACGGCACTCGGTCGATTCTTAGATCATCCCGTTGTGCTGCTGATGTTGCTCGCGCTGCTGATTGGCGGCGTTGTTTGGAAGCTCGGCGGATCAACAACCGATGTCGGCAGTGACGAAGCTGCAACAAGCTCTGAGACCAGTCGCGATGAAGTCGAGCGATTCTGGAAGCTCGCTCGCAGCTATCGTCGACTGGGAGATCTCGGCCGCGAAGAGCGCATCCTGACGGCGTTAAGGACGCTCATCGGCAGCGATGACGAGCAGAGCAAGACGCTCGAAAAGATCGACGAGCGACTGACCGAACTCCGCAAGGTCCGCAGTCAAACGTCGGGGGAGTTTCCGCTCGTGCGCTCGTCTCTCGAACGAGCGTCGTCATTGCACGCCGAAGGCAAGACGAACGAAGCACTGGCCGTGCTCGACAGCTTGCTCGAGCTTTACGGCACCGACCCACAAACACAGCAGCTTGTCGAACGAGCAAAGCAACTGCGCGATGAGTGGCAGAGCGCGCATTAACCGCGCGACTACAATTCGTCGGAAAGTCTCCGTCCGTCACACTCAGAATGCGGTCATTCCGCCGGTGCCATAAGCCCCAACTGGGCGGGATTCGATAGCCCAGTCCGATAGGACTGGTAACACGATTCGCATAATTGCGCGAGCCCCAAAGGGGCGAGATTCGAAACCCGCGCTGCATTCATCGAGTGCTGAAGTCATCCCGGATTTGAACCTTCATGCTGGCTGTCGAATCACGCCCCGTTGGGGCTCGCACGATCCGCTCGCCGATAGCCCAGTCCTACCGGACTGGGCTATCGAACTTCGCCCCTTTGGGGCTCTTTGCCGGCCATCTCAATCTGCGTTCTCAACTCACAATGACTCGCAATGCTGAGCCGAGTTACTGAAGGATGACGCAGCGCGCAATGAAATCAGCCGCGCGACTCTCGCCGACGTTGAATTCAAGCACGCTTCATAGCCGATTCAATCTGCGCTTTGAGCGATTCCCAATCGCCGGCAGCCGGATTGAGTTCCTCATACTTCGGCCCGAGTGAAGCCACTGTCAGCGGCAATGCTTCCGCGACCGCTTGCTCGTAGACGTCTCGCAGAACCGTCGAAGCGGAATTCATTCCGAGCACAATGCCTAAGCCCGTCGGCTGCGCGGGGCATGTGAAGACCGTCAAGTCGGGCCGATACTTCCGCAGCAGCGGAATCACTTTCCATGTATCGCCAGTCCAAAAGCGAGTGTCTCGTTCGCGAGCACTCGACATGTCATCGACCGGCCAGCAGTCATGAAACGCGATCACGGAGTTCGGTCCGGCGAAGCGTTCGAGATTCATGAAGTCGCGCAACGCAGCGTCGAAGTGATGCAGTCCATCAATGAAGGCGAGCTCGAAAGATGGTTGGCCCATTTCGACCGCGAGATCGTGCTGCTGAAAGAAGTCATCACTCGTCTCAGCGAAGATCTTCGTCGGTGCGGTCAGCTCGTACTTCAGCTTCGGTGCGGGATCGATCCCGACGCATTGAGTCGGCGGTTGAGCGAACTTGAGCGACGCTCCAGTCTCGACGCCGATCTCGACATAGGCTTTTGGTTTGAGCCACTTATGTAGCTTCCGCAGGATCTCTTGATAGTGCTCGCCGGTCGCTAAGTGTCGCGAGAGTTCGACGTAAGCAATCGGATGCAGCGGATTCAGAGCGACAACGCGTCTCAGCCAATCAATCGCTTCGGACGTCTGCCCCTGCTTCTGACAAAGCGTCGCGATGCCGTGATGCGCTTCGACGTAACTCGGATCGATCCGCAAGGCTTCGTCGTAGCAACGTCGCGCCAGAACGACGTCCCCTAACGCACTCGCAACCTCGCCGAGATTGTTGATGTAGTCCGGCACATGCGGAGCCAATCGCACGGCGCGAGAGATCAACTCGGCAGCCTTCGAAACATCGCCCTGCTGAAAGCGGCAGACGCCGAGCAAATGCAGCGCATCGGGATGCTCGGGATCGACAGTGAGGATCGCTTGATAGCCGAGTTCCGCTGCGGCGAACTGTCCCGCCTGCTGTAACGAAACTGACACTTGCAGTTGCTGCTCAACGTCCATGTGCGGCCTTTGCTCAAAGGCTGTGTGAAATGTTACCCGTAAGATGGCCGCCCCCGGCCGTCTGTCTTTTGTGAGATCACTGGAACTCGGTGTTCTTGAAAACTGCGTGAGTCATCGTGACTCAACCGCCCTCGGTGAGAAGTCGAAACGAGTAAGAATTCTTACTCGAAGTCTGACGTGATGCTTCGCAAAGAGAAACACGGCCGAGGGCGGCCATCTTACCTCGCAACTTCGAACTCATCTCCATGTGTGACGAGGCCGCTTGAGTCCGAGAATCGTGAGTTCTGAGTCAAGTTCTTGTGGTCTCAGATAGTCGTGGTTCGCTCCGCGAACCAACGTCTGCAAGGTAAAGCTTCGCCATCCCTAAAGCTTGAAAGCGTTGGTTCGCGGAGCGAACCACGACTATCGACAACTCCCTCAGCCACCTAGAGCCACAACAGCACTCGATCTTGCAGCGAGGGGGGGAATTTTTCTTTCAGGAGGTTCTTGAACTGGCCGTCGTGATAGCGCGTGCTGAAGTGCGAGAGGATGATGAGCTCGTTCTTAAACTTCTCTGACCGAAACACGACGTCGTACATGTGCGTGTGACCGAACTTATGGACTTTGTTCGGAGTGTGCTCGGGACGAAAGAAGGTCATCTCGGTGATGAGGATCTTCGCTTCGAAGGCGGGCTCAAACTTATCGAGAGCTTCTGGAGTGGTGTCGCCGGTGTAGCACAGCAGCGGCACCTTGTATTCCTGATCGACGACCGCGCCGGCCAGCTTCATGTCTCGAATCTGATCTTGCGGCAGTCCGACCAATTCCGGCTTCAGCTTCTTCTTACGTTCCCAAACGAGATAGCCCACTGACGGCACGCTATGCATGGTCTCAAAGACTTCGACGATATGCTCGCGCGAGATCTCGATCAGATCGCCCGGCTTAACGCCGATCAGCTCGCAAGCCATTCGCCCGCGATCAAGCCGCTGCCAGAGATCCAAAATGCGACGACTGATTTCGACGTCGTGCTCCGGCATGTAAATGGTCGTCGGCCCCATCTTCATCATGCGGCGCCGCGCAACGATCGTCGGCAAGCCTGCGAGATGGTCCAAATGCGCGTGAGTGACGAAGAAGTTCTGCGTCCCGGTAAAGGCCCATGGAACCGCACCGAGATCAAAGCAGAGCTTGAGTTCGGGACAACGCCAATAGCTCTGCACGGCCGCCCGCGAATAGCCCTCGATCGTGAGTCCCTTATGCTGGTGAGACCTCACCGGCAGATTTTCAAACGTATTCATCACGACAACTTCACGAGCTTTCCAGACGAGATGCTCTTCGCCTCGGCATAACACAACTTGAGGGCATCCCGAGCCATCGTCCCCGACAGCATCGCCGGAATCTGCCCGGACGAGAGACCGTCAACGGCGGCTTGAAGTTCTGCCGTAAATGCTGAGCACCATTCTCCGCCGCCTTTGAGTTTCGGCTGAGTCACCTTTGTCTTGCCGGTATTCGTGATGAGGCTCAGTGGCCGATCCGCGATCCAACATCCGTCGTAGGTGCCTGCGGAGTAAACGACGGTCGCTTGCTCCAAATAGATCTCGAAGCCGTGCGCGAAGTTGAGTCCCTTCGCCGCGATGCCGCCGCTCACGCAACTGACGGCGAGATTGGGATCGTCATAGACGTAAGACGAATGCACGTGATTCACGAGTCCGTCCATCAACGCGCCGCGCGAGAAGACTTCCTTCGGCAGACCACAAATCGAACTGATGAAGTGGTTGTCGTGAATATGGAGATCGACTCCCCAACCTCCGAGCTTCTTGAAGTCGGACATGCCCGCAGACCAATCGGGCTGACAGATCACGCGGCGGAAATGAGCGGCTCGGAGCTTGCCGTACTTCTCGCTCTTGATGAGATCCGCGACATAGCTGAACTCAGGAAAGAACGGCAGCACTTGCGCGACCATCAGCGTGACGCCGGCCTTTGCGGCGGCTTTCACCATTCGATCGGCGGCAGGCAGTTCGACGGCGATCGGCTTTTCGACGAGCACGTTCTTGCCGGCCGCAATCGCTTCGAGCACGACAGCTTCATGTTGGTCCGTCGGCAAACAGACATCGACGAGATCAATGTCGGGGTCTTTGAGGAGATCGCGATAGTCGGCGTATGCCTTAATGCCGACGAGATCATTGAGTCCGCCGCGAGGACCGAAGTTGCCTTGAATCGAACTCCAGTCACCGGCGAGTTTCTTAGCATCGCGCGTCGCGATGGCAGTGACCTTCGCGTTCTTTAACTTTGAACCGGCAAGCTTGCGGCGCCCCGTTGCGGCGTCCTCTTTGAACTTCATGGCTCCTTCGAAGTGAGTCATGCCCATAAAGCCGACGCCGACAATTCCGATGCGCACCATCCGCAGCTACTCCGTCAAGAATCGAGAAGTTGGTCGGATCGGCTGCTCGTTACTCAGCGTCTCCGCAAACGGGCGGGCATCATCCCTGATAGGTTGCCTTCTTCAAGGCTCACTGAGCTGAGATTCTTGAGAGCCGCAAAACGCAGACGAAGCAGCATGGAGCGAGGCAAGGTGAGACAAGCTGGTGCAATCAGAATTACCGCCCGAGTCGAATCACAGCCGGCACGCTCTCCACTGACCCCGCGTCAGTGGAAGCAACGACTGGCAAGCTAACAACGAAGACAACAAACCTCGTTGTGCTCGCTCTCCACCGATCCCGTGTCGGTGGGAGCAACGACTGATCCGCTAACGAGCTCGATATAAGAGTTCTCACGAAGCAGCCGAAGGATGTCTTTGGCTGACGACGGGGTTACTCGAACGATCCTTAGCCGCCCAGTCGCTGCTTCCACCGACGCGGGGTCGGTGGAGAGCAAACCCCTGCAACCCGTCAGAGTCAGAAAAGTTACATGCCACAACATCCCCTGAACCCCCGAGTTAAAGTCGCATTGGCAATTTCAAGTCTGCACTGGGGAAAAAACTCCAATTGGTTGGAAATCGTTTGACACGCCGTTATGGTCCGCCCGTGCTCGAACTGAAGAAGTGCCTGTTTTCGAGGTTTTCGCGACAGATCGTGGTGGATCAAGGCGGGGGCTAAGGACACATCGGGCTCGTCGGAATGCAGTGGTGTGACGCGTTTCAACGAGCAGTCTTCAAAGGCGCTTCGGTCAGTCAGCAGGGAAGCAAGGTGGAACTCCAATTAAAGGAGCGGGACATGTTGGTGCTATCAAGGAAGCCAGGCGAAAAGATTCTGATCGGGGACAAGGTTCAGATCACCATTGTGCGAATTGGTCCGAACACCGTTCGGCTCGGAATTGATGCTCCGCGCGACATGAACATTGTCCGTGAGGAGCTATGTCTCGGCGGCGAAGCAGGCCAAGAGATTGAAATTGAGCTTGAAGAAGAATGCGTCAGCGTGCAGCCCTAACGGCCTCGCGAAGTGACGCTCATCGATTGAATGACGAACGCCGACCGGCTTACCGGTCGGCGTTTTTTTGTTGGTAGACCCTTACGACCGACTCCACTTGCTGACCGAGGTGACCTCATGAAATGGCTGTGCTTCCTGTTGGTGAGTTTGCTCGCCTCTTCAATGGCACTGGCCGCCGACAAACCGAACGTGCTCTTTATCGCCGTCGACGATCTCAACCATTGGGTCGGCTACACGAAGCGCAATCCTCAGGCGCAGACACCGAACATTGACCGACTCTCGAAGCGCGGCGTCTCATTCACGAGGGCGTATTGCGCGGCTCCGCTTTGCAATCCGTCGCGTGCGGCATTGATGAGCGGCCTGCGTCCGTCGACATCAGCGGTCTACGACAACGACGACAACTGGAAGTCATTCATCCCATCGGGCAAGTCGTTGACAGTGCCATTCCGCGAGGCCGGTTACTTCGCTGCTGGAGCCGGGAAGATCTTTCATTCAGACAGTTACTACGCGGACGAGTGGGACGACTATTTCGATAAGGCGCACGGCTACAAGTCGGGCGTCGAGCACGGAGCGGGAGTCGGCAAGGACGAAGGCTTCCTCGAACCAGTTAGGCATGATCTCAAGGACGAGGACATCAGCGATTGGCACATTACGAAGTACTGCATCGAGCAACTCGGTAAGGAGCACTCGAAGCCGTTCTTCTTAGCCTGCGGTTTGCATAAGCCGCATCTGCCCTGGGTCGTGCCGAAGAAGTACTACGACCAATTCCCGATCGAGACGATTCAACTGCCGCCGTTTCAACCGGACGATCTCGAAGACATCCCGGCTGCCGGAGTGCGGATGGCGAAGCCTCAAGGAGATCATGCAACGATCGTTTCAAAGGATCGTTGGAAGCTCGCGATTCAGTCGTACTTAGCCTGCTGCGCTTACACCGACATGAATCTCGGTCGCTTGCTCGATGCTCTCGATCGCAGTCGATATCGCGACAACACGATCATCGTTCTTTGGGGCGATCACGGATGGCATCTCGGCGAGAAGAGTCATTGGCGGAAATTTACGTTGTGGGAAGAAGCGACTCGCGCACCGCTCATTTGGGTTGTTCCCGGAGTGACTCAACCGGGCACGCTCTGCGATCGCACGGTCGACTTTATGAGCATCTATCCGACGTTGTGCGATCTCGCCGGACTGCCGATTCCGAAGCATGTTGAAGGACGCAGCATTCGACCGCTGTTGGCGAATCCTCAATCGCAATGGGCCGAGCCGGCAGTGACAACCTTCGGCTTTAAGAACCATTCCGTGCGTGATGCTCTATGGCGCTACATCCGATATGCGGACGGCAGCGAAGAACTCTACGACCATTCGACCGACGAGTACGAATGGCACAACCTTGCCGCAAAGCCCGAGCACGCTGCCATCAAAGCACAACTCGCGAAGTCTTTTCCGTCGATTAACGCCGCAGCAAAGCCAGCATCCGGCGACGCCTCAAAGGGCAAGGGTAAGAAAAAGAATACCCAGTGAACCGCGCGGGCTTGCCCCCAAATAGCATGGACTTCCAGTCCGTGCCGTCTTCTGGCTGCTCACCGTCCTCAGTCAGTCGCAATGCATCCCGATTCAACGTGAGCCGAAAACACCGATTGAGTTCCGACTGCTCCATCCGTGTGCGAAGCCGAATTGCTGTAAGACTTCGCACACGGATATGTCCCACACGGATCAGAGTCACCGCAAGAATCTGTCCCAGTAGCATGGACTTCCAGTCCGTGCTGACTTCTGGTTGTTCGCAATCCTTCGACAGTTGCCGAAGAGCACGGGCTAGAAGCCCATGCTACGACTGCTCGCCGAACGAGCCGGCTCTATCGCTTCCAACTTTCGCGCCGACAGACAACCGCTCGCGCCTTGCCCGCTTGTCGCGTGAAGATCAGCACGCCGGCCTCGGTGCCTTCGAGCGGCAGTTTGCGGCGGGTTTGCTCGACGTTGATCGGAATGTGTCGGCACTTGATCTCGACTTGTCCAAACAACTGCTTGCGAATGGCCGAGCGGATCTCGCGGTCATTATTCGGGACGCTCTCAATCACCGAGAACGCTTGTAAGAACGGTGACATCACGAGCGAATCGCCCGTGAGATATTCCTCGGCATCATCAAGCCTCCGTAGTCCTAACCGTTCGGCAAGCACATCAACTAAGCCCGCTCGCACAATCGACGGATCGGGGTCGAACACGAACGCTCCGAGTTCTCCGACATTGGTCCATGCCGAGAGCGGATCGGCCGCGAGCGATTCTCCGGAAGGCAATGCCGTCGCTCGATAAGGCGCTTCGCCCGCGAGATCTCCGAACCAAACAGTCGCCTCTTTGCATTCGCCGTGCAGACTGATGAGTTCAATCTCCGCGCCTTCGAACTTACCGCCGAAGTTGCTGGCCGGGCTCAGCTTGATCGCGCCACCAACGAACTGCTGAGACAGAGCCTGCAAGGTGCTTAAGTTCGGTTGGCACTCTTCCAATTTGACGACCCGACGTCCCGGTCCCGGTCTGCGATCCGGGTCGATATGCAATCGCCCGGACCGATCGCTGATCGTCGCGATGTCAGCAGCAATGACTGAGACTCGCTCGCCAACATCATGAGCTTCAGCGTTCCACTGAGTTCGCAGCGCGTTGCTCGCAACGATGTCGACCGCAGTGACTTCGCAGCCGGCTTGAGCGAGCGCAACTGAATCACCCCCGATGCCGCAGCAGTAGTCCCAAACGACGCCGTTGAACCGTGCCGCTTTGTGTCGAGCAACGATTTCTGACGTTGCTTGTTCGAGACCTTTGGCGTCGAACCACATGCGCTCCGCGCGTTCGAACTTGTCGGTCGCTCGCGCCCGCAGATCTCGCAAGCTCAACGCCGCGCGAACAAGGTCCGCAGAAAACTGCTCGCGCAGTTGCTTTTGGATCTGCATCTCCGAGCCGGTCGCCGCATTGATGGCGGTCATGAGTTCGGGAGCCGCTCGCAGTTCATGCAACAAGCGGCATTCAGGATCAGCGGTCAGCGAGTCAGTCATTAAGTCGAGCTTTGAAACGTGTTGTTTTGCAGTCGCAGCGAGGTTCTCAGAGATGGCGTGCTAACACAGTTCGTTGAGCCCGCAGCCGATAGTCGCCTTTCGCTCTGCGAAAGGGAGCGCCAGCGTCGGCTCCGCAAAAGCTTCCTTCCGCAGAGGGAACTCGAACGGCATCTCAGAAGCGCCATTTGAATTCATTCGCTCGATGATGAGAATCAGCCCGCTTCGATTCTCACCTCAAAAGGATTCCGCATGCCGTTCATCGACATCAACACCATCACTCCGATCAATCCTCTGCCGGGCTGTCGGCTCCGCACTCCCTACGGGCAGAACATCATGATGTCCTATCTCGAAATGGAAGAAGGCGCCGTCGTCCCTCTGCACCATCATCCGCACGAGCAAGCGGGCATGCTGTTGAAGGGCCGCATGCGACTGACGATCGGCGACGAGACCCGCACGTGCGAAGCCGGGTCGATGTTCATCATCCCGCCGAACACTCCGCATATGGCCGTTGCTGTCGACGGCCCTGCCCTGATCCTCGACATCTTCAGTCCCGTGCGCGAGGACTATGCCGAGCTCTACAACAAGTACATTCCGACCGACGGCGTTGCAGCGGCCGCGACGAAGTAGCTCGCCGCCCAGTTCGCCGATGTTGTGCTTCATTCATCCGCTAGCCGAGGACCATTCTCATGAGCGTCGTTGCTGAGCGACCGAGCGCGATCGACCGCCCGCAAGTGGTGCCGAGTATCCGCTCCGTCGACGTTGAACATGATCATTGCGAATTCATTGATGGCACCTTTGTGGAGAAGGAAATGGGCTGGGAAGCAGAGTGGATCGCGAATCGTTTGGTGTGGTTGTTGATGAGCTACTGCGAACCCCGAATGCTCGGTTGGGTGAACGGCTCGAACGCAACCTATCAATGCTTCGAAGCCGTCTTCCCCGATGCTCCGCAACACAGTCGGAAGCCCGACGTTTCATTCATCCGTCGCCATCGCATGACTCGGCAGACACTGCCGCTCGCGAACTGCCGGCTCGCCCCTGATCTCGCTGTCGAAGTCATCTCGCCAAACGACCTCTATGGCGAGATCGACGAGAAAGTCGACGAGTACCTACAAGCGGGCGTGCGGCTTGTCTGGGTTGTGAATCCGCAGACGCGCGTCGTGCATGTGCGCCGAGCCGACGGATCCGTTTCGATGCTTCGCGGCAAGCAGATGCTGAGCGGCGAGGACATCGTGCCCGGCTTCGAGTGTTCGTTGACCGACATCTTTCAATGGCCGGAAGACGCCGAGACGCCGCCCGTCCCCAATCCTGCCTAACGAGAGCGGCATTTACATCCCGTTGCATCCCTCTGTCCGACGGACATCCCGAGGAACACATCCGTTTGGGCGACGACGGACCTGCAGTCCGTCGCTTCTCTCGACGTTTGACGGACTACAAGACCGTCGTACCTGTGTTCCTCACCCATTGTGCCGGCCCACTCGGTGAGGAACTCCTGTCCGTCGCCCGCACCTTGAAAGCCGCCGCTCATTGCAATCTGCCCGCCCCCGAGGAGACGAAGTCCATGCTGCTCCCCAAACTCCAACGGCTTTGCGTGCTGGTGTCTGTCGTACTCACAGCCGTGTCGCATTCGGCGTCAGCCTCCGAGCACGAGCAGCAGCGAAACTGGAACAAAAAGCACACCTCGATTGTTG
>CAZNMS010000103.1:0-22626 GCA_964573505.1 uncultured Planctomycetaceae bacterium | reverse complement strand
AACGCAGCGCGGCAGTGCCGCAACCAAAATGTACGACGGACTTGTAGTCCGTCGCAGCCGCAGATCGACGGACTACAAGTCCGTAGTACAAGGGCCGCAAATATCTTCTCGTTCCAACACGCTTTTCACCGTTTGCAGAGCAGAGCGAGCCGCGGCTCACTGTGCGGTTCAATCAAGCGTGAATCGCAACCGCCTTCGTCAACCTTCGCCGAACACCGGCACGAGGTTGTAAGGCAGTTGAAGAATGATGCAGGACATTGCGGTGCCGAATTCCTCGCCGGCCATTGGATCGGCCCATCCGCCGGCGCCGGTTTGTTGCTTGAGAAGGCGGTCTCGAATCGCGGGATACCATCCGGCCCAATAATCACCGCCGGCGTGCCACATGGCTTGCGCGGCGTAGTACTGCGAATAGAACTCGTACCCGCCTTGAGCAGCGCGATCGGGCTTTTGGCTCCATAAGTACTTGAGAGCTTTGTCGATCTCGGGACCGTCGTAGATGCCGGCACTGTTGAGGGCGACAACTCCGGCAGCCGTCAAAGCGAACGAACCGTGCCCGCCGCCGAGTGTGTAAGTAAAAGTACCGTTCGCCGCCTGACTCTTCTTGACGTAGTCGATGCACTTATCGCGCGTCTTGATCGGCACGTTGATGCCTGCGTCCCGAGCCGCTCGCAGCGCCATGATTTGGCAAATCGTGATTGAGAGATCGGCGTCGCTCTTCATTGGTTGATAGCGCCAGCCTCCCTGATCGTTCTGCGTCGAGATGATGAGATTCACTGCCGAGCGAACTTTCTTGCCGAGCTTCTCATCGGCATCGGCGTGCGTCGACATGCCGTATGCCTCAGCCAAAAAGAGCGTCGCGAAACCGTGCCCGTACATGTTGTCCGCGCCGCCGATCGCCGTTGCTGAAATGAAGCCTTTCGCGTCGGTGCAGTTGCTGAGGTAGTCGATGCAACGATCAATCGACTTGCCGTATGGCCCGCGCCCCGGCGAACTCCCGCTCGACAGCAACGCGAGTCCGGCGAGTCCGCAAACGGCAACTCCGCCGGCATAGCCTTGAGTCCCGAAGGCGCCGCGCAAGTTGCCCTGCGCGATCTGCCGCTTCGACAACAGAGCGAGCCCCTTTTGAATCGCTGTCTTTGTCGCCGGAGTGATGAGTTCAACTCCTGCGCGATCGCGACTCCGCTTCGGCTCATCAGCAGCGCGGCTTTGAAGCGGGAACGCACTCGCTCCCGCAGCGCAAAGTAGTTGCGTGAGAAAGCGACGTCTTGAGTCATCCGAATGCTGATTCATTCCGGCTTCGCCTCCGCGTCAGGGTCATAGACGACTTCGCAATCGGGCAGCGCTGCTTTGAGGGCCGCGATCGCTTTCTCAGAAAGGTGCGGCCCGCCGATTCGAAGTTCGAAGAGTCGAGTGTGCTTCTGCAATGACTCGAGTCCCGCATCCGTAATCTTTGCCTTGCTGTGAACGTGCAGCTTTTCGAGTCGCGGTAAGTCTTCGAGCGTCTTGAGGCCGACGTCGGTGATCTCTGTCTGATCGAGGCAGAGCACTTCCAGTCGCGGCAACGCTGCGATCGACGCCATTCCGGCATCAGTGATCCGCGTGCCGAAGAGGTAAAGGAATTTGAGCTTCTTCAATACCGCAAGTTGCTTGAGGCCGTCATCCGTGATCACCGTGTTCGAGAGATTGAGCGACTTCAAATCCTCAAGCACTGCGAGATGAGCGAGGTGCTCGGCGGCAATCTCTTTCCCGTCGAGATCGACACTGATGATCTTCTCGCCGACTCCGATCTCGACTTCGCCGCCGATCTTTGCGAGAGCAATCGCAGCGGGTCGAACGGCATCCGAAAGTCCGACGAACTCAGCCGGTATGACTTCCGTGCGTTGCGGCTTCTTTGAATCTGTCGTCGGAGTTGATGTAGTTTTCGTGACATCCGGCGTCGCAGGAGTGTTACGCGAGTCAGCTTCGTGCGCATCAGCGCGATTGGGTTCTGTCTGTGACGTTGAGGCGGCGGCAGTTGCAGGCGGAGATGTCGTCGTCTCGGAAGAGTCGCAGCCGAGCAAGGAGCCACTCGCCAGCAGGGCAACGAGAGCTCGCCAACAACGACAAGAAGTCTGCGTCATGAAGTGCTTCTCCGAGCGGAGCGTTGTGCGCGGGATTGCGGCTACTGGATCGGGTTGAGGTATGACGGTGAGCACAGTGCTGAGCAACGCTGTCTGAGACGCAACTTGCGTTACATCAACGATCGAGCCATTTTCTCGACCGCTCGGTCGAACTGCTTCTTTCCGGTGCGGCTGCGTCGCAGGCGTTCGTCGCCTTTCGCTCTGCGAAAGGAAGCTTTTGCGGAGAGGTTGTGATTAAATCGCCCCCGAGCTTGTCTCGGGGGTTTAACGGCCTTTGCGCTACTCGAATTGCCTTTGATTTTAAGTAGCGCAAAGGCCGTTGAACCCCCGGCACAAGGCCGGGGGCGAAAAGATCACAGCCTCGGAGCAAAAGCCGACGATCCCTTTCCTCCGCTCCTTCACGCAGTGCGTCTTCCTTCAACTCCTCGGAGCTTTCGATGCTCAGTTTGATGTTCGGTCCCGATCAATATCCGCGAACGAGTCTTTCTCGCCGTCGTGCTTTGCAGATTGGAAGTCTTGCTCCACTCGGTTTGTCGTTGAGTCATGCACTCGCTGCGGAAGCCGAGAAACCGCTGAAAACAGCACGCGCGAAGTCAACTGTGCTCATCTATTTAGGCGGAGGTTTGACGCATCACGACTCGTTCGATTTAAAAACGGACGCACCGGATGAGATCCGCGGAAAGTACTCGCCGATCCACTCAAACGTGCCGGGACTACTCGTCGGAGAACTGCTGCCGAAGATGTCGCAGTGTATGGATCGAGTGACGCTCGTAAGGTCGGGCGCTCACAACAACGACCATCATGAGACCGCGACGAACTGGGTGATGTCGGGTCGCTTCGGTTCAGCGTTCGGCGACTGGCCGGCGATTGGAGCAGTCGTCGCTCATGAGACGGGATTCAGCGGCGCTCTTCCGCCCTATGTCTCGATCCCGCGCAATCCGTCGTTCACATGGGAGCTCGGCAAGAGCGCGTTTTTGGGCGGTCGTTACGAGTCGTTCAAAGCCGGCGACCCGAATGCCGAGAACTACAAAGTTCGCGACCTCAGTCCCGTCGAGACGCTCTCGGATCGCTCACTCGAACGACGACGCACGCTGTCGCAAGCCGTTGATTCACTGACGCGGCGCATCGAGGGCAATGATCAACTTGCAACGTTCGACGAGTTTCAGCGGCGCGCTGCGGACATGATCCTCTCGCCTCAAGCACAAACGGCATTCGAGATTGGACGCGAGCCCGCTCAGACTCGTGATAGCTACGGGCGGAATACGTTCGGGCAGAGTTGCTTGCTCGCCCGGCGGCTCGTTGAGGCGGGTGTCAGATTTGTGACAGTCAATTACGGCGGCTGGGACCATCACGGAAAGATCTTCGAGAGCTGCGACAAGAAGTTGCCGGAGTTCGACACTGGTCTCGCGGCCTTCTTGAAAGATATGGATGAGCGCGGCTTGCTCGCCGACACACTCGTCGCGGTCTACGGCGAGTTCGGTCGAACGCCGAAGATCAATAAGGATGCAGGCCGCGATCACTGGGGACCGGCAGCGTCTCTGCTCTTCGCCGGAGCGGGAGTGAAGCGCGGCGAAGTCGTCGGTGCGACGGATCGTGAAGGCGCCTACGTCACGACTCGGCCCATTCGTCCGGCAGATGTCGCTTACACAATCTTCGAGTCGCTCGGCATCGATCCGCGAAAGCAATTGAGATCACCCGATGGCCGACCGATCGAGATTCTCGATCAGGGCGAGTTCGTCAACGAACTCTTCGCGTGAGTTGACGTCCCGAAACGAGTCTCGACTTCGACAACGGCAGTAGCCGAATTCGTCAGAATTCGGGGCGTCGGCACGAGCATCTGAAGTCTGACGACTTCAGCTACGGTTCCGTCAAAGACGTCTGCGTTTGATGCGTCCCCAATCGGAACGCGGCGCGAAGAGTCGTGAATGCTGTCTATCTGACAGTGGCATTCAATTCGCAATCGCGAGCAGGTCGACGTAGTCGTTGCCAATTTGGCGGACTCGATGGCGAATAAGTCTGCGTCCGCAAGTTACGAATTGCTTCCTGTCACAGGAGTATGAGTTATGTGGTTCGACCCGTTGTTAATGATCGCGACCGCGCCTGCGGTGTTGCTGATGCTCTTCGCTCAATTCCGCATCAAGTCCGCTTACGCCAGTGGCATGCAAATCGACGCTCGTCTGACGGGGGCGGCTGCGGCACGTCACATTCTCGATCGTGCCGGGTTGCATGATGTCGGCATTGAAGAAACTCACGGTCATTTGTCCGATCACTACGACCCGAGTCATCGCGTCCTGCGATTGAGTTCTGAGGTCTATCACACTCGCACTGCGACGGCCGTCGGCATCGCCGCGCATGAAGCGGGGCATGCCATTCAGCACGGGACCGGTTACTTGCCGCTGATCGTGCGAAACGCCGCAGTTCCGGCCGCTCAATTTGGGCCATGGGCCTTCATGATCTTGATCGCGCTGGGAGCGATCATGTCGAGCCCGAAGCTGATCCTGATTGGCATCGCTTGCTACGGCGGATTGGTCTTCTTTCAGCTCGTCAACTTGCCCGTTGAGTTCGATGCCAGCAATCGCGCGAAGGTCTTGTTGTCCGAGTACGGCATTGTTGATGGCAACGGCGCTGCTGCCGTTCGAAGCGTGCTGAATGCCGCCGGTTGGACCTATGTCGCAGCGACGCTCGAGACGCTCTTAACGCTGCTCTATTACTTGTGGCGTTTCTTCGGCAGTCAGCGCGACGACGACTAACGATCGCGCTGCTCGAACTACCGAGATCGCCCAATTGCACTCTTGCGCTCGCACGAATGTAGTTTCTGTTGCAGCGCGGCGCCTTGAATGAGGCGGCGTGACTCCGCTTTGTCACGTGCCGCTGATGAGCCCGGAACTCGGTGCTCAGTAACTCCCTCCGGGCAATTGCATCTCCCATAGGCGCAGCAAGGCCGACATAGCTTCAATTGTCAGGCTAACGCCGAGCAGTTCAAAGCTGCTGAACGGAGATTTCTGTCACTACTCGCGCAAGTTGACTTGCCGTTTGACGCTGCAAAGGTGACTCAACTAACACTCTCGCCCCTTCGCGACGGAGTACATGGCGTGCCTGCTGGAAAGAGCACGTCTGCGGTTGCCCGAGAGCTTCTCGGAACACGGAGTTTGCAGCAGCCCGCTTGTCCTGCCATCTACGGATCATTGCGTTCGACCGCAGTCTGCTCGGGAGTAGTCATGAAATCATCTTGGACTCAGTGCCTCCAAAATTGGCGCAACGCCCTTTCTCATTCGGTTCGTGCATCGCGCCGTCGCAACGTGAGTCACGTCGCCAGTCTGAGACAGCGTGAGGTGCAGATTCTCGAAGAGCGGCTCGTCCTCGCGGCTGACGCCGATGATCAGATCTCGGAAGTCACAACGCTCGGACTGATTGCGGACACGATTTCGCAATCGGGATCCGTCGCGACCGTTGCAGATGAAGCGGCAGACGTCGATCTCTATGCGATTACGGCTCTCGCAGGTCAGAAAGTCACGATTGACGTCGATCACGTGACGAGCGACTTCAACTCCGTTCTTCGAATCTTCGATGTCAACGGGCGACAGATCGCGATGAACGACAATGCTGCGGCACCGGGAGAAACGCTCGGTTCTGAAGCATACGCGTCGGTCACTCTTCAATCGGCCGGCACCTACTACATCGGTGTTTCGGGCTTCGGTAATACTTCTTACTCAGCAACGGCAGGCACGGGCGACCGAGCTTCGAGTAACGGCGATTACACACTGACGATCGCCCCGCTTGATCTCGACGATCAGCCGACCGAAGTCGTTTCGCTCGGTGCGATCATCAGCGAATTGAAGCCGCGCGGTTCGACGATCGAATTGCCGATGGATGTTGACGTCATCAAGTTCTCCGCAACGTCGGGACAAACGATTGGCGTCGACGTTGATGCCGCCAATGGCAGTACGCTCGACTCATACATTCGCGTGTTTGCCGCTGATGGAACTGAGATCGGTTCCGGCAACGACAATGCAGCCGCTCCAAGTGAGACGGTCGGTAACGATTCCTACATGACCTTCACCGCGCCATCAACCGGTGACTTTTTTGTCGCGGTTTCGAACTCGGCGAATACGAGCTACAGCTTCTCCGCAGGCACCGGAGATACCGGAACGGGCAGCACGGGTGCGTACTCGGTCGTGCTGACCTATCTCGACAGCGACGATCAACTCACCGAAGCCGCGGCGCTAGCTTCGACCGTTGATGAAGTGACCGTCTCTGGATCGGTCTCTCAATTCGCCGACGTCAATCTTTACTCTTTCACGGTCGCGGCGAAGCAACGCATTGCCTTTGATGTTGATCACACTGGCGCAAGTTGGAACTCGCACCTGCGAGTCTTCGGGTCGAGCGGCAGTCAAGTTGCTGCGAATGACAACGGTGCCGCACCGGGCGAGACGCTCGGGACCGAACCGTATCTCGTCTACGAGTTCCGCAGCGCTGGCACCTACTACGTCGCACTGTCGTCCTCAGGTAATAGTTCTTACGTCGCTGCAACGGGACTGGGTGACAGACTCGGAACATCGGTCGGTGATTACACGCTGACAATGACTCCGGTTGATGCCGACGATCAGCCGAATGAAGCAGTTTCAATGGGTGCATTGCTTTCGCGAGTCGATAAGGCGAGCACGATTGATACACCGTTCGATGTCGACCTCTTCAAGTTCACTGGATCTGCGGGGCAGATAGTTGGCGTCGATGTTGATCTCGGATCGAACAGCACGCTCAATTCGCACGTTCGGCTCTTCGAAGAGTCCGGCAACGAACTCGTAGCGAACGACGATGCGGCAGGGCCGGGCGAGACACTCGGCACCGATGCCTATGCAACCTTTAGTCTGACGGCGGATGGCACGTACTACGTCGGCGTCTCGGCGTCGGGTAATACGAATTACTCAATGACGACGGGACTGGGCGATCTCGCCGGAGATTCGACCGGTAGTTACGGGATTCAAGTTTGGTCGCTCGACTCCGACGATGAACTGCTTGAGGCCGCGAGCGTCGGTGCGATTTCGGACAACACAACCGTCTCACGCACGATCGAGATCAGTTCGGATGTCGATCTCGTCAGCTTCACGGCCTCTGCCGGGCAACGCATTGCGATCGACGTCGATCACACGACGGACACATTCAATTCGTTCCTGCGAGTCTTCAGTGCGACGGGTCAGCAAGTAGCCTCGAACGACAACGCCGCTGCTCCGGGCGAGTCAGCAGGTAATGAAGCTTACATCCTGTTTGAAGTTCGCTCAGCCGGCACTTACTACGTCGGCCTCTCGGGGGCAGGGAACTCGCAGTATCAACCTTCTACGGGACTCGGCGATAAGGTCGGCAGCGTCGGTTCCGCGACGATCACACTCAGCCCTGCTGATGTTGACGACACTGTTTCTGAAGCCGTTTCCCTCGGCAATTTGACGAGCACGCTGACTCGCAGTGCGGTGATTGAGAGCGGACTCGATGTCGACTTCTTCTCGTTCACGGGCTACGCGGGTCAGACCGTCGGTATCGATCTTGATCGTCCGAGCGGCACGTTGGATTCACGATTGAGGCTCTTCGACGCAGCCGGCGAGGAACTCGCTACAAGCGACAATGATGCCGCGCCCGGAGAGACCGCAGGCATCGACGCCTACATCAACTTTGCCTTTGACACGACCGCGACTTACTTCATCGGAGTTTCGGCAACTGAGAACGACGATTACGACCCACTCAGCGGCGGCGGCGATGTCTCGGGATCAACGTCGGGGCAGTTCGCTCTGACGCTCACCTCGATCGACTCAGACGATCAAACAACAGAGGCATTTGACCTCGGTGCTGCATCAGACACGTTGACGCAAACGGGCAACATCAGCCTTTCGACGGACGTCGATCTCATGCAGTTCACTGTGAGTGCTAATCAGCGGCTGGATTTCGACATCGATCACACGAACGGCAGCACACTCAATTCGAACATCCGGATCTTCGACTCAACGGGACGTCAGATCGCGTCCAATGACAATGCTGCCGGACCGGGCGAGTCGCTCGGCACGGAGGCGTATCTCTCCTTCACGTTCACGTCGGCCGGCACTTACTTCGCGGGTATCTCCAATACAGGTAATCGAAACTACAATGCCGTGACGGGATTGGGGGATTCGGCCTCAACGACGAATGCGACTGGCGAATACACGCTCACGATCAGCGGTTCTGACGGTGATGATCAAATCAGCGAAGCGACGAATCTCGGCGCTGTGAGTTCGCTGCAACGGCGCGACGCCTCGATTGAAGGAGCGCGGGATGTCGACATGTATCGGTTTACGGTGACCGCCGGGCAATTCGTTGCCTTCGATATCGATACCGCAAATGGCTCAACACTCGACTCGTACCTGACGCTCTTCAATAGCAGCGGGACTGCATTGGCGACCAATGACGACGGCACCGCAACCAATGAGTCAGCAAACGACGACTCGTATCTGACCTACACCTTCTCGCAAGCCGGCACCTACTACATCGCAGTCTCTTCGGCAGCGAATACGAGCTTCAGTCCGACAGACGGCACGGGCGACTCAGCCGGGAGTACTGGAAATTACACTCTGACTGCGCAGACCGGGTCGAGCGGCTCCGGCTTCCAAATTACGCTGGAGTACGGCGCGGGGCTGACGGATTCGCAGAAGGTCATTTTCCAACAAGCAGCCAATCGCTGGTCGCAGATTATTTTGGGCGATCTGCCCGATGTGACGCTGGCTAATGGAACTGTGATTGACGATGTCGTGATAACCGCAAGTGGGCCGTACATCGACGGAGTCAGCGGCATCCTCGGGCAAGCTGGGCCGACAGCGTTCCGGTCGGGATCGTTTCTTCCCTATTCGGGCATCATGGAGTTCGACTCGGCTGACCTCGCCAGTATGGAATCGAGCGGCTCGTTGTATACGGTCATCTTGCATGAAATGGGGCATGTGCTCGGCATTGGCACGATTTGGTCGTACCTCGGCTTGCTGAGTGGGGCGGGGACTTCGAATCCCCGATTCACTGGGGCTCAAGCAACGGCAGCCTACAACCGCATCTTCGGGGTGAATGAGAGCGGCGTCCCAGTTGAAAACGGCGGGGGCGGGGGAACTCGCGACGCTCACTGGAGAGAGACATCTATGCCTTTCGAAATCATGACCGGCTACATCAGCTCGCGCAACTACCTCACCGAGATCACGATCGGTTCGCTCGCCGATATGGGCTACGTCGTCGATCTCGGCGCGGCAGACATCTATGTGTTCTTATAACGCGGCGGCGGATCGTTGTTTCGGAGTCGAGTCACGCTCAGGTGTGCCGCTCTCGCGAGCTTGTCCAAGTAGCATGGACTTCCAGTCCGTGCCGCCTTTTGGTGTTGGCAATCGTTTGACGATCGCAGTTGAGCACGGGCTAGAAGCTCATGCTCCGACTACTCACGACGCACGTGAAAACCGCTCCTTGAAGGTCAAATCGGCGCCAACTACATTCGCCCGCCCTTCGCCGGTGTCCATTGAGAGCGGGTCATGTGACTTGCTGAGTCGGCGTTCTAGGAACGATTCAGGACTCCTCGTTCATGGCGGAAATCGTTGGCCTCAAAGCAGTTGAGGATCGCGGCGCACTCGTGCTCCGAGCGGCTCAATTGCTGACCGATGGCGAGCTGATCGGGCTGCCGACCGAGACGGGATATGTTCTCGCTGCGAGTGCTCTGAACAGTGCTGCGGTTAGTCGTTTGAGCGAGGCTGCGGCGGCGCCACTCGTGCTGAGCTGCCGCAATACTGAAGAAGCCCGCGACTGCATGCCGGGCCTGCCGAGAATCGGCGCCAAGCTGCTGCGTCGCACATGGCCCGGCCCGCTTCAGATGCTCGTCGTGCCCGCTGCCATTGAGCGCGGCTTAGTCATGTCGATGCCGGAAAAGGTGCGAGCGGCGATCAGCACCGATCGAGTGCGAGTCCGAGTGCCGAGCGGAGAATTCATAACTGAAGTCGGAAAGAAGCTGATCGAACCGCTGATCGTCTTCGACGAAACCGCCGGAGCACGAATCAACTCAGCCGTTGAACTCGATGCGCGATTCGGCAGCCTTGCGAAGCTGATTGTCGACGCAGGGGCACCTCGGTTCGAAGCCGGACTGACGTCAGTGCTCGTCGACGAGAAGACGTTTTCCGTGCCTCATGCCGGAGTGATCGCCGCCGACAGCGTGAAGCGACTGACAAGCGACGTCTTCCTTTTCGTCTGCACCGGCAACACCTGCCGCAGCCCGATGGCCGAGGGATTGTTTCGTCACAAGCTTGCTCAGAAATTGGGCTGCCCGGAGTCGGAACTGGCGAATCATGGGTTCTATGTCGCGTCAGCCGGGACATCGGCAGCGTTCGGAATGTCGGCGAGTCCCGAGTCGGTCGACCTGCTTCGAGCGCAGGGAATCGACATCAGCATGCATGCCAGTCAGGCTCTGACCGATCGGTTGCTCAATCAAGCGGACTTTGTCTACACAATGACCCGAGGGCATCGCAGGGCGGTTTTGGCCGAGCGGCCGGACTTAGAAGCCCGAGTGCAATTGCTTGCTTCTGATGGCTCGGACGTGCCCGATCCGATTGGCGGCGGCCTCGAAGAGTACGAACGCTGCCAGCACGCGATTGAGCGGCATCTCGATCAGATCCTTGCTCGAATCGAGCCGCGCCCGGCTCAGTAAATTGTCCGCTTGCTCCCCCCGATACTCCGACGTGTTGCAGGATACGTTTCATGAAAATTGCGGTTGCCAGCGATCATCGCGGCGTCGAAATGAAGTCGAAGATTCTCGACATGATTCGCAGTCATGGGCACGAGTCATTGGACTATGGGCCGAACGCATCGGAGAGCGTCGACTATCCCGACTTCGCTGCGAAAGTGGCTGAGGCGGTCTCTCAGAAGAAGATCGACCGCGGCATATTGATCTGCGGGACGGGCATCGGAATGTGCATAGTCGCCAATAAGTTCGAAGGCGTGCGCGCTGCTGGAGTCAGTGACGAACTGACCGCCGAACTTTCCCGACGTCACAACGACGCCAATGTGATGTGCCTCTCGGCGGATCTTGTCGGAGCACAGTCGCTTGACCGCATGATCGAGTCATGGCTGAAGACCGCGTTCGAAGGCGGACGGCATCTGCGCCGCGTCGAAAAGATTGCTGAGATCGAGCAGCGCAATCATCAGTAGCGGTTCGGCGTAGGCGGGTAGTTGCTGCGCTTGCTTGAGTGCAGTCCTCTCAAAGTGCGTCACGCTCTCTCTGATGAGCGGAGCAATAGGAATTACAGCATGGATTTGGCCTCACTGCGTTACGCGAAGACTCATGAGTGGGTGCGAGTTGACGGGGACGTCGCGACGATCGGCATCACGGACTTCGCGGTGAAGGCACTGACGGATCTCGTTTATGTCGATCTGCCCGCTGTCGGTAAGCGAGTGGCAATCGGCGACACGCTCGGCGAAGTGGAGAGCGTGAAGGCGGTTTCGGACATCTACGCCCCCATTGCCGGTGAGATCATCGAAGTGAACTCTCCGCTTGCTGACGATCTCGACTTGCTGTCGAAAGATGCGTTCGGCAAAGGATGGATGGTGAAGATCCGCATGAGCAATCCGAGCGAAGTGACTGCGATGCTCGACCGTGCGGCCTATGAAGCTCACTGCGCGAGTGACTCACACTAATTGAAGTCGCGCCATTACCGCGCAGCACGTTCTGTCGCTGCTTGCTCCACTCGGAAGAAGCTCGTGATGTCGAGCTGCGTCCCTTTCCTGATTTGAGTTCCTCATGAAGTACAACGTCTTCGGTGTCGGTGCAGCTCTTGTTGATATTCAGGCTCGCGTGTCGGAAGACGTGCTGACGCGACTCGAGTTTCAAAAAGGGATCATGACGCTCGTTGACGAGCCGACTCAGGAACGCGTGCTGAATGGACTGACGGCTTCGCGCATCACTCGCTGCGCAGGCGGTTCGGCAGCGAACACTGTGATTGGCATTGCTCAGTTCGGCGGTAAGGCAGCGTTCGCCGGCAAAGTGGCGAGTGATGAGATCGGCGAGTTCTTCTTACGCGACATGCGCGAACTCGGAGTGGCGATTGAAGTGCCGCAGACGTCCGGTACGAGCGGCACTTGTGTCGTTCTTATTACAGAGGACGCGCAGCGCACGATGCTGACGAATCTCGCGGTCTCGTCGACGTTGTCGGCGGAGGACATCAGCGAGGATGAGATCCGGCAGTCCGAGTGGGTCTACATCGAGGGCTATCTCTTCACCGGCGAATCAACGAAAGCAGCGGCCTATCGCACGATCGAGATCGCAAAGCGATACGGAGTGAAAGTCGCGCTGACGGTCTCTGATCCCTTCCTCGTGAATCTCTGCCGCGATGAGTTTTGGAAGCTGATTGAAGGACCGGTCGACTTGCTGTTCTGCAATTTGGAAGAGGCTCGCAGCTTGACCCTGCAGCACGATCCGGCGGATTGCGCGCACCTCATTCATAAGCATGCGACGGCGGTTGCTCTGACGCTCGGTCCCGACGGTTCGCTGCTCATGCAGGGCAATCAGTTGATCCCGATTGAAGGAGTTTCCATTACAGCCGTCGATACGACGGGAGCCGGAGACATGTATGCCGGCGCGTTGCTCTACGGGATCACGAACGGTCTCAGTTGGAAGCAGGCCGGCCACTTAGCGTCGCATGCTGCGGCCCGAGTGGTGAGTCAGCTCGGAGCACGTCTCGAAAAGCCTTTCAGTGCTCGTGAAGTGCAAGAGTTGCTGAAGTAGCTGAACCGCGAGCGAGATCGACCAGTAAGACTCCTCCGGCACTGAGTGATCGCCGTTGAAGGTCGGCAGTCGTTGTCGGCACGTGCCGCAGACTCTTCTCAGCTCGTCTGAAATCCCGAACCGGAGTGATGTCCCGGACTGCCGCCAGATGGCGTGCGAACAATGCTTGCGATGAGCGGCACCTGCGCCCTTATCTCACGCAACAACTCGCAGAGCTTGAGGCATCATGAATTACGACCTCGTCGTTATCGGAAGCGGTCCATCCGGTCAAAAAGGCGCGATCGCCGCAGCAAAGCTCGGCAAGAAGGTTGCCATCATCGAACGACGCTCGTCGAAGATCGGCGGCGTCTGCCTGCATACGGGCACGATTCCCTCGAAGACGATGCGCGAAGCCATCTTGCACCTCTCCGGCTTCCGTCATCGAGACGTCTATGGCGAGCAGTTCCGTCGCAAGCGGCACATCACGATGGCCGACTTGAAGCGCAAGATTCAGCAGGTCAATCAGCACGAGATGGAGATCATCGAAGCGCAGTTTGATCGCAACGGGATTGACATCTTCTCGGGCTCAGCACGCTTCCTCGATCCGCATTCGGTCGAGGTCATTCAAGAAGCGTCTCGCACGGTGCTCTCGACCGATCGCGTGCTACTGGCATGCGGCACGAGGCCCGATCGTCCGAACTACATCCCCTGCGACGGGCACAACATCTTCGACTCCGATCAACTGCTAGATCTCGACACGATCCCTCGATCAATGGCAGTGATTGGCGGCGGCGTGATCGGAATGGAATACGCCATCATGTTTGCGACGCTCGGCGTGCGCGTGACGGTGATTGATGGCCGCGAACGACTGCTCTCGTTCTGCGACAAAGAGATCATCGACATGCTGCTGTTTCATGCGCGATCGCTCGAAATGGTGTTTCGATTGGGCGAGGACGTTGTCGGCATCGAGTCGAATCGACCGGGGCGAGTCGTCATCGAACTCAAGAGCGGCAAGCGACTCGTGACCGAGTCCGCGTTGATGGCGGTCGGTCGGCGCGGCGATGTCGACGGGCTCAATCTTGAAGGTGCGGGGCTTAAGCCCGACGCCCGAGGACGCGTCAAAGCCGATGCCAATTTTCAAACCGAAGTGCCGCACATCTACGCGGTCGGTGATGTCGTCGGGATGCCGGCGCTGGCGAGCGTTGCAATGGTGCAGGGGCGACGAGCGGTCGCGCATGCCTTCAAACGTCCGATGCCGGAACTCGGCACAATTCCTTACGGCCTCTTCACCATTCCCGAGATCGGAATGGTCGGAGAAAGCGAAGAGACTTTGACGGCGAAGCAAGTGCCGTATGAAGTCGGCTGTGCTCAGTTCCGCGAGATCGCGCGCGGGCAAATCGTCGGCGAGCAAATGGGCATGCTGAAGCTCGTCTTTCATCGCGAGACGCGCAAGCTATTGGGTGCTCACTGCATCGGAGAGTCGGCGACCGAGATCATTCACATCGCTCAAGCAGTGATGGCCTTCAATGGCACGATCGACTACTTCCGCGACACCGTCTTCAACTACCCGACGATCACCGAGTGCTACAAAGTCGCTGCATTTGATGGTCTCAACAAACTCTGCATCGACGACCCGCTTGAAACGGAAGCTGCTGACTACAGCGTGCTTGAGCAGATCGATGAACTCGTCGGCGCGGTCGAGACCTGCGTTGCCGGCGCTTGCACTTAGACGAACGGCTTATGGGGATCGACTCGTAGGATGGCCGCTCTCGGCCGTCGAGCCTTCATCAATGCGGACGGCCGAGCGCGGCCATCTTTGGCGAGCGGCAGATGAGAAGTTACCGGCGATCCTCTGTACGACGGACTTGTAGTCCGTCGCAGTCGCAGATCGACGGACTACAAGTCCGTCGTACTGGTATGAACTCACCTGCCGCTCGCATTACCGGCACTGACTGATGCCGGTTCTTCGACGTCTTCGATCACGAAGACTCTGCTGCTTTGAGTGGTTGTCCGACCGCCGCAGGGTTTCGCCAATCGGTCAGCAAGACAAAAGGCCGCGCGTCTTTGCTGCGGCGCAGGCTGCTCTGCCGCTTCGAGTTCGATGCCAGTCCTATGCTTGAGCACTTCAGCAATCGTCGTCGCCATTCCATTGCGGCGGCGCGTTGCGCTCTTGCTGCTGCCATCGACCGAAAGATCGTTGCTCATGATTGGGGCTCGTCATCGACTGCTGCTGCTCGTGCTGTGTTTGCTCATGGTGGGTGAACTCGCGGCAGTGGCGTTTGAACCGCAGACGCTCGACTCAGATGGCCGGGGACGCGGCACTGCGGTCACCTTGAATTACTGCCGTGCGTCGTTTCATCGCATCCGCCGCTATCAGTCGAAGCGAGTGCTCATCGAAGAGCAGGAGAAGATTCTCAACAACCTCAATCTCAACGGCATCGGAGATGAGGAAGTCATCAAGCTCTATTCCGCAGTGCTTGATGAGATCGGCAAGGTGCAGATCGCAGAGCGCGAAGTCACTGCTCTGCATGACAAGTTTCGCAAAGGCGTGCATCGGCAAGTCGGCATGACCGCGCTCGCAATGGGGTCTCAACTCGCGCTCGGTTCCGTGAATGGTGCGGTGCGATCCGGAGTGAATAGTTGGCTCGACTACCGCGACCTTTCTTGGACGCGCGAGTTCGATGTTTGGAAGGTCGAGAAAGATCGCATGACGGCGCTCGTCGATAAGTCGACGACGTTCCTCGACACGTTTTGGAAGCTCGCTCAGAAGAAGAACATTCCCGATCGATGGCTCGTGCGCGGTGATGATCTCGATGCGCTTGAAGACGCTGTGCGTGAGTCCGATCCCGAGAAGCGGTTTCGCATCCTCAAGCGGATGGAACCTTTCATGGAGTGCTATCCGCCGTATTGGTACTTCCTCGCGCGGACGACTCAGATGCGCGGCGAGTACGCGCAGGCGGCGGCGATCTATGACCGAGTTGCCATTCTCGCGCACGGGCACTTCCGCAAAGACGACATGCTTGCCGCGTGCCTCGCGAATAAGGCGATGATTCAAGAGCACCTGAAACTTGAGGGCTCGGACAAGAGTGCTCGCGACGCGCTCGCGTATTCGTCGTCGGTATGGGAAGCAAACTTGCTGTGTGCTCAAGTCCTCGAGCGGTACGGGCAACTTCAAGAAGCTGAAGACGCGATCCTGCGCAACCTCGATGTTGATCTCGAACGCCCGGTGAGTTCGCTGGCGCTTGTCGGCCTCTACTACCGCAACAACCGGAAGACCGGTCTCGAACAACTGCTCGCGACGGACAACATCGTCAATGCATTGCCAGTCTCGGCATTGCTGATGTGCCTTGAGAAAGCCGACATTGAGAAAGCGCCGGCGCCCGTTGTGAAGAAGTTGCGCGACTCGTTGATGGTGACGATCGAAGCCCGCTTCGGTCTCGACGATGTCTCGATCAGTTGCGACGGAACATGGATGCCGCAGTCGCATCGCGTGCGACTGGCAGTCCCGGCGACGGACGGGGCGACTCAATGGATCGATACGAATTCAGTCTCGCTCGTCGAGTCGCGACCGAAGATGTTCGATGTCAGTCAAAGCCACTCGTCGCCGAACTTGTCAGAGAAGTCGGTCGCGCAAGCGCTCGCGCCGGCTGAGTTCGCGATTCGATTTCGGTCCGCGATTGAAGCGGGCAATCCGCTTTCGGCATCGGCAGCGGGCCTCTTCGGAGCAGCACTCGTCTTCATGCCGATGCACTCGCCGGATGGAACTCCGATTACAGTCACATTGGGCAACGCGACGACTCGACGAGGCAGCAAGCATTCCGTTTGGGGGTCGGCGGCAGCACCGGCGGAGATCAGTTACGGCAAGCTGACAGTGAGCCTCGCGAGCGAACCGGCAACGGTCGTGATTCGCGGAGCCGAGAAGAAAGTCGAGCCGACAATTCCGACGGTGACAGAAAGCACCGCGAAGGATGCCGATCGCAAGAAGCCGCGAGCGCGGATCGTCGATGTCGTGCCACTTGTCGAAGCGACGGCCGACGACGCTGAAGAGGCTTCGTCAGCGGAAGCAGCGCCGATGCAATCGGACAAGACAAACGGCATTCCGCCTCCGCCCGAGGAGATCGAAGTCGTGCGTCCGAAGCGCGACTGAGAGGTGCTGAGCAAAGTCAGAGCGGGCTCAGAAAGCGAATAGGACGCAGAGGACTCATAGGACAGAGAGGACGAATAGGTGCGTCAACAGCAGCCGCATTTCCTATCGGTCCTATCCGTCCTCTAAGTCCTATCGGTCCTATGAACCGGCTGCCCCATTGGCTCGCTCTCTGCCCGCCCGCGTGACTTCCGACCTCCGTGCGCGAACTGAAGAGAGTCCTCATAGGCCGCTCGCCGATAACTGCTAAAGCCGCGCTCATTGAAGGCGCGAGACCGCACGTGCAGGGAAGCTGGGGCAGGTGATGGCGACACTTCTGAGATTCTTCGTCTGTTTGTTGATCTTGGCTCAAGCAGCAACGGCTCCTGCCAACATCTTCGGAACCGGCAACGGCAAAGTTGTTTGGCAGTCGGACATGAAGAAGGCCGGCGCCGAAGCGAAGCGGACGGGCAAGCCGATCTTGCTACAGCTCACTGCAACATGGTGCGGCTACTGCCACAAGATGCTGAAAGAGACTTTCACCGACCCCGCGATCGCGAAGCGGGTCAACGAAAACTTCGTCCCGCTGCTGCTTGATGCGGACGAGCACGAAGACGTCGTCGAGATGCTCGAAGTCACTTCGTTCCCGTCGACGATCATCATCTCGTCAGACTTTGAAGTGCTCGGTCGCGTCGCCGGTTTTCAGAAGGCAGACGCATTCGGCAAACGACTCGCGGACTTCACGAAGCCGGGGCATGCGCATATCGCTCAGACCGCGAACCGAGCACCGCCGGAGACCGCGAAGGTCGAAGCTCGGAGCAACGCGCCAGTCGCCGCTCCGACAAAGCAGCCGCTTGAAGTTCCGACGTTCCCGCTGCCGACCGCAGTGCCTCTTCCGGCAGCAGCGACTGGAACAACAAATACAGCGTCGAAGTCGAGTGCGCCGCAGTTGCCCGACGATGCCGTGCTCGGTCGTCCGCTCCGCGAGCCAGTCTCAGCGAGCGACCGAACCGAAGCTGCAAACTCCGGCGTTGCGAACTCGCCGCTTTCACTGACTCCGAACGAGCGACCGAACGCGCTGCGTCAGCAGTCGAAGACGGCGGCGTTTGAGGGAATGTGTTTGGTGTCGATGCTCGAAGACCGCGAGCCGACCCCGGGCAATGAAGCGTTTTCGGTCGAGTATCGAGGAGCGCGACTCTTGTTTCGCGATGCCGAGCAGCTCGCGAAGTTCAAAGCCGAACCCGCAAAGTTTTGGCCATGGTTCGACGGCCGCTGCCCCGTCGCAGTGCTCGCGGATGAAGACGTCGTTCTCGGACGTCCGCAGTTCGGCGGTGCCTATCGCGGACGACTGATCTTCTTCCGCAACATCGAGCATCGCACGACGTTCGCAAAAGATCCGAACCGCTTCATTTCGGGCGTGAAGTGATCGCTCCCCGGCGTGCAGCAATTCTTACAGCGACGGCGGAGCGCTCGCGGGAGCAGTCGGAGTTGCGACTTCTGCCGGTGTCGTCACCGAGGGCGCGGCGACGACTTCATTCGCAGGCGGTTGTTGGCCGTCGGTATGCAGCCACAAATCAACGCCTTCATCCGCGCCCTTTGTGATTCGCGCTTTCGCAGTCGGCTTGCGAGACCTCAGCGCGAGCCAAACGAGTGAGCCGGCGAGACTCAGCACGGCAGCGGTGATCGCGAAGTCGAGCATCGAGCCGCCCTCTGCTTTCGCCTTCTTCGGCGGACCGGACAACGGTCGCATGCGTCCCATCAAGAGAGGTGCTGCGCGGTTTGTGTGAAAGGCTTCATAGGCCAGCAACTTGAAGAAGTAGCCGACAGCAACGCACTCCTCTTCGACTTCTCCGCCGACCTTGAACCAACTGGGAATCTCGGGCACGACGATCGCGAAAGGATGATCCTTCGATTCGTCAGTGAAGCCCCATAGCTCGTAGACCTTCCGCGCTTCGGCGGAGTTCTGCGGTAAGTCTTCGTGCTCGACGATGCGTCGCACGTGCAGCCTCAAACGGAAGAGTTGCCCGCGATGCTTGTCCGGAGACTCGAAGAACTGTGAATAGACCGGGTTGCGCTTCGCACGAACTTCAAGGTCTTCAAACGGCTGAGCCCGAGCCCACTTGAGCAAGCGGTAGTAGCTCGGCATCTCAAGCCCTTCGAGCGGGCGTTTGTCAGTGACTGCTTGCAACTGCATCCGGCTCGTCGCGAGTTCTTCCGGGTTGCCGTCGTGCGGAACGTCGATGACGACTTCCTTCCACAATTTGGGCTTCGGAGTCGCTGCAGGTTTCTCGGCCTCTAGCTCCTTCTCTTGAGCGACGAGCCAGCGCCAATTGCGCGCGTCTTTGGCCTGCGTGTAGATCATCGAAACGATGATCAGCAGCAGGATCGGCGTCAGCAGACGCGGCTTGCTGTTCGCGCCGTATGCCTTCCCGATTGGACCGCGACGATAGCGAGACATGAGAGGGCTCCTGCGGCGAAACGATGAGTTGAGATTGTCGCCTTTCGCTCCGAGGCTGTGAACTTTTCGCCCCCGGCCTTGTGCCGGGGGTTCAACGGCCTTTGCGCTACTTAAAATCAAGGGCAATTCGAGTAGTGCAAAGGCCGTTAAACCCCCGAGGCAAGCTCGGGGGCGCTTTCGCGGAGCGAAAGGCGACGATCATCGTCACTCGGTGTCATCCGTCCTACTTCACTTTGAAGTTGATGTTCGACAGCGGCTTGCCATTGGCCAGCTTTTGCTTCGTGCAGACTTCCATCACGCGGATGAACTCCGAGTAATTTAACTTACTCGACATCACGATCTCGACGCGATCAACCGCATTGGGCTGCGAGATCAGCTTGCCTAACTCTTGCCCCAACAGCGCGAGCGATGAGTCGTTTGCTTGCCCGGTGACGATGCTTCGCTGACCGAGCTTGATGCCGCTGATCTTGCCGTCGCCTTCCGCATCAACATGCACCGGAATGGCTTCGTAGATCGCGACTACTCCGTCCGGCGGACGAGCGTTTTGAGGAGTTTCGGTCTTCGTGTCTTTGTAGCTCGCAACGCCTTGCTGCAGCGGCAAGTTCATGCGCAGCTCGACCTCAACGGCAGCCGGCTTAAACGTGAGGATGAAGAACGCGAGCAACTGAAACGCCATGTCGAGCATCGCGGCCAGATTAAGCTGCACTTCGCTGCTGGAATGCTTTTTCTTACGCATCGCTAGTTGTCCCCCTTCCGGCTTAGAGCGCGGAATGAGAACCGCTTGAAGCGTTCTCTCTGACAGAGCGTGACGACGGTGTTGACCGCATCGACGTGCGTGTTGACGTCCGCTCGGATGACAACGATCGTCGGCAGTTCGTCTTGAGCAGTCAGCTTCGGATTCTCGGCCTGCGCCGTCTTCAGACAGACGCGCGCCTCTTGCTTGATGTAGGACCCGGGGTCTTTCTGCTCCGAACCGTCGACTTTCAGCTTGCCGTCCGGATCAACGTTTAAGACGAGCAATGACTCGCCTTCAGCCGACTCGATCGGTTTCGCCGAACCGAGAATCGGAAGCTGCAATGACTGATCAAGGGCCGCGCCTTTGAAGTTGATCACGAGCATGAAGAACGTGATCAACTGAAAGACCATGTCCAAAATCGGCGTCATGTTGGGTTCAACATTGTCTGCGGAAGCGAGCGATCCGCTCACGATGACGACTCCTCTTTTACTCGTTCCCAAGCTCTGCTTGGGAACGCGCAATTGGGAAGCTCTGCTTCCCGTGTAATGCAAGTTCGACTGTCGGCATGACTCACGGGAAGCAGAGCTTCCCGGACTTGCGTTCCCAAGCAGAGCTTTGGAACGAGTGAACGCGCGGCGGGCGACTAGCCCTTCTCAGCGCGTTGACGTTGCTGAATCGCGTGAATGCGAAGCACTTGATCGTCGGTCACAGTCATCACGTGCGAAGAGATGTGCTGAATCTTGTTCTTGAACAGAGCGAAGAAGTAGATCGCGGGCACCGAGAGCGCGACACCTTCGAACGTCAGCACGAGTGCTTCAGAAATCTCACCGGCAACCTGACTGGCTTTGAGCTGCGTGCCCGAGATGGCGATGACGCTGAAGGCGCCGATCATGCCCTTGAGCGTACCGAGCAACCCAATCATCGGGCCGAGCGAACCAATGACCGCGAGCATGCTGATTTGTCGGTCCATATCCCCCGTTGACGATTCGCCCGCTCGCTCCATCGACTCGCGCGAGTGCGAGAGGCCATACGGCAACGACGAAATGCCGGCCTGCATGACGCTGCCGTAGAAGGTGTCGTTCTCCTTCACGAGGTTGTAAGCCCCGACGATGTCGCGCTTCTTGAGGGCTTCTTCAACGCCGTCGACAAGCTGCGGCGGCACGGCTTCATCGAGCTTAAACGTCATGAAGGACAGCACGACGACATGCACGAAGTAGAACGAGATCAGCAGGATGATGGCGCCGATCCAACCGGACGTATGAATGAGCCATACGAGGAAGTTCTGCTCTTGTGCGCCGCCTTCTTCGGTCGCCGTTCCGCCGCCTTCTGCTCCGGCTTCACCTTCAACTGCTTCGCCTTCTTGAGCGAACGAAACGCTCGGCGTGAACGTCGGCAGGAGGGCCCATGAAACAACAAGGCACAGGAAGAACATCAGCGTTCTCATGAGCGGACGACTCAGCAGCGATGGGTGCATGGATCAAAACCTCGACGTGATCAACTAGGTCTGCGAAGTAGAAGTGGCATCGATTCCGCGCGCGTCATGCCGTCATCGGCAGGCTGCGGGGGGCGGGAAACTTAGCGGCGGCTCGCAGCCATTTCTCGCTTCGAGTGTGAGTTTTTTTGGCCGCCTCAGCCGTAGCTTGGGATTCCATCCCGAGCCTCAGCGGGAAGTCGCCTGCATGAACTCTGCGATTCACCGTCAAGAACGAGGCCTGCGGAGACTTATACCCAGCGCGGTCATGAGTGAGACGTTGAACCGCAAACCGGGAGATAAGTGGCGGGCGACCGGTTCTGACTCAGTGGCCGCACTCGCTCTTCGCCCGGGATGGAATCCCCTGCGACTTGAACTCATCTCCCGGCAATTCGAGAGCACGGATAGCATCCCCGCCCGCGCGGGAAGGCACCTTGAGTCCGTCTTCCCCTTCTCCGCGAAAACGGAGCAATCGGCACAATCGCACTCGACCGAGTTCGAGCCGCATGTCGATGAATCAAATAGAGACGGCCTCTCGGAAGTGGCCGACATCAAAAGGGCAACAGCGAGTTCGACCTCGAAGGGATTCGTTATGGATCGACGGTTATTCGTGCAGTGGCTCGGCGGTACGGCGTTGTCGACCGTCGTTTTGGGACTCAGCGGCTGTCGCGGCAAGCAATACGCGCACGTCCTCAAGAAGGACGAGAACAATATGGTCGGCAGTCACAAAGCCGGCTCAGAGGTCTACGAAGAGCAAGTGACCGAAGCGGTCGGCAAGCTGCTCGGCAAAGAGTGCTCGCAGATCCGGCAGGTCAGCCATGAAGGGCTCGGCCCCGCAAAGAAGCGGATCTGCTTTCTGGGGATCGAGAACGCGAGTGCGGAAGATCTCGGTGACTTCAAAGCTCATCTCTTCGAACTCATCGACCAGAAGATCTCTGAGTCCGACATGTTCGAGCAGATCAGTGAGCGAGCCGTTT
>CAZNMS010000102.1:0-22708 GCA_964573505.1 uncultured Planctomycetaceae bacterium | reverse complement strand
TCGCGGCGGCATCTGCTTCTGCATCGACCTCGATCCGCGCTGGGTCGTGAAGCTCTTGAAGAAGGGCAAAGTTCAAGAAGCGAACGACTATGCCGAGCACGTCATCGATCAAGCACTGACGATCCTCAATGCCGGTCACAACATTCAATGCGCCTTCATGACTCCGAAGCTGCTTGAGAAGCTGGCGATGAAGCTGATCGATCAAGGCTCAAGTCTGCGTCAGAAGGGAATCAAAGGCATCTTCTGCGGCGGCACAGAACTCAATCAGCAGTGGTACCGCTTCTGTCATGAAGAACTGCTCGACGGTTCCTACATCGCTCCGACCTACGGCAACACGTTGATGGGTCTCGCTTGCGGCAAGCCCTTCGATCCCGTCGACAACTACAAGATCAGCTACTACGCCCCGCAGCCGCGAGCGGTCATCGAGGTCGTTGATTTCAAGGACTACAACAAGGTCGTTGAATACGGCGGAACCGGTCGCGTGAAGCTCTACACATTCACGAAGGAGCTCTTCATTCCCGGGTTTATGGAGCGCGACGAAGGCGAGCGAGAGAAGCCCTTCGCGAAGTATCCATGGGACGGAATCAGCGGCACTCGCCCGTTCCATGAGTTGCTCAAGAGCACGGTCGTCGGGGTCTACTAATTGTGTAGTTGCATTGAGGAGTGCTCCGTTCGACCGGAGCACTCCGATATGGAGGCACCTATGGAGATGACAATGGGCCGTGTCACTACTGAGATGCTGATCGAGAACCTTCAAGACTTGTGGGACGAGGATCGGCAGCAGCTCGCCTCGGATCAAGTACGTCGCCTAGTCGTGAATGATGCACTCGTCGATACAGGAGCGACATTTCTCTCGCTTCCCAGTCGTCTCATTCGACAACTGGGATTGAAGAAGCTCTTCGTGCGAAAGATCACGAGCAGTGTTGGTCCCGGCGAAGCCAACGTGTACGGCCCAGTCCGATTGACGATTCAAGATCGCTTCTGCAGCGCCGATGTCATGTATGTTCCCGATTCAGTCCCAGTCCTTGTCGGACAGATCCCGCTAGAATCGCTCGACTTTGTGGTTGATCCCAGACGGCAGCGACTGATCGGCAACCCGGCTCATGGGGGCGAGAACATCGTTGAGGCGTACTGACTAAGGCCGCTCCTGACGACTCTCTATCGATGCCTGCTCCGCGCTCTTCTTGTTCGAAGCGAAAAGGATGTCATAACCCCTGACCGCTTGATGGGTCAGTTTGTTGGAGTTGAGCAATCTCGACGTCCGGGGTGACATTCATGAATAACGGTCCGCTGCGAGTTCTCTTGATTGATGATGACGAGCACTCATTCGTGCTCACTCAGGAGTTGCTCAGCGACGTCAATGGTCGACCCGTCACGATGGAGTGGGCGAGCGACTTCGATGAGGGGCTCGCTCAGTTATTGCGGCTCGAGCATGACGTCTATCTCGTTGACTACCGGCTCGGATTGGCTGACGGCATTGAACTGCTGCAGCAAGCACGCGCGGCCGGTTGCCGTAAGCCAATCATCATTCTGACCGGGCAAACGGATCGCGCGATTGATCAGCGAGCATTGGCAGCAGGCGCGTCGGACTATCTCGCGAAAGACACGTACGACATCACGCGCCTCGAGCATGCAATTCACTACGCGCTCGAGCGACATCAGCTCTTATTGGAGCTTGAACAAGAACGCTCACTGCTGCGCGCGTTGATGGAGAATCTGCCGGACAACATCTACTTCAAAGATGACGAGAGCCGCTTTATCCGCGTTAGTCATGCAATGGCGAAGTGGTTCGGGCTCGTTGATCCGAGTGATGCAGTCGGCAAGAGCGATCGCGACTTCTTCACCGGCGAGCATGCGGAAGAAGCGCGACAAGACGAACTCGATTTGATGGCTCGCGGCGAAGCTGTGCTCGGCAAAGAGGAATGCGAAACATGGCCCGACGGACGCCGTACATGGGTCTCAACGAGCAAGCTGCCCTTACGCGATGAACGCGGAAAGGTTGTCGGCACGTTCGGTATCTCGCGCGACATCACGGAGCAGAAGGAAGCGCTCAACGCATTGCGGGCCTCCGAGCGACTGAACCGCATGATCGTCGACACTGCGAACGATGCCTTCATCGCAATGGACTCCGACGGCGCGATCATCGACTGGAACAACGAAGCCGAGCGGACTTTCGGATGGAAGCGAGCAGACGTGCTCGGCGAGGCGCTCGCGGACTTCATCGTTCCGCCTCGCAATCGCGCGGCACATTGGGACGGACTGAAGCGATTCAATGAGACGCGTGAAGGCCGAATCGTCGGTCGACGCATTGAGGTGATGGCGTTGCATCGCGACGGTCATGAGTTCCCCGCCGAACTAGCGATCGTTCCGATCGTGCAAGAACTCACCGTCTTCTTCGCGGCCTTCGTGCATGACATCTCGAAGCGCAAACAAGCAGAAGAATCATTGCGCCGGGGGAAAGAAGCCGCTGAAGCCGCGAACCGCGCGAAGAGCGACTTCCTCGCCAACATGAGTCATGAGATCCGCACTCCGATGAATGCGATTCTCGGGATGACTGAACTCGTACTCGATTCAGATCTGACACCGTTGCAGCGCGACTATCTCGCGACCGTGCGCGATTCGGGCGAATCTCTGCTGCGGCTGCTCAATGACATTCTCGACTTCTCGAAGATCGAAGCCGGGAAACTCGAACTCGAAGAGACGCTCTTCAGTCTCCGCGAAGTCATCGGCGACACATTGAAGTCGCTCGCCATCAGAGCCAATCGCGAGCGACTGGAGTTGATTCATCACATCGCCCCGTCGGTGCCCGATGCACTGCTCGGCGATCCGTCGCGGTTGCGGCAGATCGTTGTGAATCTCGTCGGCAACGCGATCAAGTTCACCGAACGCGGAGAGGTCGTCGTGCGAGTGACGGTCGTTGAAGACGATCGCACTGAGGTGATTGAGTCCGATGCGAAAGCCTCTGCAAACGAAGCGGCTACGGAGAGTGGCCGAGTCGATTCGTCAGCAGACTCAGCGGCAACACCGCGCGTGCGTTTGCAGTTCGTCGTCTCGGATACCGGCATCGGTATTCCGAGCGAGAAGCTCAGTGTCGTCTTTCAAGCGTTCGAGCAGGCTGACACTTCGACGACTCGCAAGTACGGCGGCACGGGATTGGGCCTCGCGATTTGCTCGCGATTGGTCGACTGCATGCTCGGCCGAATTTGGGCCGAGAGCGAAGTCGGGCGCGGCAGCCGTTTCTATTTCACGGCTGACTTCGGAGTGTCCGATGTCGCACCGCTGCGGCCGTTCGGTCGAGCCGTGCAGGGAACGAAGACGCTCGTCGTTGATGACAATGCGACGAACCGATTGATTCTCGATGAGATGCTCCGCAACTGGGGCATGCTGCCGACGTGCGTTGAGAGCGTTGCGGAAGCCGTTGCGGTCTTGAGCATCGCAAAGGAACAACAAGAGCCATTCGGGCTCGTCGTGAGCGACGTGCATATGCCGCATGCAGACGGCTTTCGACTGGCAGAATTGCTACATCGCGACCCGCGCATCTCGGGACCGGTTGTCATTCTTCTGACATCCGGCGATCGACCGGGCGACGGCATGCGATGCAAGCAGTTCAACGTCGCGGCGTATCTGCGCAAACCGCCGAAGCAATCAGAACTCTTCGACGCGATCGTAAGCGCGCTCGGCATCAATCAGAGCGAGCCGGATCGCAACACAAAGGCATTCACCAATGAGATTGAATTGCCGCCGTTGCGCGTGCTGCTCGTCGAAGACAGCATCGTGAATCAGAAGCTGGCGCTCGGCATCTTGCACCGCTTCGCTCATCAAGTGAGCGTCGCCAACAACGGACGTGAAGCCGTCGAAATGCTTGAAGTTGAGGACTTCGACGTTGTGCTGATGGACGTGCAAATGCCGGAGATGGACGGGCTTGAAGCGACGCGCCGCATTCGCGAAAGCGAGCGGCACGGAACGGCGCATCTGCCGATCATCGCGATGACCGCACATGCAATGACGGGCGATCGTGAGAAGTGTCTCGAAGCCGGAATGGACCACTATGTGACGAAGCCGGTGCGGGCTCAGTTGCTGTTTGATGCGATCCGCTCGGTCGTTGATTTCGAATCGCTCGTCCTCAATCGAGGCGCGACTGCTGATCGTGAGCAGTCGTCATTGCAGCCGAGCGAGAACGGCACCTCTCAGAGTTCGGCAAGCAACTCCGCTGCGACTGCTGCGCAACAAACCAAAAGCGGTCATGACGATCGCAATCTCGAACGCGGCGAGCATCGGCAATTCAGTGTCGATTGGTCGGTCGCCGAGCAAACGGTTGTCGGCGATCGCGAGTTGTTGATCGAGATCGCGGCAGCCTTCATCGAAGAAGCGGCAATGGTGCAAGCGGGACTGCGAGCGGCGCTCAACGCTGCGGATGCGAAGACGGCATCGCGACTTGCTCACACCATCAAAGCCGGCTTTCGCACTTTCGGAGCGCAGGGAGCGCACGACGTTGCATGGCACTGTGAGCAATCAGCGAAGCAGCAAGAACTCGAAGAGGTCGCGCGAATGCTGCCGGAACTTGAAGAGGCAATTGCGAGCATCGGGACGCAACTGCGTGAGTTCCTGAATTCCGAGCGGGGTTAGTGGCCAGTATGCTCGCGGCGAAGTTACACAGGGATGTAACAACAGTTTCAACGGAGTGAGGTACGGCGAGGCCAAACGCCGCTTGCCCCGCGTTCTGACGAACGTGACTACGACACGAGGGCAGCGCGAGATCGTTGTCACGAAAGCGACATCATGAAGACCATCCTGATTGTGGATGACTCAACCGTTGACCGGCGTTTGGTCGGCGGACTGCTACAGCGACAAGGCGAGTTCAATTTGGTCTATGCCATCAATGGCCGAGACGCGCTCGAGCATCTTGAACTCGATATCCCCGATGCCGTGCTGACCGACTTGCACATGCCCGAGATGAATGGGCTCGAACTCGTTGAAGCGGTGAAGAGCAGCTACCCACTCGTGCCCGTTGTGTTGATGACGGCTCAAGGGAGTGAGGAACTCGCGGTCGAGGCTCTCAAACGCGGCGCTGCGAGCTATGTCACGAAGCGACGACTCAATGAGGACTTGCTGCATACGCTCGAGCAAGTCATTGCCATTGCGACTATGGATCAAGGACAAACGCGGCTGCGCAATCGCATTGTCCGCTCAGAGACATCGTTTGTGCTCGCCAATGAGACGTCATTGGTGCAAGCCCTCGTGCAGCAGATCCGCGAGATGCTCAAGAGCATGCGTTACTTCGGTGAGAACGATCGGCTGCGGATCGGCATCGCGCTTGAAGAGGCGCTGCTTAATGCGCTCTATCACGGAAACCTCGAAGTCAGTTCGAGCCTGCGCGACAACGATCAAGGGCTCTATGAGCAGACCGCAAAGGCCCGCATGAAGCTCTCGCCCTATTTCGAACGGCAACTCTTCGTCGACGTGAATCTGACGCCGAACAAAGCAACGTTCGTCATTCGCGATCAGGGACCGGGCTTCAATCCGGGAAGCGTTCCCGATCCGACCGATCCGGCATTTCTCGAACGGCCGAGTGGTCGCGGCATGCTGCTGATGCGGTCGTTTATGGATGAGGTCTCCTACAACGAGACCGGCAATCAAGTGACGATGGTGAAGCGCATCGCGCTCGCTCCTGAAGACTCGCTCGATGAGACGAACGATGACACGAAGGACGAAGCGTAAACCGAGCGGATCGAGTGCGAGTTGCTGACGAGCACGGTTTGAGCTTCTCAAAATGCCGTCGTTCAGCATCTCGGTTCAATTCACGAGAAGCACTGCGAGCGTTCCTCAGCACGGTGAACTCTGCAGCGCACCACGTAGCTGAAATCGTGAGATTTCAGGCATTTCCACCGTCCGAAATCTGACGATTTCGGCTACGCCATCGAGATCAGCGTCGCAGCTTGCGATAGCTCTCCCAGCAATGCACGGCGATGCCGGCATAGCTGCGGTATTGCCGAAAGCCGCGCTCGGCGAAGTCGACTTCCTCATGCAACTCGCGCAACGAGTCATCCCCGAATGTGACTTTGCTCGGCATAACGGCATTCGACTTGAAGCCGAGAAACGTCGCGTCGAACTCATCATCGCGAATGTCCGCGCGAGAGAAGCTTTGCCATTCAGACTCGTGCTGAATGTGCTCTTCAATCTTGCTGAGCAATGCAAAGTCACTGCGCGGCGAACTTAAATGACCGAAGGCGCGCGCGATCTCGATCAACGTTCGCGCTGCCAGTTGTTGCTCAGCGGGAGTCAGTTCGTCCGGCAGCGACAATCCGACATGCACGCGTTCTCCGTCGTCGAGACGGCAGAGCCGCCAATCATTCACTCGGCTGAGTCGAGCGAACTTTGCTCCGCGATCGAGCAAGGCCGCGCGGAACTCTGCGATCGGTAAGCCGACAACGAAGTGCGCCGCAGCGGGTTGCTCAATGAAGGTCTCGATGCCGAGATGAATGCGGGCGTGCGGGACGCCGTCGCTGTAAGTCAGCAGTTCGCGACCGTAGCGCAGCATGCCGTCCGAGCCGTCGGCTGAATCGCGGTAGTTCATGATGCCGACGTTATCGAGCAGATCGATGCAGTGATGACTTGCCGGCTTCCGCACTCCGCGAAACGTGACCGCGCCGACGGGATCGGACTGAGGCGTCGCTTGCGACTGCCACCAAAACGGCAAATCGACTCCGAACTGCATGCCGCCCGCGCGAGCCCGTTGCTGACACTCAACATTGAGCGTCAAGAAGTCATGCAGGATTTGCTCGCGAATCAGCGGATCGTGCCATCCGAGAATCACATAGGGCTCATTGTCGAAATGGATGCCGTCAAACCGCTCGTTCGCTGCGGACTGCTCATTGAAGCTGCGAATCGCGTCGATCAATGAAAGCGGTTTGTCGTGATGCTCGCGCAATGCGAACTCGGGATAACCGTCAAGCGCCTCGACTGAGATGCCGCGTTGATGCGCTGCTGCAAGAAACCGCCGCAACTCGGTCGGACGGCGTAAGACACAACTCGCCTGCAATCGGTCATACGGAGCTTGCACCCATAATCGACCGATGCCGTCGCGCGAGCAGACTTCAAAGAGCTCTCGGCACTCGCTCGGTGATTGAATGAGTTCCTCGGTCGACCATACCCATAACGCTCTCGGCGGCGCCGGGTGCTTGAGCTGCGCTGCATGTAATCGTTGCGACACAGGCAGCACCGACTGAGGACGCCGCTTCAAGTGAATGTCATCAATGAAGACGGTCTGCTCGGTCGTTGACTCGCATTTGAAGCTGATGCCCGCGAGTTGCCGCACATCGAGCCGCTTCAAGCTGCTGAGAGGGATCTGCACCTCTCGCCAATCAGTCGTGATGCCGCCGGGCAAGAGGTCGCTGACGAGCCCGACTGGCACTGAGTCCTGCTTCGCCGCCCACTCGGCATCAGAGAGCTTCACAAGCAAGTCTTCGCCGCCCGATTGGCCGCGCACGCGAAACGCGATCGCATGCCACTGACTCGCATCGAGATATGTCGGCGAGGACTGACTGCGATCGAAGAAGTGCACCCAGTAGCCGCAGAAGCCACTCACTGCTTGCCGCGCGGTGATCTTCGCGCAGAGCCCATTCACGTCGTGCGCATCGCCGATGACCCGCTTCGCTTTCACAACAGACGGAGCTTTGACGAACGAGTTGCGCAACCCGCCGAGTTGATTGCGGACATCCCGCTCGAAGTCGTCAATGAGCAGAGTCTCATGCACTTCACTGACCGGTTCGCGCGCCAAAGAAGACGCCGCAAGCCCACTGAGAATCAGCAAGCTCGCGGCGATCGGAAGGAACCGGGGCATAAGAATTCCTGAAGCGCTTCGCATTCAGTTGCTACTGAAGCAAGCCGCGTCTGATGAAGCATCTTTGACGAACTCAGCAGCCTTAGTTCCCAGTCTGCCTCTTCAGTTGCCCGGTTCGGTGTAGCGATCCGGTGTGAGCGGGAAACTGAAACGTAAGGCCGACTCTCCGAGGCGGCCTTTGTTGCGTGACGAAGCGGCTTACTAATCGCCCCTTACGAGTTCGTCATTGGATTCGAACTGGCGTTTCTGAAGCAGCTTCGTCCTGCAAAATGCTCCGTCTCGGAGAGACGGAGCTACGAGTTCAGCACCTGCGGACTGCCGAGCGGCTATCGAATCTCGCCCCGTTGGGGCTCGCTCAGTGATGCGGTTCGTGTCCCCAGTCCTATCGGACTGGGCTATCGAATCCCGCCCATTGGGGCTTAAGCCATCGACCGCATCACTGCATTCCGAGCATGACTGCCGGTGAGTTCCCGCAGAGAGACATCGTCAATCAAGACTTCTCTTTGCCGGCATCAGCAGTCTTCGGTTCGGGTGACGGAGCGGCCTTCTTCGCCTCGACGCCAACGGGCTTCGAGTTGCGATAAGTCACCGTCACTTCGGACGACTTCTTCACACCTTCCGGCAGTTCCTTGAGCGACTCGCCGACCTTCAACTTTGCGGCGGCTTTCGCATCGTCGAACGCGAGCACCATCACTCGGAAGCGAGTGCCTTCCGGCGTCTTCTCGCTGCCGAGCACCACTTTGCCTTTGAAGCTTTGATCGGCGCCAATGACCGGACGGTTCTGAATCCACCAAAGTTTCTCGTTCGTCAGCGGGCGAACGAGAATGACGGGCGAATGACCCGCTGCGACTTTTCCTGTAATTTCCGTGACACGACGGACTTCGGCATCGGCTGCAGGAGTCACGACCGAAACAGTGTCATCATCGCCGACCATTTCAGCGGCATCAGTATCTGCAGCGCCTTCGGGCTTAATGTTGTTCGCCGCTTCGAGTGCCGCAGCAGGCGACGGGATGATCTCGACTCCCGGACTTTGATTGCCCCCGAGCAGCGTCACTTGCAGACGATTTGATTGAGGGAACTCGGGCAAGTTCGTGTGCTGCGAGCCGACTCGATAGTCCTGCAAGCGAGCGGTTCGAGGCAGCATCACTGCAACGACATGAAACTGAGCTCCCGGCTGCGACTTCTCATTGCCGAAGATGAGCTTCACTTTGAATTGCTTCGGTCCCGACGGCATCGGGTTGTTCTGCACCCACCATGGTTCGCCGGGCAGACCCGACTTGATGAAGATGACTGGCGTGCCAACAGCGTTGACGGTGCCATCAACGTCCTGCACGCGTCCGACGCGCGGCGTCAGATTGATGCTGATGGGCTGCTTCGCTTCAGCCTTTGCGTCCGTCTTTGAATCGGTGCGAGGCTCAGCCGCCGGCACGAATGCCGGTGCCAATGACATCGAACCCGCAATCGCCATCAATGCGAAACGACGAAACAAACTCATGGTGTCCTCCGAGGGGAAATGCAGGGACGGAATCAAAAGCGGTCCGGAGTTCCAAAGCTCGACAGCAGCAAGCGATGAGCGAGCGACTGCTCGCTGATCGGCGTCAGCCGTACTCAGCAACCGAAGTCGGATGCTTCCGAGACCGAGTCGAAGTAAGCGACTTCGACGACCCGCGCCGCAACGTCGCGGCTTCTGCCTCAAACCTACCACTGCTTCGGAGCGACTCGAACAACCTCGGACCAATTGCGGAGGAGTTCCTCTCAAGCCGCGTTCAACGCATCGCGTGCGAAAGGATCGCGGGTCCGGAAAGCTCTACTGGTTCTGCCGATTCGAGATGTCGCACGAGAGCAGGTCGTTGATTCATACGACCGTCGCAACTCGTCCCGTTCACCGCGCGATCACACCGAGAGCGAGCAATTCTTCGACGAGCTTATGCGCGATCGGGCCGGCGGCTTTTGCTCCTGAGCCGCCGTGCTCGAGGACGACGACGAAGGCGATCTGCGGCTGATCGGCGGGGACATAGCCCGCGAACCATGCGTGATCGGGACGATTGCCGCCCGTCTCTGCGGTGCCGGTCTTTCCGGCGATCGCAACTTCCTTCATACGCACCGAGCCGAACCCGGTGCCTTTTGACACCACTAACTCAAGCCCCTCTCGAACGAAGTGCAAGGTGCGCTCGGAGACTCCCGATGCTCGCGGTTCGAAGTTCGGCAGCGGCGGGAAGTCGGAAGCGTCGTCACTACTGCGATGAGTCGGACGGCGGTCGACAATGCCCTGCACGACATGCGGTTGCACGAGCTGCCCTCCATTCGCAACGGCAGCCATCAGCCGCACGATCTGCAACGGAGTCACCGTGACCGTTCCCTGTCCGATACCGAAGCCGAGTGTGTCGTTATCTCCCGACCGACTTGAACGACTTGCCGTTTGAGTCACTCGTCGGCGAGTACTGCTGCTGCCGGTCTCTTCATGAGCCGCCAACTGGATGTAATCAGAAATACGCGATGCCGGGAGATGACCGCCGACTTCACCGGCGACATCAATGCCCGTCGGCTGACCGAATCCGAGTTGCTGACTCCAGTGAGCCAGTCGATCCGTTCCCAATCGCGACGCTGCTTCGAAGAAGAAACAGTTACATGACCAACAAAGCGCGTCCGTAATCCGCACCGCGCCATGCGTCTTGCCAAACTTCTTGTAGATCATGCAGCGATGCTTCGACGGATCTTTGAAGTAGCCGTTGCAAGTCACGATCTCGGTCGGAGCGATCTTGCGTTCTTCGAGTGCTGCAATCGCCGTCATTGTTTTGAAGACGGAACCGGGAGCGAGCTGCATCTGAGTTACGCGCGGAAACAACGGACGATGCGGATCACTCAAGAGCCGCTCCCATAACTCGGGATCGAAGTCGCCGTAGAGCCGCTGATCGAATCTCGGTGCGGCAGCGGCGGCAATGAGTTCTCCCGTCGCGACATTCATCGCGATCACGCATCCGCCGATTGGCTGAGCGGGAGCGTTGTCGCCACTCGGGTCATGCGGATCGTCAGCAAGATTGGTCGCGACGGTCTTTGAAAGGAGCGATCCGTCTTTGCTCCAAAGTGCGGGATGCGTGCCCGTCACTTCGTCGAGCATCTTCTCGCAGGCGCGCTGCAACGGCTCGATCAATGACAACTCGATATCCGCGCCGGGGCGCGGCTGCCGCACGATCTCGCGCTGCACAATTTCGCCGTCGCCATTTCGCACGACGCGCAACAGTCCGCGTCGTCCTTTGAGCCATCGGTCGTATTGGCCTTCGAGGCCGCCGACTCCGATTCGGTCATCGGGCCATAACTCGGCGCGTTCGAGTTCTTGAGTCGACGTTGTGTCTTCACTCGCAGCACTTTCGGGAACTCGCCGCACTCCCATGAAGTGAGAAGCAAGCGGACCTTGCGGGTACTCGCGCCGCGTCGTGACTTCGAAGTCGAGTCCCGGAAACAACGCCGCGTTCGTCATCACTTCCGAGAGACGATCAAACGGCACGTCCTCAGCAATCACGTGATAGCTCAGCTCTTCTTTGACGACGATTGGCTCCGACTTCGGTCGTCTCGGCGGAGTCGTGAGTTCGCGACGCACGACCGTCTCGGCAGTCTCCCACCATTTCTGATGAGCGAGCTGTTCTTCGAGTTCACGCTGCCTTTCGGCATCAGCATGTAATCGTTGTTCCTCGTTCTTGCGTTCAACGCGATCGACGAGTTTCTCAACGCGAGTCTGCACGGCTCGACGTCGCTCAGCGAACTCGTCCGCATCAATGCCGATGACTTCAACGAGCCGCTCCCACATGCGCTGCCGAGACGTCAGCAGTTGCTCTTTCGCCGCTTCGAGCTTCGCTTTGTTGCGCCGATCCGCCTTATTCAACGTCGCTTGCGCTTTACGTTTGAGCCATTGCTCATCCGCCGGTTCTTCGAGCCAGCGGTAGTGCAGCTTGAGTCGATACGTAGTCGTATCTCGCGCCATGACGCTGCCGCCCATGAGGATGCGCCCGTCCTTCGTCGGGATCGACTCGAACGCTTCCGTCGGCTTCGCTTCGAGCCCGACAGCGAACTCGTCGGCATCAGTCGTCTGCAAATGACCGAGACGTGCTGCGACGACTCCGAATGGAACGACGAGCACAACAAACAGCACGATCAGCCTCAGTAGCGGCTTGCGATCAAGACTGAACTCCGCACGCAACGACGGCGCGAGTGGCTCGGGAGTCAGCGTGCTTTGAGGTTTGTTGAACATTGAATCGAGTGGCGCAGCAGGGATCTCATTGTTAATCGCAGTGCTCGGATGCAGTTGCGTTCGCAGTCCCGGCTCTAGCCGGTCTCTCACGAACTGCCTGTAAGCGGAACTACAGACATCGTTTGCCGTCGAGTGAAGAGGGCAATCCGACAAACGAAGTCGCTGAACTGCACGCGGTCGCAATGCGAGAGCTTTGCACTCCGAATGGCCAATACTCAGCGAGCGGCGAATGGGTTCGAGTTCGGGCGCTTCATCCCAATTATCCGCAATGACGTCGAGACCAATCCGGCAACGACTGCACCAACAACCGACGTGACGAGCAGTTGCACAACGAACCGACTCGGAGCAACCGCCGGTCGCTCAGCGGCGTGCAGCAATGACTCGACAACGAACAGCGTCATCGAGAGCGCAACGCTCGTCGCGAACGTCAGTCCGATTGTGCGACCGAGTTTGCTCAGCGCGGCTGCCGTGCAGACTCGCTGCAACAAGAGGACTGCGAGCACGCACAAGATCGAGCAAACGCCCAATCGACCGCTGCCGAGTGCGTCGATCGCGAGGCCGTAGCAGGCGGCAAACACAATGCTCGATGACGGCCGCAAGAGGAGCGCGATGAAGGGCACGATCGGCCAAAGAAAAATACCGCAGCGCATTGCTCCGAAGAGATCGGGAGCAATCGTCGTCTCGAACGCGAGCGCGAAGTAAGCGGCGATGATCAAACAAAGGAGTTTCATGTCGTCTTCTGAATTGAAGCGAGATCACGGAGTCCGACCGGCAATGCGTTGCGGATTGAATCCCGTTGTCAGCACCTGCACCGTGCTCAGCGAGTCCGCTTGCACCGTCGGCTTGATGACGACATCCCAATGCAGCGAACCGGGAGTGGCCGAGACCACTCGACCGAACATCAACGGCGATTCGATCGAGCTATCGAGCGGCACGGTGAAGACGTCATCTCCGACGGCGACTGACTCGTTTGCCGGAATCTGCGTCAGCCGACAAAGCCCGCCGCCATCACCTTCAAGCAAGCCGGCGGTCGAGAACGAAAGCCCCGCACCGGATGCTCTGCCAATCGTCGCCCGCGCGCGAAAGCCGCGATCCGTTATGAGTTCGACCGAACTCACGAACTTCCCGGCCTCGCTCACGCGACCTAAGACCGATCGTCCTGCAAACACCATTAAGCCGGGAACGAGTCGCGCATCCTCACCCTGATCGAGCTTGAGTCCGGCGCTGTCGAGCACCCATTGATCCTCTTGCACGCCATCACGCGTGCCTTGATCAAGCAGTCGTCGCGACTTCCATAAGCCGAGCAACTCGCGCCCAATCACGCGCGCTTCGATCGCGCGCGAAGCAAAGAGCGGCTGACTCGCGGCGACTTCAATCGACTCGGGGCGCTGTCGTAACTCGGCAACCTGTTGCAACGCGTTTGTCGCAATGAGTCGAGCGCGTCGTTCTCGCCGCTGAGCGTCAACAAGTTCGGACTTGAGATCATCAAGCTCTCGCTGCTGCGTCATGAGTTGCTCGCTCACGAACTCAGTCAATGTTGCTCGGCAATGGCCTTGAGCAGCGGTCATCAACTTCTGACCGGGCAAGAAGGCTCCGCGAATGTTGTCGCGAACGAGGCTCGCAATACCGCTCGGCAAGAACAGCAACAGTCCCCCGATGCCGAGACAGAGCATCGCAGTTCGAGGGGATTGGCCGGTCATGAGAGTCCTTTCTCGGAGACATCTACCAGGAGGCTGTCCGAGTAGCATGGACTTCCAGTCCGTGCAGCCTTCTTGATCTTACGCAATCGTTTGACGATCGCCGTTGAGCACGGGCTAGAAGCCTATGCTGCGACAACTCGGCACTAATTCCGCGCCGTCAGCTCATTGAGTTCCGCTTGAATGGATTCGATCTCGCGCCGAACCCGAGCATGAAGTTCTGCATGCACTGCTAGGGCGAGCGTGCCATTCGCCAATGACGCATCGAGTTCGCTTGCCTCATGAGTGAGCTTCGAAAGCTGTCGCAGAAGTACTTCCATTTGGCCTTCGACTCGGCCTTCAACTTTGCCTTCGACCTTACCCTCAACGCGGCCTCGCAACAGTCCTTCGCGCGTCCAGCGTTCTTTGAGTTGTTGGCCCCACGGTAAATCTTCAACGTCGGGAAGCTTCGTAATGATCATCTCTTGAATCTCCTCAATGTTCGCCTTGAACCGCTTCATCATCCAAGAGTGGAACACATTGAGCCATGCGCCACGTTGCTCGGGATTAAGCTCCGGCGAAGTGCGGATGTTGTCGTAGTCCGCCCCAATGGATGAAGTCAATTCGGCCTCAGACTTTGCCACGAGCGGATGCAGCACGCTGAGAATCGGCGAGTTCGGCTGATTGATCCGCAACTGGTCAAGCAGGTCCGGGAGATAATGCACCTGCGGTTGAAACAATCCGCCGTCATCAACGGGAGCTGCCTCGAACTCGCGATCGAGATAGATCAAGTGGCAGCGCAACGGTCGGTGCGGATACTTCACGCGATAGAGCCCGCAGCGAACCATTGCCTTCGGTACGAACTGTTTGTCGCGATAGCCCTGAAACTCGATGAGTCGCGTCGGATCGAAGTCGTCGGGCGGCAACGGCTCAACGAGGAAGTCGGTCGACGTTTCGAGTTCCTTAAACGTCTCGGATCTCGCTTGCGCGTCTTTCGGACGCTTCAGATTCAGTAGCGAGTAAAGCTCCAGTGGAGCCGCTGCGAAGACAACATTCAGTTCGACGTCTGATTCCATCACAAAGCCCGTTGAGGTTATGCCGCCTTCTGACCGGTATCGAATTGGTCGCGCCACTCATTGAGATGCTCTAAACAAATCGCAGCGCCGCGTGCGACGGTGAAGAGTGGTTCGTCTGCGACTCGCACCGGGATCCCCAGTTGCTCGTGCATGAGTCGATCGAGTCCGCGCAGCAACGCTCCGCCGCCTGTCAGCACGAGTCCGTTATCGACGATGTCAGCGACGAGTTCCGGCTTGCAGCGTTCAATCGCGGTCTTCGCACAACTCACGATTGCTTCGAGTGGCGTTCTCAATGCTTCGCGGATTTCTTCGCTCGTCACAACGGCTTTGCGCGGGACTCCGCTGATGGTGTCGAGTCCTCGCACTTCGGTTGTGAGTTCTTGTTCGAGCGGAAAGGCACTCCCCAGTCGCAGTTTGATTTGCTCGGCAGTCTGCGAACCGATGCGCAATGAGAAGTGCTGCTTCATGTATTCGACGATCGCTTCATCGAGTTCGTCGCCGGCAACGCGCACGGTCTCTGCAACAACGATTTCACCCATGCTGAAGATCGCGACGTCGGATGTGCCGCCGCCGATGTCGCAGACCATACTCGCCATTGGTTCGGAGATTGGGAGCCCCGCTCCAATCCCCGCCGCTTTCGATTCTTCGATGAGATAGACGCGACCCGCTCCGGCTTTCTCGGCGCTGTTGAAGACCGCTCGCTTCTCAACCGGAGTGATGCCGCCGGGGATTGCGATAATGACGCGCGGTCGCATGCCGCGCACGTTGCGACTGGCCTTCTGAATGAAGTACCGCAGCATGACTTCGCACAGCTCGAAGTCAGTGATCACTCCGTCCTTCAACGGTCGCACGGCAGTGATTGATTCCGGAGTCCGACCGAGCATTTGCTTCGCGAGCTTCCCGACAGCTACGCCTTTGCCGAGCACTCGTCGCGTCCCCTTATGCAGCGCCACAACCGATGGCTCATTGAGGACGATGCCTTCGCCTTCAACGCTCACGAGCGTGTTCGCGGTACCGAGATCGATCGCGAGATCGGGGCACAATTTCTGACGCATCCAGTTCCACATGCGTCGATCACATCCTTGATTGAGACGCCAAACACAGCGCGGCAGTCGTTTGTGCCGCGACATTCGTCGGAAAACTTGAGAGCACGTCGATCTCATGACCGACGGCGCAAGATCTCCGCTCGATGAACGGGCCGAGTTCTAGCCCTATGTTCGAAAACCCGGCAATACGGCTTCGAGCGTGTCATTGGCTCTTTGTCGCGCTGCTTCTGTTGTCTTTCGAAGACCGCTCCTACACTCCCGCCCGCTTCGGATGAGGCCATTCTGTTTCTGGGACAACGGCGGAGGTCTGAGATGCATCCTTTGTTATGGGTCGTCAGTGCTTTCATCGCGATGTTTGTCGCGGTGTTGGTGTTTCTGTTTCTGAAGTACTTCAAACTTTGGCTGCGAGCCTTCGTCAGTCGCGCGCAGATCAATCCCTTCACGCTGCTGTTTATGTCGCTGCGAAAGGTGAACCCGCACGTCATCGTTGACGCCAAAATTATGGCGGTGCAGGCGGGACTCGAAGACGTGACGACCGTTGCTCTCGAAGCTCACTTGCTTGCTGGCGGAAATCTGCGGCGCGTCGTGCAAGCGCTGATCGCCGCACATCGAGCGAAGATCAAGCTCGATTGGAACACAGCGGCTGCGATCGACCTCGCGGGACGCAACGTCCTCGAAGCCGTGCAAACGAGCGTGAATCCGAAAGTCATCGACTGCCCCGACGCGAAGCGCGGAGGACGGCTCACGCTCGATGGCGTTGCTCGGAACGGAATTCAGCTCAAAGCGAAAGCACGAGTCACGGTGAGAACGAACCTCGGTCAACTCATCGGTGGCGCAACCGAAGAGACCGTGATCGCGCGAGTCGGTGAAGGCATCGTCTCTGCGATCGGTTCTTCCGACAGTCACAAAGAGGTGCTCGCGAATCCTCAGAAGATCGCCCGCGCCGTATTGGCGAAAGGCTTAGACTCGCAGACCGCGTTCGAGATTGTGTCGATCGACATCGCTGACATTGATGTCGGCGAGAATGTCGGTGCTCGCTTGCAAGCCGATCAAGCTGAAGCCGACATGCGCGTTGCCCGCGCGAAGGCCGAAGAGCGACGAGCACTGGCTGTCGCGAACGAGCAGACAATGAAAGCCCTCACCGAAGAGAACCGCGCGAAGGTCGTACTCTCGGAAGCTGAAGTTCCGCTCGCGATTGCCGATGCGTTTCGAAACGGCTCGCTGCGAGCAACAAAGTCCTGATAAGCGATCGACTTCAACATCGAGCATCCAATCAAGGAAGCGCGACTCGGTCGCAACTGATGCGAGACTGGCACTTCCTCAACGAAGCTCGGCTCGATGTGACGTCGCCCTGCATGACCGATTCTGCGGCTCGATATCGCTCAGACTTCCGTTGCCGATAACGGCCCTCAACAACGCCGGTTGAGGCGCCTCAGAACCAAAACTAGCATCCCGCCCCGCTCGCTGAAGAAGCCTTTGAACTCAGATGCGGCGAGCGATTTTGACTCGAATTCCATCAATCCCTGCGACCTCAACTGAGTGACCGCGCTGCCTATGCCGGTCCCAGAAAGTGAGCTTTCCCGATGAATGACCTCTTTGTCTTCGAAGTCTCCAAAGAGCAGCGCGACATGTTGCTTCAAGGTCTGCGCTTCGTTCGCAGTTCAGTCATGCTGAATGTCGAAGACCCGACTCCGGACTTTGTCGCTGATCGCAACGCCCGATTGCAGGACATTGCCGAGCTAGTCAACGTGCTCAACGGAGTTCGCGCGGTTGAGCCAGTCGGTGCATGAGGCGAGCGATTCCGCGAGATGTCGGACGCACGCATGCGGTGTCTGTCGAGATGATGAACCGCGTCGTCGCAGCATGGGCTTCTAGCCCGTGCTCATCGGCACTCAACGGCAACTATGTAATAAAAGCGAACATCTCAAAGACAGCACGGACTGGAAGTCCATGCTACTTATGCAAGCTCTTCGCATCGGTGCCTGAATCGTGATCGAATAGTCGACGGCACCTTCATGACGGCGCGAGCGGTCATTCAAAAAACTGAAGCTCGATCTCTGACCTGCGGTCGCGTTGGTTCGCGGAGCGAACCGCAATTTTCGCCCTGCTGACACACGGAGCCGTGTTGAGCCGGCCGATTTGGCCTCTCTTCACGGCTCTTGTTTTTCGACGACTTACCAATGCGATTTCACAACGTCTGCCTCGAAACTTTTGCCTATCAGTTGCCGGACGAGATCGTCACTTCCGATGAACTCGAAGCCCGCTTGCAGCCGGTTTATGACCGCTTGAACTTGCCCGCCGGTCGCCTCGAACTGATGACCGGCATTCGCGAGCGTCGCTTCTTTCCGCGCGGTAGTCGCCCGAGCGACATCAGCGCGATCACGGCTAACAAAGCAATCGCAGCATCCGGCATTGCGATCGAGCGGTTCGGCGCGTTGATTCACGGTTCGGTCTGCCGCGATCAGCTTGAGCCCGCAACGGCGTGCGCGGTGCATCGAGCGACGGGTCTTGCTCCGTCCGTCTTCGTGATGGATGCGAGCAATGCGTGTCTCGGCTTGCTCAATGGAGCGCTACTCATCGCGAACATGATCGAGTTAGGGCAGATTCAAGCCGGAGTCGTCGTCGGTACTGAAGACGGTCGCGGACTCGTTGAGGGCACGGTCGAGTCGCTCTTGAACGATCCAAAGCTCACTCGTCAGGACATGAAGTCGGCGTTTGCGTCGCTGACGATTGGGTCGGCATCTGCGGCCATCGTGCTTTGCGATCGCAAGCTCAGTCGCACCGGCAATCGCTTGCTCGGAGCACACTGCCTCGCGGATTCGTCGCACAACAAACTGTGTGAAGGTGGAGTCGAATTCAGCAATGCGCACGACAATCGCCCGCGCATGCAAACGGACTCTGAGGCGTTGCTGCATGCCGGAGTCGATCTCGCCAAGCGGAATTGGGAAGAGACAAAACGCACGCTCGGCTGGCGCAACGCCGACGTTCACAAAGCGTTTACTCATCAAGTCGGTCGCGCTCATCGCAAGTTGCTCTATGAGAGCTTGCTGCTGAGTTCCGAAATGGATTTCGCGACGGTCGAGTTCCTCGGCAACACCGGCGCTGTTGCCTTACCGACAACAGCGGCCATTGGCATCGAGCGCGGGCATCTCAAGCCCGGAGACAACGTTGCTCTGCTCGGCATCGGCAGCGGACTGAACTGTGTCATGCTCGGCATGAGCGTCGGCGGATAGCGGCGTGCGGCGCCCTGCGAAGACCGCGAAGTGAATTCGCGTTTGTGGGCCAAGGCGGAGTGTAATGAAACGCACAGAGTCTGGCCTTAGAACTTCAGCGGGATCTCGTTGGCGCCGGCTTTGACTTCGACATCTTGGTTATAGATCGCACCATTGAAGGTGACGGTCACTCGATGCTTGCCGACGGCAGCGCCGGCATTCTGTGCGTTGTATTGCAGGCTGTACTTACCGGCGGCGTCGCTGCGACCGAACGAGAACGACGCTTGAACGATTTCAGTGGCGACTGCAGCTTGAGGCTCGAATCGGATATCGCAGTTCGCCGCCGCCGCGCCTTGCACTTCAACGACTCCGGTCACGAGTCCGAGCGGCGGCAGCTTCGACTTCTCAGCGAACATCGAGCTAAACATCCAATAGAGAATTCCGACCAACAAGATCGCACCGCCTCCAAACGGCAACACCTTGTGAGTCAGCATGTACTTCACTTCGGTGTAATCGACCTTCTCTGCTTCCTCTTGAGCCTTCGCCTCAAGCGCTTCCATTTCGGGGGTCTTGTTCTTCTTACCCGTCTTCGCCAGCAACTGACTGGCTATGGCAGCGGCTGAATCGACGCTCGATACCGCCGGCGCTGCGGGCTTCTCGGGCGCGGCTTTACCGGCACCTCGCGCGGCGCCTTTCGCCGGCTTCGCGTCGTCCTCTTCGGGAATCACGTGCTCATCGTCGAATGCGGGCATCGTGAACTTCGGACGTTCGGTCGGCTGCTGCAGCTTGAAGAAGTCCTTACCGAACATGTCATCTTCGTCGTCGTTCGCGTCAGCGGCGGAAGCCTGAGGCGCAGATCCCGACGGGCTATCGCTCGACGGCAAGACATCATCGTCACTGAGATCGTTTGCGACAGATTGGCCAACAATGAACGCGGCTTTGCACTTCGGACACTTGCCCGGCTTGCCTGCGAGTTCGTCCTTGATCTTCAGCGTTGATCCACAACCTGCGCACTTATGACGAATCATGATGTCACTTCTCGCTATGCGTTCTGACTCTGCAACGAAAGCGGGCAATGGCCCGAGTCTCAGCCTCGTAAGTCGCAACCCAGCACTACAAACCAAAAGGGACTCTGACCCACGAGTGGTTTCAGAGTCCCTTTCGCTACTCACGACAAACGCTCAATGCGGATGTCCTACTTAGTTCAACGTTCCCGGCGGAAGTGGTCCGCCTGCAGAGATCGTCGAGAGGTTTTGATAGGCGATCTGATTGATATTCTCGTTCAAGCCGCGAACGCCGCCGTCGCCAAACAAGAACTGACAAATGCCGCCCGAGTGCTCGCTGCCGGCTGAATCAAAGTGCAGACGCTTATTGATTCCGTTGCGCGAGCTAAACATCGTCGCTGCTCCGCCCCATGCCCATCCGTCGTTGCTCTGTTGCAGATCAGGCGCCTGCATGTTGAGTCGAGCCACTTCGCCGACCATCACGACGTTGCTCGTGCCGTCCGTGATGTCGCGTTCGCGGATGTTGCTGTTGACGAAGAACGAGCCCATATGAGCCTGCTGCGGCCCATACCATTGCGCTGGCGTCAACGCTGCGACCTGAGTCGGAGTCAAATTGAATGTCGCTCGCGAGACGTCATCCCATCCAATTCCATCGCCAATGCAGCCGCCGTAGTCATTGCCCCCCCGAGTGAAGAGGGTCTGCTCGCAGCGTCGGACATAGGTCAGCTTTCGCACGTCCATGTCTGAGCGGCGCGACGGGCAATAGAAGGCGGGAATATCTCGATTTGATGGGAACTGGTTGTTCTGCGCGGTATCGCCGTTATCGCGCACGTTCCTGTTGAAATCCCAAACTTTGTAAATCTCACCCTGCTCGACTTGCGGCAGGATCATCACCATCCAACTCGTGCCGTGCCGACCCTGACCGACTGAGTTCGTGCTGCGAGCTTCGGTCGGATCCGTTGCTTGAAGTTGTCCCGTTCCTTGCCCCGCAACTTGCGTCGTGAAGCGGGCAATTTCTCCCGGCGGGAAGCAGCCATGAGTCGCATGGTAGTTGTGCAGCGCGATGCCAATTTGCTTGAGATTGTTTTGGCACTGCTGACGCCGAGCGGCTTCGCGAGCCTGCTGAACGGCGGGCAAAAGGATCGCCACCAAAATGGCGATGATTGTGATGACGACAAGCAGTTCAATCAGAGTGAACCCTCGCCGACGCAACTTCAACATGACGCAACTCCTTGATGATCGAAGGGATAACGATCGGTCCTTCACACGATAATTCCGAGATACTTGAGCCCGTAGATATTCGGGCCAAATCTTTGGACGCACTCAAAAGACCGTCAATAACAAAGGGCAATCAAGCCGCGTTGACGGGGGCTTAAAGGTCATTCGACGTCGGAAGACTACGGTGCTCTCCCGCGACAATTAAGAACGCGACGAAATCATAGACCGCGTGAGCGACTATCACGGTGACTAAGTTCGTCTCGGGACACATCGTCAAGCAGACGCTGAAGAACAACCCGATGCAGGTCGCAATAACGGCATAGGTGATCGTCGCAGCGTGCAGCATTCCAAACAGCACATTCGGGACAATGATCGCGACCAGCGCACCGCGTCCCGACAAGACTTCGGGAAGCAGACCGCGAAAGAGCAACTCTTCACTGATGCCCGCGCCGAGCGCGACAAGAGCTAGCTCAATCACCCGGCAGTGCGCCATCGCCGGACCGAAGTACTGAGCAACGATGCGGAAGACTCGTCTCAGCGGTTCGAACGGCAGCGCCTTCAGACCGAAGAAAACGGCAAGCAACGGCAGACTCAAGAGCACTCCCGCTCCGACTGTGAAGCCAGTGACTTCCAATCGAGGCAGCAACGAAATGCCGCCGAGCCAGCAACCGACTTGCGTTACTGCGACCGTGCCGACCGTGACCCAAAACGACATCAACAGCAGCGTGCGTCGTTCTTGTTGGGGGTCACTTCGAGACAAATGAAAAACCTTTCCGAGAGCAGAGATCAGAGACGTCTCTGCAAGCTTCGGAGCCCGTTCTTTGCGGCGGCTGCTTAGCGATTGAGAACGTTTCAAAAAGCAGCACGGACTGGAAGTTCATGCTGCTCGGTCAAACTGCTTGATAGGCGAAGTGTCAGAGGTTTTCGAGCACGCGGCGTAAAGAGGCTCAACGTTGTGTAAGGAACATTACTCGATGAGTTCTCGGCCGGTGCGATGAAGCACCGACATGATTTATGAGCACTCAACAAACAACGCGCTCGACTCGGAGAATCGAGCGACGGAGGACGGAAGTGTAAGACATCTTCCATCCTGACGAACCCGACGCATGCGAGCCTTGCGTTCCAATCTCTGACGATCGAAGGTGCGCCTCGCTCGTTACGTCTTGAAAATCGGAGCCGGTTTTGAGCGTGCTCGTCGAAAGTCAGCAAAGACTTTTGCGTCATGGAGGACGACGAGTCGGTCCGAATCGGTGCCGCATCGACAGCTTGCTCGTGCATTGCGGCAACGGACGAAGACGCGCCGACGTTCCGAGCTGCAGCACGGACTGAAAGTCCGAATTGCTCGGACAGACTCGCAGAAGTTCGCCGGACGGCGACGACTTTCGGATGA
>CAZNMS010000101.1:0-22808 GCA_964573505.1 uncultured Planctomycetaceae bacterium | reverse complement strand
ACGCCGCATGGAATCGTTGATACACCCGCCTTCATGCCCGTCGGTACTCAAGCTTCGGTGAAGGGGCTCACTCCCGAGCAGCTCAAACGAGTCGGCGTGCAGAAGGTATTGGCCAATACCTATCACCTCGCGCTGCGACCGGGACCGGAACTGGTTGCGGATCTCGGCGGCTTGCATGGCTTCATGAGTTGGGACGGACCGATCCTGACCGACAGCGGCGGCTTTCAAGTTTTCAGTTTGGCAACGCTCCGCAAACTCTCTGAGGAGCAAGTTGTCTTTAAGTCGCATCTCGACGGCAGCATGTTCGAACTCTCCCCCGAGCGAGCGATGCGGATTCAGGAACTGCTCGGAGCAGACTGCATCATGTGCCTCGATGAGTGCCCGCCGGCGAACGTCCCTCATGCGGAAGTCTTGCGAGCGGTCGATCTCACAACGCGCTGGGCTCGCCGCTGTCGCGAGTCTCATCAGCGAGCGGATCAAGCATTGTTTGGCATCGTGCAAGGCGGCACGTTCCCCGACCTGCGCGAACGGTCGGCAAAGGCTCTGCTGGAACTCGACTTCCCCGGCTATGCCGTCGGCGGTTTGAGCGTCGGAGAAAGTCCCGAGCAGATGTATGAGACGCTCGACGCGACCGTCCCGTTCTTGCCGAGCGATCGGCCGCGCTACTTGATGGGAGTCGGTCGGCCCGAGGATTTGCTGGAAGCGGTCTCGCGCGGGATCGATCTCTTTGATTGCGTGATGCCGACGCGCAACGGTCGCAACGCAATGGCCTTTACGAGCAACGGCAAAGTCCGACTTCGCAACGAGCAATACAAACGGGACGAATCGCCGCTCGATCCCGAATGTGAATGCCCGGCCTGCACTCAATTCACGAAGGCGTATCTGCGGCATCTGTTCGCCGTGAAAGAGATGCTCGGCCCAGTGCTCGTCTCATTGCACAACATCGCCTTCTATCAGCGACTCTTGAAAGGCATGCGCGACGCCATCCGAGAAGACCGCGCCGCCGCCTATCGAGCCGAGCAACTCGCGCGCATGAATCCGCAATAGCGCGACCGCGATCGAAGTTCGTCGTTCCGCCTTCAAGCGGCGCTCACGGTCATGTGAGTCCGCGAAGCGTGATGTCTGCATCAGGTTCTTCGGCATGGTTCACGATGAGGTTGCAGAGCCGCGCCCGTGAGGAAGCGGAATCCGCTACGAAATAGCCAAAGCTCCGCTTCCTAACGAGCGAGGCTCTGCGCCCCAACGCGAGACTGAAAGGAGCCTTGCCGGTTCTTCTGTCAGACGCCTTTTGGTTGGGTATGTCATTCGACTTACATGGGCACATCCGCAGTTCGGCGTTGCTATCCGCAGGTAAGGCCGACTGCTCTTCGGAAACTCATTGACTTTCTCGTCCAGAATGCGGGGATTTGGCCGACGACTTAAGCCCCAAAGGGGCGAGATTCGATAGCCCAGTCCGATAGGACTGGGAACACGAGCCGCAGTCGTGCGAGAGCCCCAACGGGGCGAGATTCGAAACCCGCTCGGCAGTCAGCAAACGTTGAAGTCGTAGCGGAGTTGAACCTTCATGTCGGCTATCGAATCACGCCCCGTTGGGGCTCTTTGTCTGCCACTTCAATCTGCGTTCCCAACTCACACAGGATTGCGGCAGCGAGCCGAGCAACTCTTCGGGAACTCGTAGCTCAGTCTCTCCGAGCCTGAGCATTTTGCAGGACGAAGCTGCTTCAAGGACGCCCGTTCGAATCCAATGAAGAACTCGTAAGTGGCGATTAGTAAGTCGCCTCGTCACGCAACAAAGGCCGCCTCGGAGAGTCGGCCCTACGTTTCAGTTCCCAATTCACACAGGATCGAAAACGAGCCGAGCAACTGAAAGGCGACTTCCTACGGATGGCAGGAGCCGGACTACGGATGAATGACGAGTCGGCTCGATCAGCAATGCGAGCCAGTTTTGCGGAAGCGCAGCAGAAAAAGGCAGAGCGGTGTGCGGCATCGCCTCGCGCGACGAAGCCTCGCTCCTGACGAACACATCTGTGTTTTGGGTACGACGGACTTGCTGTCCGTCGCTTCTCACAACGTTCGACGGACTACAAGTCCGTCGTACCTGTGTTTCTCACCCATTGTGCCGGCCCGCCCGGTGAGGAACTCTTCTCGACGACCTCACAGCAAGAGTCCGCAGCACTGCGGCAGAAGAGCCCAATGCGAGCTGCGATTATGACCCGGGCGACTCTGCTCGTGACCTTTCCGCCAATCTCATCCCGCGCGGCAAATTCGTCTCAAGTTTCAGCAACGAGACACGCTGTAATTCAAGTGACAGCCTGCACGAGCACGAGCAAGAACGCCAGCAGACAAACCACTCTCTGACGTCTTAACGCCAATCGTCGTTAGCGCGCCAATTCAGCACCAATTGGCTGAACTCCGGATGCTGCATGTGAGGATAGGCAAGCCTTTGCGGGCAACCGAATGTGATTGGCCACGGTGTGAGGGTTTCTCCCCGAACCGCGTGAAGACCCTCCGCCAGATGGCCGATAGTTTTGGCGTCGCAGCAACGATCACTGCGGTCCCGAGCAGAAACGGTCCGAGAGGTGAAACTCACTCAAGTTTCGCTTCTAGGCAGAAACGGCCTTAGGGCAAGTGACGCTACGACTCGCAACTCCCAGTTCTCTGGCAGACACAGCCGAGTTTCAAAAACGTTCCCGTCCGCCAAGACACCGGAACTCACGAAACCCAGGCAGCCACAGTCCTAAGAACTCGGGCGTTGCTCTTTAAGAGAAGCCGACCATTCGTCTGCGATGCTGAAAAGCAATCGCATACGAGAGGTCGGCTTTCGGCTTTTTCGGCGGCCAATCTTTCTGGAGCCGTTCATCCAGATTTCAACGAGACATCGCCAACTCGAAGTCAATCGCGTCGCAATCAAACGCGATGTGTGAATTGCTACACGCAAAATGCCGCAGCGAGCGATCAAATCTCCGGCGTCAGGATCTTCCTCGCCCACAGATAGGCGACAACATCCAGCACGACCGCGATCGACAACATGATCTGCCCCATGAAGGTCGTGAAGAGCCGCTCGGTGTTGATGGGGTCGAGGAAGAAATAATACAGAGCCAAAATGAAGAGCGGCGCGAGAGCCATATAGAACGCCGACGTCCGAGCTTGAGCGGTTTCCGACTCAACTTTCCGTTCGAGTCGTTGCAGTTCACGCACTGAATGAGCGATGCGATCAACCGTCTCATTCAACCGCCCGCCGCTCTCTCGGCTCGCCTCCATCGCCGCTGCGAAGAGCGCGAAGTTCTCACTTCTCAGCCGCTCCTTCGTTTCTCGCAAGCACCGCTCAAGCGGCTTACCGAGCTGATACTCACCCACAAGCTGACGAAACTCCTGACTGATCGGCGGCGGCGACTGCTGAGCGATGATGTCCATTGCCTGAGCGAGCGAGAGCCCCGCCTTGATCGCGCTCGCGAGTGACACCATTGCGTCTGCCAATTGGTCTTCGAGCTTGCGACGTCGATGCTCGGCCATTCGCCGCAGCACGTACCACGGCAGCGCGAAGAACAACACGGCACTCGTCAGCCCTAAAGGCAGAGACGCAAACGCAACGGTCAGCGTCATGAATCCGCCGAGCACGAGGATCGACCAGACGATCAACCATTTGCGGAGATGCTTCGCCGTGATGCGGAGTTGCCGGAGCTTGTCCTTGAAGTCCGCCTCCATGATGTCGAGCCCGCGACGATAGAACGGCTCGCCGCCATACGGAGCAACCCCGCAAGCCGCAGCCATCAACACGGAACCAACAACAGCTAGCCACATAACCTCAACCCCGCCTGAGGACGCCGATTTCTCACTCGCCACAACCTCATCAGAACGCGAGCAGCATCAATTCTCAACGAGGTCTCTTCGAGAACTCATTCGGACAAGTAGCTTGAGATTCCATCCCGAGCCTCAACGGGGGGTGGTTCTCAAACAAGGTACGAGAACGCCGTCAAGATTCGGCACGAAGGAAGCGTTCAAGGCGGATCGACTCTGAGAGATCGAGCTACTCAGTACTAAACAAACACCGATTTCCCAACTCACACAGGTTTGCATCAGTGATGCCGAACAACTGCAACGAAGCGTCGCTCATCAGCCATCAAAGCACATCGAAGCTACGGTGCCCACACCCGCTTGACGTCATGAGTTCGCTCGCGCCCTAACGCGGCAAACACTCAATGACTTCTGCTCGCTGAGGCAATGACGGGATCGCTCCTCGGCGAGTCACCGAGATCCCCGCAGCAGCAACCGCAAACCGAACGGCGTCACGAAGCGGGACGCCCTGCGCGAGTGAACTCGCCAATGCTCCGTTGAAACAGTCTCCCGCCGCAGTCGCATCGATCGCCGTTACATCAGAAGCCGCAAACAGCGACGCATCGCGGGTCTCATCTCGCAAGATGCAGCCCGAGGCTCCTCGCGTAAGCACGACCGCACGTGCTCCCAATTGCCGCAGTTGATCGCAAGCAATGATCGCATCCTCAAGTTCGTTGGCGGCATCCCAACCAGTAAGTAGTTCTGCTTCGGTTTCATTCGGCGTCAGCAGATCAACCAATTCGAGAATCGAGCGATCCTTGATGGCCGCATTTGCCGGAGCCGGATTGAGGATCGTCGTCAGACCGTGTTGCTTCGCCCGCTTCAACCCGGCGATAACCGTCTCAAGAGGCGACTCCAAACATGTCAGAAAGACTTTCGCTTCCGCAAAGGTCGCGTCATCGACTGCCGCAACATCAGCCGGAGTGAGCCCCGCATTCGCCCCTGACGCAACGCTGATCTGATTCTGTCCCGCTTCATCAACCGCGATCAGAGCAACTCCTGTCGCCTGACCGTCGAGCATTCGGACATACCGCAAATCGAGGTTCTCTTGCCGCAGGCTCTTCAACGTTCCGCGACCGAGATCATCGCTCCCGACCGCCCCGATAAAGACAACGGGAGCATCGGAAGTCCGAGCGGCAGCAACCGCCTGATTCGCACCTTTGCCGCCGCATGCTTGATAGAACTCGCCGCCCAATACGGTCTCGCCCGCGCGCGGCAACTTGCGACTTCGAATAACGAGATCAACGTTGATCGACCCGAGCACAATGACTTGCGACGGCATCCATTCACTCCTTGATTGCTCATGATCCGGCGCGACCAAATGAGTCTCACTCAAACGCCGAATCCTGCCGCACAAAAACGAGTCAGCCCCAATGCCGACTCGCCGGAGAGTGCAACCACTCAACCCAACAAGAGCCAGCATTGGGGCTCACTGCTTCTACTTCAATTCACTCGAAACTCGCCAATTGTGTGAGCGACGCCTCGGTCAATTTCATCTCTCGCATCCGCGACTATTTCCCGCCGAGCACCTTGTCGATCGTCTCCCGCAGCACCTTGCCGGAATTTTGAAGAGCCAATTTCTCTTTCGGCCAAAGGTCAACCTCAATGCACCCGACAACGCCACTACGTCCCATCACCGTTGGCACCGAGATCGCGACGTCACGCAATCCATAAAGCCCATTTTGCAGGGATGACACCGGTAGAATTCGTCGCTGATCGAGAGCGATACTGTGAATCACATCGGCGATTGACGCACCGACCGCGAAGCCCGCGCCGCCCTTCTTCTTGATAACCTCAGCTCCTGAACCGCGAGTCTTCTTCTCAACTTCCGCAATCAGTTGCGCCGTCACGCCGGGGAATTTCTCAAGCGGCAATCCCGCGATTTGAGCATTCGACCAAACGGGCACCATGCTATCGCCGTGCTCGCCGAAGATAGTGACCTGCACCTGAGTCGGCGGCACGCTCAGTCGTTGAGCCAACATGCTCCGCAGCCGAGTAGTATCAAGTACTGTCCCAAGACCAATGACTTGATTCGCTGGCAGTCCCAATTCCTTGATAGCCAAATAAGTCAGCACGTCGACCGGGTTTGACACAACGAAGACAATCGCGTCTTTCTTATACCCGTGCTTCTTGACGTCCGCCAAAATCCCTCGAAAAAGCGCGACATTGCGATTGATCAAGTCGAGTCGGCTTTCATCTGGCTTTCGACGCAACCCGGCAGTGATACAGATCACATCGCTGTCTTTGACGTGCTCGGTTCCGCCGAACGAAATCTTCTGATCGCTAATCAGCGACGCGCCATGCAACAGATCAAGCGCCTGCCCCTCTGCCAATTCGAGGTTCACATCAACGAGAGCGATCTCTTTCACAATTCGTCCGAATTGCAACGCGCTCGCCGCACATGACCCCACCAATCCGCCGCCGCCGATAATGCTAACTTTCATAGCGTGATTACCTTGTCCAATCTTCAATTCTCAAATCGGGCACTTGTTCAAAGTCCCGGACATTTCTCGTCAACACAGTCATATCGTGGCTCAGTGCAATGGAAGCAATCCTGAGATCCATTGTTCCAATCATCCGATATTAAGCACTGCAATAGATCGCCTCAAATCGGTGTTTCGCGTCCCTCGGCAATCTCACGCCCAAGCCTCACGATTTCTCCCCATTCGGGGTAGTCCTTCATTGATCCAGCATATTCGTCGACCCAACTTTCTCCTGACGAAGCCTTTAGACTCGACGTCTGCTGGAGGTTCGCCACTTCTCTTTCGAGTTTCGCCAGTCGCTCTTCAACCGTCGCTGTAATTGGCATTTCTATCTCCTTCGACTTCTACTCCATCAAGCAATCTGCCGCCTAATTCGACAGCGCACGTTCCAGTTTCCGTAGCCGAAATCGTCAGATTTCGGACGGTTGAAGTGCCTGAAATCTTACGATTTCAGCTACATCGTGCGATAAAGAATTTATTCGTCTCGCAGGATCCAACGTTTGCAATTTCAGACCGCTTGCGAGTCTTCATTCCGGCAGACGAGCACTTTCCACTCATCCGGCACTCCGCGCCAAGCTTCTTGATACGTCTGCTCCAACGGCACATCCACATATCGATCGCAAGTCAGAAACAGAGGCATATCAGGCAGCGATGCGCCGAATCCGAGCACTTCCACATATCCCGTTTTCAATGAGTCCGAGCAACATGCCGTCAACGTGATCGGTTCAATCTCAGTCGCATGAGGAATTCGCGGATCCGACTCTCCCCACAAGACTGCTGGCAAACCGAAGGGATCCTTCGGTGTTGGCCGAAACAAGTCGATGACCAATAGGTGAATCCCATTTTCCATCAATTCCCAAAGCTTGCCGGTGAATTGATCAAACGCCCGACGGCCATTCTTATTTCCGGGCGATACCACTTCGATAATTGCGACCGTTTGATTGTGACTGACATGCTTGATCGCCACCAAATTCGCTTTGGCGGCATACTTGTCTTCGTCGATCGGAAATGAATAACGAACCTGCGGCTTGCGCCGCTCTAACGTCATCACATTGCCACGACGATTGGGCGAACGATCATAGCTCTCCCAATCCGGTTCCTTCGCTTCCAGTGTGACGACATCAGGCTCCGGACCATTTAGCACTTGTTCGATCGCCGCGTAGTACCCTTTCGGCAGAACGCCGCCATTAAGCGTCTTTGAAAGTTCGGTCGTCCAAACCTGATGAAAGTGGTGAAACCCACCCGCAAAGATTCTCGACCAGTCATGTGCAGGCATCTCAAAAACTCCTTCAATTCAGCCGTTAGTGGCAACGCCAACGAATTCGCGTCGCTTCCTTCTCGGCAGATTAGCAGAGTTCTCGCGATCGTGAGACTGCTACTTGCCGAGTGCCGCTAAGACTTGATCTGTGATGAGCTTCACAAGAGCCTCGGAATCAACTCCGCCCGCTGCTGGGGCCGGAGCTTGTCCGCCATCGTAAATCGGCTTCTGGAGATATCCGGGGTATGACGGCGGAGCCTCGAAGGCACATGGTTCGGGAGCCGCTTCTTTATACCCGTCTCGCAATGCACTGTTGCCACACAGATCGCAATTCTCAACATGGAATCGCGGATCGTCGAAGCCCAGCTTCTTCTTCAGGTCCAGCAATTCTCGCGACTGCTTCTCGCCGAGATACTCCACATGACCCAGTTGCTTCGAGAGCAACAGAATGCGGCAGTAGGCATCCAGAATCTCGGTCTTCCAGTATGCCTCTTCGAGCGTCTTGCCAAAACTGATCGTCCCGTGATTGGCGAGGATAATCGTATTCACGCCCGGCTTGATAAATGGCACAACGGTATTCGCAAACGCTTGCCCGCCCGGAGTCTCATACGGAGCGATTGGAACCTCGCCCATGAAGACTTCAATTTCCGGGAGTATACACTGAGGAATCGGCTCACGAGCCACAGCAAAGGCGGTTGCGTGTGGCGGATGGCAATGCACGCAAGCCTTCACATCAGATGACGCACGCATGATGGCGAGATGCAGCAGGATCTCACTGGTTCGCTTTCGCTTGCCGGCAATTTGATTGCCTTGCAGGTCGACCGCGCAAATATCGTCCGGAGTCATAAACCCCTTGCAGATCATGGTGGGCGAGCACAGCACTTCGTTCTCGCCGACGCGAATCGAGATATTACCATCGTTCGCGGCCGCAAAACCTTTGTTGTAGACCCGTCGTCCGATTTCGCAGATCTCTTCTTTCAGTTTGCGATCGTTGATACCGCTGTTCCACTTGTTGGCTGTCATGCTAATAATTCCTTATTAAACTGCGTCGACTTCGACGTTCTCTAAGATCGCCGCAGCGTAAGCGTCGATCGGTTTCTCATTAGGACTGAATGGAGCCGCCGCTTCCGCGCCCTCGCTGACTCCGATCTTGTGGCCCTCGCTGGCCCCCATATCGTCATAAACGACGAATGGTTCTCCTCGCCCCGAGGCATCCCCCAGCAGACCCTTATGATTCAAGGGAGTAACGACTTTCCACATCGCACCGCGCAACGACGGGTGACACTTACTGAGCGTCATCCGGCCAATGATTTCCGCGATTCGCATGAGTCCCTCCTACTCCAAAACCCGCACCATCCTGAGTATCTCAAACGCTCCCCGTGATCCGGGAGCGATGACAAACACGTTTGGCTTCAGCGTCATCTGTACTCGTTCAATATCAACGATCGACGCGACTGCCGCCGCTCGAATTGCTTCGTGACGATTCGCATGACATGCCACAACTTCCGGTATGTCTGACAGTATCACGACCATTGAAGACTGGTCGGCAGAGATTGCCTTATGAGCCCTCGCCGCCAATTCCAAAACCGGACTCGTTTGAACGCTCCATGCGTCTGATCGCGTCCGCTGAATTTCCTCCACAACTTGCCGAACACTTGCCGCCTCAGACGCTGCTATCACTAGCCGCGCCGCTCGGCGGACTGGCAACTTCGAACTCAAAGGCACTCGTCGCAATTCGACATGATTGTGTCGCAACCAATCCTTAGCCGCCGGAGTCACGATCGACTTCGCGCCGACTTCAATCACTTTCAGTCCCGCAGCCTTCTCTGCCAGCAGTCGTTCCGTAATGACACTGCCGAGAAGCGTTAATCCGGCCCTCGATACTTGTTCGCCCCGATCGAACGAAGGAGCGGGAGTCATGAGTCTCTTCATGACTTCCGCAACCACTCGTTCGACTAAGACGGCCTGATTCATTGCTGTGTGTACTAATCCTGAATTCCGATAACCGCCCAACGGACGGGAGTATTATTCGACGCCATGATCTCGCGAACGTACTTGCCGTCGCTCGTAATCATCACCCGATCGCCGCGCCCGCCACCGAGATTATCAATCGCCAAGACCGGTTCCCCATCAAGGCTGTCGTTAATCCCCAGCGGTTGCACAATAAGCAATTTCCAGCCTTGCATGCTGGCATGCTTCATAGTGCTCGTTGCTCGGCCGATGACTTTTGCGATTTGCATAGTGCGTCAATCCTGAGATCAGATAATTCGCAAGTCATCCGCCAGAACGCAGCGGCGTTGCCGAGTAAAGGTCAACGGATTTGTCACACCCTCACCGGTCGGTGTTGCGATGCTGAAGCTCAAGTAGCCTTCGCCACCTAAGCCGAGTCCTGCACCGCAGGGGCCGTTCTTGACGAAGATGGTTGTTTCCATCGCCCGGCCCATTTTGGTCATATGACGGACATTGCGACTGTGTATCAAGCTCGTGTGCTTGAAGCCGTGCTCGTGTTCGAGAGCTTGCTCGATCGCGTGATCGACACAGCGGGCTCGCACGAAGGGCACGAACGGCATCATCTGCTCTTCGGGCACGAATGGGTTTGCTTCATCGGTCTCGCCGTAGAGCAATTGAGTATCAGCCGGAACTCGCAGTCCAATTTGCTCGGCCAAGAATGACGCGTCTTTACCGACGAGATCGCGATTCAGTCCCCAATGAGCACCGGGCTCTTTTGGGGGCGAGAACGCCAACTTCGTGAGGGCGTCAATTTGCGATGCATTGAGACGATAAGCACCGTTCTGACTCATCGAGTCCATCAGCTTGTCGAAGATCGCATTGACCGCGAAGACTTCCTTTTCGCCGATGCAGAGTAAATTGTTGTCATACGCCGCGCCCTTGATGATCGACCGGGCGGCATTATCAATGTCAGCGGTCTCATCAACGACGACTGGCGGATTTCCGGGACCAGCAACGATCGCTCGCTTGCTACTCGCCATCGCGGCCCGAGCGACCGCAGGACCACCAGTGACGCAGATGAGCTTGATACCGCGATGCTTGAAGATCTGATCGGCAGTCTCAATCGTCGGTGTCTCGACGATCGTCACCAGATTTTCCAGCTTTGTTGCTGCATAAATTGCTTTGTTAAAGCGACGGACGCCTTCGGCAGCAATGCGAGCACCGCTCGGATGAGCGTTCACGACGAGCGTATTGCCGGACGCGACCATATTCACGAAGTTGCAAGCCAGCGTCGGCAACGAGTGAGTGACCGGAGTAATGGCACCGATCACACCAAACGGCGCGTATTCGGTAACGGTCAGCCCGTGATCGCCACTGACGGCATCACACTTGAGCCACTCCATACCCGGCACGCGCTTGATAATTTGCAGCTTCTCAATCTTATGATCGAGGCGACCAATCTTCGTCTCCGCAAACTCCGCCTTGCCGAGTTCCTCAGCTTGATCGAAGCACATTGTCTTCACGATCTCAATGGCCTTCGCGCGCTCGCTGAGCGACACGCTATTGAGTTTCTTATACGCATCGCCCGCTGCCGCGACAGCATCGTCGACCGTCTTAAAGACGCCCCAGTCGCCGTTCTGTGGTTTTGAAGCCCCCGCTTCAAAGCTCTTCGACTTAGAAAGCTGTGACAGAACTTCCTGAACAACGTTGCGAATTGTTTGCTCGGATACACTGCTCATGTTGCTAATTAACCTGATTACGTTCGAGGTCGATAAGTTCGAATTGTTGCTGAATCCAAGTTTCGACTCCGTCCTTACTGGGAAACGTGCTGAGATTGATCACAAGGGCAACGCCCACCAACGCCAGTGACGGCCATTGGTGTTCGACCATGTAACAAATCAAATTGAAGAAGCAGGCTCCTTCGAGGAGCGCCGCACTGACAATGAAAAGTGTTTGATACCCGGATATCAGCCGGGGCTCGTTCGAGCTTCGATCAACGGACTGCTCGGCGTTCTGCGTTGACGTAATTCCGCGACGGATACCCGTCGGCATCACGACTCGGAGTACTTGCCGTACGACGAACGCTCCGGCCCCCATCGCCAAACCCATCCAAACCAGCAGCGGTTCGCCTTTCGGTTCTCCGCCAATTCTGAAGATCGCAATCCCACCGAACGACACAACTCCCATCGTTAGGGCGAGCAAAATTATTCGCATCGCCTTCACGGATTGATCAACAGACACTACTGGTTGTTGTTGTTGTTGTGGTGGTGGTGGTGGTGGAATCAGCATGGCCTACTTGCCTCCGAAGACGGTCTTTCCTTGCACCTCGACGGCATCAACGATGCCAATAATGGCCGCGTCGATGGGAAGCTTCTTTGTCTCTTCCGTGAAGCGAGCACTCGAACCTTGCACGATCAAAACCGTTTCACCTTCGCCTGAGCCGACAGTATCAACACAAATAAATGTCCGGCCCGTGCCTTTGAGGCTGCTTTGATCCTTTTCGTCGACACGCAATGGTTCGACAATGAGAAGCTTTTGGCCTCTCATCGATTCCACCTTCTGCGTGCTGACGACGCTGCCAGTCACTCGCGCCAAGAACATGATTGTTACTTCCTTGAGACTGCTTCGACGGTCTGCCGAGCGACGACGATTTCCTCATTCGTCGGCACAACCCAAATCTGCGTTTTGCTACTCGCTGACGAAAGGCACGCCTCTGCCCCGCGAGGTAGCGAATTATTCAGCGTCTCATCGAGACTGATCCCTGCCCATTCGAGACCGGCGCACACATCGCGACGAATTCGCTGACTGTTTTCACCGATGCCGCCGGTGAAGACGATCGCATCTGCGCCGCCGAGTACTACGAGGTATGAGCCCAAGTACTGGCGAATTGAGGCGACGAATACCTTCAAGGCGAAGTCGGCTCGCTCGTGCCCTTTGGTGGCTGCTTCTTCGAGATCTCGCACGTCGCTGCTAAGGCCGCTTAAGCCCAATAAGCCGCCGCGTGACGACATCTCTTCGAGCAACTCGCTCATCGACTTACCGCTCAATCGCATGAGCAGCGGTAAGGCGTAAGGGTCGAAGTCGCCGACTCGATTGTTGTGCAATAACCCGGTTTGAGGACTCATGCCCAGACTATTACTCAACGACTTACCGCCGCGTTGAGCACAGAGTGAGTTGCTACCGCCCAGATGACAGGAAATGACTCGCAAGTCGTTATTTCCCATTAACTGTGCGATCCGTCCGCCAATAAAGCGGTGACTCGCTCCGTGAAACCCCCAACGTTTGATTTCATATTGATCCTGCCACTCGTAAGGCACCGCATAGGTTCGATACTCGGCTGGGATCGTATCATGAAAGGCGGTCTCAAAAGCCGCGACGAGCGGTATTTGAGGAAACGCCTTTCGCAATTGTCGCATCGCTCGTGCATACGGCGGATTGTGTGCCGGTGCGACATCCGCCAACTCCTCCATGCGATTCAGGATTTCGTCATTAACGATCTTGATACCGCCGAGTTTCCCGGCGAAGACCGCCTTGAACCCGATGCCAACCAGTTCTGATGCGCTTTTCAAACAACCATGCTCGGGATGAGCGAGTTGTTCGAGACACATACTGACCGCCGCCGCGTGATCGGGAATTGGAAGCTTTCGATCTTCTCGAAAACTGCCAATTTCAACGAAGCACGCACTCTCGGTCCCGCCAATCCGATCAATGCCGCCGCGAGCCAATTGCGTCTCGGTCGTCATGTCGTAGAGGCGGTATTTGAAACTGGTCGAACCTAAGTTCGCGACGAGCACCTTCATGTTGGAGACCTCCGTGAGAGTCGTATCAAAGTCGGCCATTCTTGGCTGACAGTGTCTTGATGGGGCAAGTGAGGCGACTATGGCAAGTCGGATTTCATTCGTCTCAAAGGTCGCCTAAGTCACGCACTGGTTAGATAAACGCCGCCATAAGACTGGCTTCGGGACGCGGGATGACATGCGCTGATACCAATTCGCCGCACTCCTTCGCGGCTGCGGCGCCGGCGTCGACGGCAGCTCGCACCGAGCCGACGTCACCTCGAATGACGGTCGTGATATACGCGCCGCCAATTTGAATTTGCTTTACCAGCGACACGTTCGCCGCCTTGAGCATCGCGTCTGCTGCTTGAATCTGTGCAGTCAAGCCGCGAGTCTCGATCAAGCCGATTGCTTCACCCTTCATGAGTCTTACTTCCTGCTGTGTCACCGAAGCCGCCGCGACCGAAGTCGCAACGGGAGTGATGACGGGAGTTATTGGATTAGATACGGAATTCAGTGCGGCGGACGTCGCTGAGGTAGCAACATCACTGGCCGCAGCGGGAGCCACTTTTTGCCGAGCGCGAGTCGCTCTCGGGGTAGCGGCTTTACGAGGCGACCGAGGCGCAGCGGCCTTTTTGGCGACCGGCTGTTTCTCAACCGCCTTCTTTCCTCGTGCTTTGGCCATGAGAAAACCTCAGATATGAAGTAGTTGGCACCCACATGCACGTAGCCGAAATCGTCAGATTTCGGACGCAGTCACTGTGCCCCCGAAATCTGACGATTTCGGCTACGCAGAATTGCTAGGAGACTGCGCCAGCGCTTGCACCCTTCGATTTCGGCAAGACTGAAGCCAGTTCCTCGTGCGGACGCGGAATGACTTGCACGCTGACAACTTCGCCAAGCTTGCTAGCAGCACCGGCGCCAGCGTCGATGGCAGCCTTCACGGCGGCAACGTCACCTTGAATAAATGCAGTAACAAGTCCGCTGCCGACTTTCTCCCAGCCGACCATTTGGACGTTCGCGGCCTTGAGCATCGCATCGATGCCTTCAATCAGGCACACGAGACCTTTCGTTTCGATCATTCCTAGAGCTTGTGAAGCTGCCATTCTGTGTTCTCCCCTAATTTCGGAAACTGGTAACTGACTAGATCCCTCTTCGTTTTCGTCCGGCAATTCGCTCGCCGGTAAACTGGCTGCAAGTTGCTCGGTATTATCCTGCTGCTTTTTCGGTCGACGTTTCGATTTCTGTATTTCAGGTTCTGCTACTTGCTCGGCTGCAATTTGTGTGACTGGCGGCGGGTCGTCCTCGGGCACGTCAAACAGTCGACGCTGTAGAGGATGCGGTTTATGAGGTTTTTCGATGCTGTCGGTCATAGTCTGTTTCTGGCGAGAGGGCTTCTGTTGAGGACGCTCTCCGGCGCAGTGTTAATAGGACTTATGGGACGGATCGGACCGATAGGACTCATAAGAAGTGCAGAAGCGATGACGAATTAGTGCGGTTTGCACGTTCCGGCGCCGCCACAGCCACAACCGCAGTCTTCGTGTTTCTTTTCGATGAGTTCGACGTGCGTTGCTGCGTCCAAATGGCACGCATTACCTTCGTCGGTATCAATGTGAACTTCGAGTCGGCATTTCGGCTCGAACCGCACAACGAGGTCTTCCAATGTCGTCGTGCATGTCGGCGAGACGATCCGAAGATCCATTTTGTCGCCGGGTTTCACGCCGAAGTATTCGAGGTCCGCCGGTCCCATATGCACGTGTCGCTGAGCCCGAATGACTCCGGCTTGCAACTCGACGACTCCTTCCGGGCCGACCAGCACGCAACCGGGAGTATCTCGATGATCGCCGCTGATACGCACCGGAGCGTCGATGCCGAGCGAAATGGCGTCGGTAAATGCTAATTCGACCTGCGAAGGACGGACAGGGCCGAGTACTCGCACTTCCGGTAGCATGCGGCGGCGCGGGCCGACGACCATCACTGTTTGTTTTGCGGCGAAGTAGCCCTCTTGATACAGCATTTTGTGAGGCTCAAGCTGAGCCCCTTTGCCAAAGAGGATTTCGACATGCTCTTGAGACAGATGCACGTGCCGAGCTGAGACGTTGACGACCAGCGGGTTCGGCTTCACTCGTTGCGGGCCGAGTTTGCTCGTCAAGACTTGCCGAACGATGCGTTCGATGTCGGGGCGATTTAATGTCGCGGTCATATGATTTTCACATCCGGACCAAAAGAGTTAAGCGGAAGCAGCGACCAGTTCTCGCGTGACTGAAGCTGCTCCGACAATCACGACTTCAATGCCGGCTTGCTCTAACCGAGCTTGCCATTCATCCGTGATACCGTCGTCCGTGATGACTCGATCGACTACATCCAGCGAGCACAAATAAGAGAGTGCCGAGCGACCGAATTTTGTGCTATCCGTTACGACCCAGACTTCGTCCGCCGACGCAATCATTTGCTGCTCGGTCTCGACGAGTAACGAATTGCTATTAAAAAGCCCTCGCTCTGTGATACCGCCGACGCTCATGACGAGCCGTCTTGCATGAATCCCTTTGAGGGCTTGAACCGCAACTGGTCCGAGTGCGACGCCAGTTTTGGGATAAACATATCCGCCGATTGATACCAATTCGATCGACGTTTGATTGATCAACAAATTGATAATTGGGACGGAGTTCGTAACGACCTGCAATGACCGCCCGATTAATTGTCGTGCGACTTCCAGTGTCGTCGTCCCGCCATCCAAGAGAACAACTTCGCCGTCGTCGATCATGTCCGCGACTGACTGGGCGATTTCCTGCTTCTGCCGCAGCGACTTGACCTTTCGCTCCTCGAAGGTCGTGATCGATTCACCGATATATGCGGCTCCGCCGCGCGTCTTGCGGACCTGACTGATGCCGTCCAGAAAGTCGATGTCGCGACGTGCCGTCGACTCGCTCATCCCAAATTGCTCGCAAAGGTCGCGCAGAGACACAAAGCCTTTCTGCTCGATGAATTGGAGGATTCGGGTTCGTCGTTCGTCGAGCAGCATCGGAAAAGTTCTCGCAATCGCCTCTCTTTACGCAGTCTGCCGATTGTTGCTCTGCCTCTGAGGCAGTTCAACTCACGTTGCTCCATTTTCCGTCAAAAGGCGTCACGAAGGATCGTGAGGCAGTAGCGAATAGGAAAAGTGCGCAAGATCGAGTCAGCGTAAAGATATCACGGTCGCGAAAGTCAGGTCGGATAGGCAAGAAGTCGGCGGCGGAAAAGATGCCAGCTCGTTCTGAGTCTGCGGGTCATGCCGGTCGCGCAAGGTGCTGCTGCGTCAGATGGCGTCAGGATGACTCACCGAGAAGAGCGCTCTGCTGCTCGTCGAACCTCTTAATGAGGTCGAGTTGCAGGGCGCGGTCGATTCGCGGCAGTTCCTCATCGACGTTTATGCGGACTTCGAGAGTGGGTTCGGTCGGCTGATCGTCAATCGCAACGTGATGACCGGATGCTGAGCCAATCGGGAGGATGCGTTGCGAGTCTCGAAAGATGCGGCGCTGCCATGCTTCGGCTTCGGGACCGAACGTGCGATCGAAAATGCCGCGTGCCTGCGTTGTGAGCGACTGCCTTTCGAGTTCAATCCAAAGTTCCCGGGCAGTCTCGATGAAGTCCTCCTGCGACCGATTGGCCTTTGCGGCATTGAGACAGAGGCTCCATGCACTGAGTCGGTCCCCCTGAGTGAGTGCATGCACGATCTGAGCTTTCCACGCGAGAACTTGCCGGGGATCAACGACGGTCGCTCGATTCCAAAGAAGCTGCGCTTCGAGTCCCTGCGACTCCTTTGCTCTCCATGAGAAGTAAGCGCCGTTATGCAGCGGGGTCAGAATGAGCGACAGCGCGACGACGGCTAATCCGTGAGCGCAGCCGAGAGTCAAAACGGCGAGCGTCGGGCGACGGCGACCGACGATGAAAAGCTGCCATCCAACAAAGGCGCCGTAGAGCAGGCCGCCGAGATGCGCTCCATTGGCAATCGGGGCAATCTTCAAGAGCGTCAGCGGGATGCACGCAAACAGCCATCCAAAGCCGATCCAAACGAACTGCGGCGTTACCGCTCGGGCGACTTGCGCGTCGACTCGTCTCAAGACGAGAAGCGAGCCGAAGAGGGCGTATCCGACACCGGAGAGGCCGACGAAATTGGACTCGATCACCAGTTCCGGCAGCGCCGAGATCAGCAAGGCGGAGAACAAATAGAACGAGTAGAGCAGTCGCCCGAAGCGCGGTTCGAGAATGGCTCCGCAACTCCAAATGAGCATCGCGTTGAAGAGCAAGTGCAGGATGCCGCCATGATGCAGGCCAGAAACGACGATGCGCCACCACTCGCCGCGCCACAGATCAAAGTAGCCGGACACTTCCGGGTGATTGACGAACTCCAGTCGGAAGAGTGCTCCGGGAAAGTACTGATTCGGAATGATCGACCGATCGAAGAGCGGCACCGTCAATCGCATTGCGAACAAGCCGGCTGCTGTTAGGAGCAGCAGCGTCGAGATCGGCAGGCGGCGAAAGGCCATGCTGAGCAGTGCAAAGAGTCGTCGGAGAAAATTCACGCGGCGCGTTCCCATCAGGTTTGCCGAAGAAGTCGAGAGGCGGGGCAGTGTAGGCCGCGTGCGATCATGACGGCAGACGGAGTTCCTCGGGCGTCGGGGATGAACGTCTTCTCGGAGTCGCGAATGGCCGATACATCACAAGACCGCCTGCGGAATAAGCACTCGTTCGCATCCGGCGGCGACATTCGACGAAGGCACGCTCAACTGAGGATGACTTTGAAATGGATCGAGCGATCGACGGCTTCCTCAGATATCTGAAGATCGAACGCAATTCGTCGCCGCTGACGATCAAGTCGTATGCCGAAGACCTCGCGAGTTTGGCGGAGTACTTTCAAGAGCGAGTCGGCTTCATCCCCAGTCCCGATCAAGTTCAGATCGGACAACTGCGCGGCTATGTCTCCTACCTGCATGAGTGCGACTATGCGAAGACGACGATCGCACGTCGGCTCGCCTGCTTGAGGTCGCTGCTCAAATACTGCATGCGCGAGGGGCTTTGTTCGTCGAACCCGGCGCAGGCGCTGCGAACTCCGCGCACCGGACGAAAGCTGCCGCATCTGCTGACGGTCGATCAATGTGCTCAGCTCTTAGAGACGCCGCCGGCCAATGAAGCAGCGGGACTTCGCGATCGAGCCATTCTCGAAACGATGTACTCAGCGGGGCTGCGCGTTGCGGAGTTAGTCGGGCTCAACCTGCAAGATTGGGATCGAGATTTGGACGTCTTGCGAGTGCGCGGTAAGGGCCGAAAGGAGCGAGTCAGTCCGCTCGGCCGACATGCGGTCAAGGCGTTGAATCAATGGCTCGAAGTTCGCGAACCCGACGAGCAGAGCAAGGACATCGACGCGCTGTTTCTTAATCGCTTCGGAAAGCGCCTGACGACGCGCAGCATCGGACGAATGCTCGAAAAGCATTTAGCAATGGCGGGTCTCGATCCTCAGACGAGCCCTCATACGTTGCGGCATAGCTTCGCGACGCATCTGCTTGATGGCGGTGCGGACTTAAGGAGCGTGCAAGAGCTGCTCGGCCATAAGAGTCTCACGACGACTCAGATCTACACTCACGTCAGCACTCGGCGGCTACACGAGACCTATGAAGCAGCGCATCCGCATTCGGAACGCAATCGCAAGACGAGTCGCGCGAAGAGCGATGTTTGAGGGCGAGCTGTTACGAACTCTTCGAAGTCGCAATTTCTTGGAGTGCTTCGGCTCGACGGAGCCCTCCGATTCTTGTCGCAGGAGCGGCGTACTCGCAGAGGCATGATCGCAGGCAGAGCCGGGCTCAGTCTTCGACGAACGCTGCGAGAACTCACAGAAGAAACTGCCTGCGAAGTCGTTTCTGGCGGCGCAAGCTTCGTCGAGAGTGCGAGCAACCTGCCGCTGAGTCGGAGGGCTCCGTCAAGCCGGAGCACTCCGATTCTTGTCGCAGGAGCGGCTTACTCGCAGAGGCATGATCGCAGGCAGAGCCGGGCTCAGTCTTCGACGAACGCTGCGAGAACTCACAGAAGAAACTGCCTGCGAAGTCGTTTCTGGCGGCGCAAGCTTCGTCGAGAGTGCGAGCAACCTGCCGCTGAGTCGGAGGGCTCCGTCAAGCCGGAGCACTCCAAGATGTCTCTCGAAGATTCGGCGATCGCTGCCTACGCTCGCGCGATCGAATTGAGATCGACATTCCTCTCTTGAGCGAGCGCCACAATGGGACTCTTTGATCGTGAAGAAGCTCAGCACTTAGAAGCTGCAAAGCCTCTCGCGGCGCGCATGAGGCCGAAGAACTTCGACGAGTTTGTCGGACAAGAGCACTTCCTCGCTGAGGGCAAGTTGCTGCGGCGCATCCTCGCGGCCGATCGTTTGTCGTCAGTCATCTTTTATGGACCGCCCGGCACCGGAAAGACGTCGCTCGCAGAGATCATTGCGACGCATACGAAGTCGGTGTTCGCGCGACTCAATGCCGCCTCTGCGGGCGTCAAAGAGTTGCGTGAGTTGCTCGAACAAGCGCGCGAGCGATTGAAGAATCTCGGACGGCGCACGTTGCTCTTCATCGACGAGTTGCATCACTTCAATCGCACACAGCAAGACGTGCTATTGCCCGACGTTGAAGCCGGGGCCGTGCGACTGATCGGCGCGACAACCGAGAACCCGTTCTTCTCGCTCGTCTCACCACTCGTGAGTCGCAGTCAGCTCTTTGAGTTCAAGCCGGTCACTGCGAGCGATATCCGTCGGGTGCTCGTGCGGGCGCTCGGCGATGCAGAGCGCGGACTCGGCAAGCTGTCGGTCAAAGCAACCGACGAAGCGCTCGACTTCTTAGCGGACGTCTCTGATGGCGACGTCCGGCATGCGCTCATGTCGCTTGAGATTGCTGCGGCCTCGTTAAGCGGCGGGCAGATCGACTTAGCGGTTGCTCAAGAGTCGATCCAAAAGAAAGCGGTGCGCTACGACGACGACATTCACTACGACGCTGCGAGCGCGCTCATCAAGAGCATGCGGGGCAGTGATCCCGATGCCGCCGTCTATTGGCTCGCGCGGATGCTCGAAGCCGGCGAAGATCCGCGCTTCTTAGCGCGACGCATCGTGATCGCGGCGGCAGAGGATGTCGGCAATGCAGATCCTCGAGCGTTGCTCGTTGCGAATGCGGCTGCGCAAGCGACGTTGTTCGTCGGCATGCCCGAAGCTCGCATCATTTTGTCGCAAGCGGCGACCTATGTGGCGCTCGCTCCGAAGTCGAACGCTGCTTATGTCGCGATTGATGAAGCGCTGAATGACGTTCGAACTCATGCGGTGCTGCCGGTACCGGCGCATCTTCAAGACGGTCATTACAAAGGCGCAGAACGACTCGGGCACGGCAGCGGATATCAGTACGCGCACGACTCAAAAGATGGATGGGTCGATCAAGACTATCTCGGCATCGAGCGACACTATTACCGCCCAGTTGATCGCGGGTTTGAGGCGACGATGAAGCAGCGATTGGATGAGATCCGATCTCGTCGCAAACGCTGACGAGCGTCTTTGCGAACCGTCTCGTTGTTCTTGGATCGGTCCTTAGCTGAAAGACTCGCACGATATGAAGCTGCTGATTTATCCCGGCGTTGAAGAGGCTCGACTCGCAAAGATTCGCGCTGCCGCCGGTTCGATGACGGTGATCAACTCGTCGGACATAGAAGTGGCCGAGCGCGAAATCGCTGATGCCGATGCCTTCTTCGGCAAGATCAGTCCCGACTTGCTGAGTCGCGCCCATCGACTTCAGTGGGTGCAAGCTCCGACGGCATCGCTCGAGCATTATCTCTTTCCCGAGTTGATCGCGCATCCGTGCTTGCTCAGCAACATGCGGGGTCTCTTCTCAGATGTGATTGCCGATCATGTGATGGGCTATGTGCTCTGCTTCGCGCGGAACTTGCACGTCTATTTGCGACGTCAGCAGCGAGCCGAATGGATTCCTGTCGGCGGCGAGTCAGAACGTACCGACTTCGTGATGGGCCCGGCCTATGTCACTTCAATTGATCGGGCTCACATTCATTTGCCGGATGCGACGATCGGCGTCGTCGGAGCCGGAGCGATCGGATCGGAGATATGCCGTCGCGCCGCAGCGTTCGGCATGCGCGTGCTTGCTGTCGATCCACTGCATCGCAGCGTGCCCGGCGTCGTCGACGATGTTTGGCCGACAGAGCGACTGAATGACTTACTCGCGGAGAGTGACTTCGTCGTCATCGCCGCGCCGCATACTCCCGAGACCTACAAACTGTTCGATCGACAGCGCATTCAGCGAATGAAGAAGACCGCATTCCTCATCAACATTGGACGCGGAGTGATCGTTGATCTTGTCGGGCTCACTGCGGCCTTGCTCAAAGGAGAGATTGCGGGAGCAGCGCTCGATGTGTTCGAGACGGAACCGCTGCCGGCCAATCATCCCTTATGGAAGTTCGAGAACGTCATCCTCACTCCGCATATCGCTGCGGCATCAACGCGCATTGCCGAGCGGCATCTGCAAGTGCTGCTCGAAAACGTGCGTTTGTTTGCGAGCGGTCAGCAGCCGACGAATTTGGTCGATAAGCGGAAATGGTTCTGATGCTGACCGTGAGTTTGCGCGGCTTGTCTTCTCGACATGAGAGCGCCATGTTGCCGCGCGGGTTGAATGCTGCTTGCTGACGCGTCGTCATGCAGTGCTGAGTTCGGCCCAATTCGACAGCGCATCTTCGAGGTTCCGTAGCCGAAATCGTCAGATTTCGGACGACTGAAATGCCTGAAATCTCACGATTTCAGCTACATGGTGCCTCTTCATTGCATCGAGTTTGCTGCTCACTCACGAACGCCACTTCGGCAGGGGCACTCGCCCCAATCTTCCTTCGAGCACTCGCTCGAACTTCACATCTCACTTCGGGGACCGACGTTGGACGATCACCAGCGACGCATCATCGAAGATTTGTCGGGACTCTTTAGCGGCGAAGTGCGCTGCGACGAGTTAGCCGTCGCGATGTATGCGACCGACGCCAGTTTGTTTGAGGTGAAGCCGGTCGGCGTTGCTTACCCGAAGCATCGAGAAGACGTCGTTACGCTTGCTCGCTATGCCGCTGAGATGAAGTTGCCGTTGATCCCGCGCGGAGCCGGTTCGAACGTCAGTGGCGGGGCACTCGGAGCGGGACTGATCGTCGACTTCTCGCGGCACATGCACGCGATCGAGCACATCGGCGAAAAGACCGTGACCGTGCAAGCGGGCGTCGTGCATGAACGACTCAATCAAGAGTTGCGCAAGATCGGTCGCTACTTCGCGCCGGACCCTTCATCGACATCAACGACGACGATCGGCGGCATGCTCGGAGTTGATGCTGCGGGTTCGCGAGCGGTGCGAGTGGGTTCAACTCGGGATCACGTTGTGTCGATCGATCTCGTGCTCGCCGGAGGGCAAGTATTCGAGTGCGGCATTGAGTCGTCGCTGTTGCCGGGCGATCTCGATTACTCGATCG
>CAZNMS010000100.1:0-22828 GCA_964573505.1 uncultured Planctomycetaceae bacterium | reverse complement strand
CGCGATTCAGCTCGGAGATCGGGCTGCATGGGGGCGACTTTATGACGCTTATGCCGAACGCATTTGGCGATTCGTCGCGCGGTTGATCGGGGCGGAAGCCGTTTGGGTTGCGGATGTTGTTCAAGAAACATTTCTTGCAGCAGCACGGTCAGCCGGGCAGTTCGATGCGACTCGCGGAACCGTTTGGAGTTGGCTGACGGGGATCGCTCATCGGCAAGCGGCGTTGTCTTGGCGCCAGCATGGGCAAGAGCAACGGCTGCAAAGCGTGCTCGCCAATCTGCCGCATGAGGTGCTGTATGGGGCGCGCGTCTTCGATGATTCAGCGTCGCCCGAAGAATGGTTTGAACGGCAAGAACTCGCGGTCGTCATTCGCTCGACAATGAACGCGCTGCCGACGGAATACGCGACGGTGTTGGTCGCGAAGTATCTCGACGAGCAACCGATTGACGACATCGCGCAGGAATTGGGCGAGTCGTATGAAGCCGTGCGATCGCGACTGGCGCGGGCTCGGCGCGAGTTCAAACAAGTGTTTGAACGACTGACGGGCGAGGGTTAGCCGGCAGTGGTTGAATCACTTCCCGCTAAGAGGCGGAAGCGTCAGCGAGTGCGTGCATTTTTTATTGCAACATAGGCACGTGCTCGCCGGGGCTTTTGATTGTGCGAAGTCGAATCGATTGCCCGGAAGGGGCTTTGGAAATCAGCCGAGGGCAAGCGACCAAAGGGAGCGCCGCCCTATGTGAGTTGGGAACTAGTTCTACAGCGCACCATGTAGCTGAAATCGTGAGATTTCAGGCATTTCAAGCGTCCGAGATCTGACGATCTCGGCTACGAAAGCGCGAAGGTGCGCTGTCGAACTAGGTGTTTGGTAACGATGAAGTAACTCGTTCTCTCCGATCGGCCTTTGATGGTTTTTTCGCACCGAATCTTGACGGCGTTCTCGTACTTTGTTTGGGGACCTCTGCCCGCTGAGGCTCGGGATGGAATCCCAAGCTACTTGTCCGAACGAGTTCCCGATGAGATGTTTTGGAGCACTAAATAATGACGCAGATATTGGCTCGTGATGATGACGCGGAATTCAAAGCACTGTTGCGAGTGCTGGATGATGATGCCGCGGCGGTTGATTACCCGGCGCTTGATCGGTTTCGTGATCTCGCGATGCTCGAGCTCGCGAATGCAACGGAAGCTGCGGGTAGCGCGAATGTCACTCAACCGGCGGCGGAGCTTTGCAGTCCTTTGAAAGCTGCGACCGTTGAGGAGTGTCGTTCGGATTACACTCAGCGCGGCGATGACCGGCTGATGCCGGGACTACGATCGGACGAGAGCAGTTCAATCAGCGATGCGCCGCGAACGGCAGCGGGTCCGCATGACGGGCATGTCACGCTCACTCGAGTGGCTAATGAGCCGCCGTCGCGAAGTTCCTTTTGGAGCACGCTCGTGCTGGCGGTCGTGCTGGGCGCGGCGGCGGCTTCTTTGTGGATCACATCGAACAACAACTCCGTCGCATCGCCACTGGCGCTGGCAAGTGTGCTTGATGACGTCTCGACCGCAGACTCGTTGCGCATTGAGGCGGTGCTGCACGGGACTCAGCAAGAGATCGTCGTGAAGCAGCCGGGTAAGGCCCGATGGCAAGTCGATGCGACGCACTATCGGCTGCTCGATGGCACGCGGTTGTGGCGCGTTGATGAGAGCGAGAATACGGCGATGCTCGAGCCTTCTCCGTTGCTCAAAGGGACGAGCGAGAAGCAGGCGCGGCTCGATGTGCTCGGTGTGTTAGGGATTGATGTTGGACGCGATCGGCGGGAACTCATTCGCGCTCTGCCCGTGAAAGAAGCGGATGTCGAAGGCGTGCCGTGCTCGTTCTATGAAGCGACGTGCGATGCGAATGTCGGCGGTGATGTTGCGGGCCGAGTGCGGATTGAGGCTGTCGTTGAAACGTTGTCGCGACGCATGCGGACGTTGACTGTTTGGCCGGCGGAACGTCGCGGGCAGCAGCCACTTGCTGACGTGCGATTGCTGGCGCTCAACGCGCCGGTTGAGGAAGAGCAGTTCGTGCTCGCTCAGTCGCTCAGTCAAGACGGTCGCATTGGCAAGATCACCGATACGCAAGGCGTTGTGACGCTGAGACCGCAACTGCATGAGCGATGGACTCCGGTCTGTCAGCAGATGCTGCTGAAGGCGGGCGACTCAGTGCGGACGGATCTGCGAGGACCGCATGCCATCAAGCTGACGCTGACTTCGGATGTGCAAGTGACGCTCGGACCGGGCTCGCTGCTCGAATGCGTTTCGCCGTTTGAGGTGAAGTTGCTCGGCGGTGAAGTGCAGGTCGTTGCCCCGAAGTCGCTCAAGCGCGAGTTCGTTCTGCGCGGACGGAAAGACGTTGTGAAGTGGGCGGCGGCTGCGGCGAGTTCGAACGCCGAAGACGAAAAGACAAAGGCGACGGGCAAGAGTGCCCATCCTACGCGCGTCTATCGAGTCACTCGCGAAGAGAAGCTCGTTGAGCTTCAGCAATTGCCGGCATGGCTGACGGGGTTTGAGGGAGCGACGGTCGGTGACAAGCTCGGTGCGTTGATCTGCAATGTCGACGGTCGCAATGAACCGCTGTCGGTCGGTTATCACAAAGTGAATGTCGAGATCCGCGATCAGATCGCACGCACGACGATCGAAGAGTCGTTCGTGAATCACACTGGGGCGCGACTGGAAGGAGTATTCCACTTCCCGCTGCCGAGCGATGCGTCGATCTCGGGTTTCGGCATGTGGATCGGAGATCAACTCGTTGAAGCGGACATCGTTGAGAAGCAACGAGCACGCGAGATCTACGAAACGATTCTGAGAGAGCGGCGCGATCCGGGGTTGCTCGAATGGACGGCGGGGAATCTCTTTAAGGCGCGGGTCTTCCCGATCGAGCCGCATTCCGAGAAGCGAGTGAAGATCGTCTACACGCAGGTGCTGCCGCTGCGGGGGAGTAAGTTCCGCTACAGCTACGGCTTGCAGAGCGATCTGCTGAAGCTGCATCCGGTGCGCGAGCTTGCGATCGACGTGCTCGTCAATTCGACGTTGCCGCTGGAGCAAGTTGAGAGTCCGACGCATGACGTGCAGAAGCAGATCAGCAAGCACTCGGCACAGTTGAAGTTCAATGCTCGCGAGTTCGTGCCGCAGCGCGATTTCGAAGTGGTGTGCTCGGTCGACGGCAAGCAGAACGATGTTGTCGTTGTGCCGCATCAGCGCGGTGATGACGGCTACTTGCTGGTGCAGATCACTCCGCCGAGTGCAGAGGGCAATTGGCAGCGCGAGGTTGTGCCGAACGGAGCGCCGGCGGAGTTGCTGCTGCTGTGCGATACGTCGGGCTCAATGGATCAGAGCAAGCGGGCTCAGCAAGCCGAGTTCGTTGCGGCGCTGCTCGCGGCGCTCGGCGAGAAAGATCGCTTCAATCTCGCGGGCAGCGATGTGAATTGCGTTTGGGCGTTTCCTCAAGAGAAGTCAGTGCCGGCAACGGCGGCGAATATCGCGGCGGCGCGGAAGTTCTTGAGCGAGCGCGGATCGCTCGGATGGACCGATCTCAAAGTCGCGCTGAGGTCGGCTCGCGAGAAGGCGAACGCGGGTTCGCAGGTTGTGTATGTCGGCGACGGGATCGAGACGGCGGGCGCAGATTGGGAAGCGGTCGCGACTCAAGTAGGTAAGAAGAATGACACGAAGACGTCGGCGGAATCGACTGATGCGGAAGCTCAACCGACTCTGCATGCCGTCGCAGTGGGGAATGTCGTTGAGGCAGCGGTGCTGAAGAGGATCGCCGCGAAGGGCGGTTCGATGCGAGCGATCACCGGCGAGATGACTCCGCAAATGGTCGCGCTCGAGTTGCTGAATGAACTCACTCAGCCGGGACTGCGCGACTTGCAGATCGAGTTTCGCGGAGTGCCGGTTGCGGCGGTCTATCCGAGCAAACTGCCGAACGTCGCTGCGGGAACTCAGCAAATGGTGCTGGCGCGGTATCTGCCGGGAGCGGGCAAAGGTCCTTCGTCATTGGTGAATGGTCAGAAGAAGGTGCCGCTTGAAGTTGTTGTGACCGGCAAGCGCGGGACTGAGACCGTCACGTTCAAAGCAAAGACGAACTTTGCAGAAGCAGAAGACGGGAACTCGTTCATTCCCCGCTTATGGGCGCGCCTGCATTTGGATCAGCTTCTGAGTCAGGGCAAAAGCAAAGCCATTCAAGACGAGATCATTCGGCTGTCAGAAGAATTTCACATCATCACTCCCTTCACTTCGTTGTTGGTGCTCGAGACCGATGCGGATCGCGAACGCTTCGGAGTGAAGCGGCGGTATGAGATGCGAGACGGCGAACGCTACTTCGCCGATGGTCGCAACAACGCGAAGTACGACCTGCGTCAGCAATACATGGCCGCCGAACGAGCATGGCGCGAGGGCTTGCGGCGTCAGGTGCTGAAGGAACTGGCGAAGCTCGGACGTGACCCTCAAGTGCAGCGCCGCTTGCAGCAACTTCAACAACTCCGCTTCGGGCAGATGGAGTTCGCGGAACGCAGCATTGCGGGAGAGAACCTGATGCTCTTCGAGTGTCTACAGGACGCGCGAATGAGTGCGGACGGATTGGGTCTCTATGGAGCACTGGGGGGCGGGGGGGGCGGAGGACTCGGAAGCGCGCCCGTTGAAGAGCTTCTCCGCGCTTCTGAAATGGATCTGTCGAGCGTCCTGAGCGACACCGATGGCGAGCGTCAGCAACTCTCGCTCGGCGATCGCGACATGAAGGAGTTGAGCGATTCCAGCGCGTTCGAAGATCTGCAACGCATGGATCTCGGGAGCGTCGACGATGACTTCGCGGAGGACATGTTCGGTCTAGAAGCACTGCATCCCGGAAGGCCTGAACCGACGAGTGCGCCGCTCGCCCTTCATCCTGTCGGTCGCAAGGCTCGGCATATGCCCGCCGGCGGCTTCTTTTACGATGGCCCAACGAGCGGCAGCTATCGGTATCGGGGCAATAGCTTGCGTCAGCGACATGACGGAGGCAGCGACGTCTTCAGCTTGCTGCTAACAGTCATGCCGCATCTGCCTCAGGCCGCTCAGCACTCAGACGCTGTCGCGGACACGAAGTTATGGAGTGCCGACGCACTTGCACTGTCGCAGAAGCTGTCTCGCAAGGAGTCGCTGCAACAGTTCTTGAAGCAGCGCGGGCTTGAAGTGCGCGTCGCCTCTTCGTCGATCGAGAAGCGCTGGCCGCGCACGTTCGATCGCTCGGACTCGTTGAACTTGATCAGCGGCACGCGCTGGCTGACGCGACCTCAATTGGCCGGATCGCACGACGTCATTCAGTGGTGCGATCAGAAGGAGCGCGGTGCTTTCTCAAATGCGTTCGGACTCGGACAAGTGCGCAAGTCGGAAGCGTTCGAGTTGCAGCAACTGCCGTTGAGCTTGCTCGACTATTCGCTGACGCCGCTGCATTTTGAATTCCACTCGCTCAGCGCGAAGTTGATTAAAGTTGATGACAGCGTTTCGCAGATCGAACTCTCGAATGCGAAGCGATTGCTGACGCGAGTCACAATTAATACACGCGACGCTGTCGTGCTGCGGGTCGACTACTTCGATTCCTCGGAACTCAAAGAGCCGCGACGAACGATTGTGTTCTCGGACTTTGTCGACGTTGCTGGCCGCAAGCTGGCGCAGAAGTGCGTGCAAACATCGCTCGCCGATGACAACACCGAGACCGTGACGACAACGTCTTACTCCGTCATCGAGCACGATGCGGCTGGCTTCGCAGCGCGATTCAAAGCTGAGTCCGCCGGACGCGAGCAAGCGGAGTTCCTGCATCTGCCTCTGCCGTCGGTGAAGAAGGCAAAGGATGCGATCGCGGCGAAGAAAGGCTCGCTCGAAGACCGCATGGTCGTGCTGAACCACTTTGCGAGAAGTCAGCAGTGGGCTCCGATGTTCGAGCAACTTGAAGGCATCGAAGCGTTGCCGCGCGTCAAAGGCAGCGTCGGGCGTGAGTGGGTGCGAACGCTGCTGCTCAAGTTGGCCGGTCGGAATGAGGAAGTTCGGCAGCGGTTGCTCGAAGTCGGGCGAGTCGTCGTGCAAGGCGGTGCTGAGCAAGGTGCGAATGCTGATCGCTCAAAGTCGCCGCTTGATCGGCATGCTCTCGTGCTCGCTCAGACGATTCACAACGAGGCTCATGCCATTGTGAATTGGGACGAGTACGCGCGGATCATCCAATTGCTGAAGCCCGTCTTTGATCGGCAGTCCGACGAGACGGAAGCTAAGGCTGCATGGCGCGGGCAGTGGATCAATTGCTTGAGATCACTCGGTCGCAGTGACGAACTGCGGAACGCATTGGTCGAGCAACTCAAGCTCGAAAACTGGCACAACAGCGTGCACGTTGAGCTTGCGAATGTGATGGCGTCGACGGGCGACTTCGATGCGGGGCGGAAGTATCTCGAAGAGTTGCGAACGGCTCCGAAGTGGAACGCGAACGAGCAGCAATACTTCCGCGATGCGCTGCTGTCGTACTTCCGAAATCATCAGCGCCGCTCGCTCGCAGTTGAGATGCTGGAGCGCGAACTCAATAGCAAGTTGGTGCCGACTGATGAGCAATTCTACGTCGTCTATCTCTCGGAGTTGTTGCTGGCCGATCAAGAGACTCGGGCACACGAGTTGATGCGGCAATGGATGCGTGAGTCGCTCGTCGACGGCAGGCTTACGCCGCTGCATCACGCGCGACTGGATGCGGCGATTCGGCTCGTTTTTGGACGCGGCGACAGCATCTATTGGGGCCGCATTGATGAGCGGTTCATGCCGGATCTCATCGCCGTTGCGAAGCACTTCGCGCGGCATGCCGACCACTATCACATCACGAGTCGGATTCTCGGACAGCATCCGTTCGGCGAGAGCGATGAACTCATCCAGTTGCGCGGCGAGTGGTTCGGGTTCTTGAAGGCTTCGCTGAAGACGCTGAAGGTCGGGCATCTTGTAACGCTCGTGAATTGGGTCTTGCCGAACGAACCGGTGACGACGCGGGAAGAGTGGGCGTCGATTGCGACGATCATTCATGAGCGCTGGGCGACCTCGAAAGATGAGGACGACAAGCACTCGCTCGGCGCGACCTTAGAGGCGATCTACGGGCAGCGTTTCGATGAGGCGCGGTCGCTCGCGTTCTTGCGTGAGCAACTCGCTGCGGCTTCGGCTCAGTACCGCGAGAGTGATCGACGACGCTTGTTCGACGCATTGATGCGGGCGAAGTGGTCGATCGAAATCGAGCGAGAAGCGATGACTCTCTTGCCGCAATTGGGCGAGCAAGTACCGGCGCAAGCAGAGTCAGAGACAACGCATGACATCGTATTTCAGGTGATCTCGCTGCATCAGTTTGTGGACCGCATGTTGGCAGCGCGACAAGCAGCGGCAATGGATGAACTGAAGGCGAATGGGCATCCCGAGCAACTCACTCGCACGCAATATGCGCAGAAGCAAGCGGCGTTCTTGAAGGCCGCTCGCGAAGGCGTTGCCGAGACATTGAGTGCCGCTGCGAAGGCATCGGCACGAACTGCGGCAACGCCGGCAAAGGCGGGTGCGAGTTCGTCAGCTCAATCGCTCGCGAATTGGCTCGCACTTGAACGCGGCTACTTCGATGTGCTGCTTGAGCGCAACCGCAATGGCGTGCTCGCTGAGTGTTGGGGGATGCTCGGTGAGAGTCCGCTTCCGTCGAAGATTGCCGTCGATCCCACTCGGTCGATGCAGAAGCAGCGAGCGTTTGTCGTTGTCATGAATTTGATTTGTCGCCGCTCCGCGACAGAGGCAGAGATTGATCGCTTCCTCAAATACATCGACGTCGGCATTGCGGGAGCAAAGCCGAGTGATGATGACGATGCCTTCGATCGCGAAGCCGCGACCTATGTTTGGAAGAAGGCGAAGTTCGATGTGCTCGTCGCTCTTGATCGACCGGAAGCACTCGAGCGTGAGTTGCGTAAGTGGATCAAAGCGGACTCGATCGTCGCTCCGTGGCGCACGGCATTGGGGCGGCTGAAAGCCGAACGAGGAGACCTCAAGGAAGCCATCGAGCTGTTTGAAGCCGTGCAACGCTCGGATGAGTTGATGTCGTCCGAGAAAGCGACGCTCGCGCAGTGGTATCTCGCGGCGGATCGTCGCGCGGACTACGAGCGAGCACGGGTCGCGCAGTGGGAGACGATGCAGGAACATCACATCAACAACTCGCTGTATCAATTGTTGCAGCCCTATCAGCAGACGACTCAGCCGCCGCCGAGCACGCTGGATGAGAACGTGCTGTTCGCGCTGCGAGCGTTGTTCGAGAAGTCGAACTCGCCGAGTTCTTATCTGCATCAACTTCGCTCGTTCTATGACGTGACTCGCGACTTCCGCTTGCTCGACATGCTGCCTCATGCAGTCGTGAAGAAGACGCCGCAGAAGGTCTATGAGGTGCTCAATCAGTTGCAGCATTCGATTCTGGTTGAGCTGCGCGATGAGGCCACTTCTGACGAGCTGCTCAAGCGAGTGAAGGCGTTGCGAGCAGAGATTGCTGCTGCTCGATCTACGAAAGGCGAGACTGCTGCCGTTGATCTGCGTGCTCTCGATCTGCTCGAAGCGCTCGTCGAACGCAAAGCGAGTGAAGTGCTCAATCAACCCGGTCCGCATGTTGCGGCCGCGCTCGCAGCGATGAAGCGCGCGTTCGATCGCGAATGGGCTGACGGCGAGCAGCGGCAGATGGCCGAGTTCCTCTCGCAGTTAGGCGTCATCTCGCAGCAACCGCTGATCGATGAGCAACTGCGAGAGATCGGAGAACTCGCCCGACAACAGCAGAACGGAAGCGACGAGCAACTCTTCATCACCGCCGCATGGACGCGGTTGCTGGTTTCGTACGGTCAACGCGATCGCGGACTCGCTCTGCTGGAGAACGCCGTGCGCGAGTACGAGCGGACGCATGAAATTGGCTGGCCGGCGCAGGCCAATGGGCCGTTCACCGAGTATGTGAATCATCTCAATGCCGCGAACCGATGCTCGGTCGCTGAGACGCTCGTGCTGAAGCATCTCAATCATCCGAGCATCACTGTCGGGCAGAGGGAATTTTTCCGACACCGTCTGATCGACATCTATCAGCACGCTTATGTCACCGATCAGCGCGTAACGCTCGGTGAGGGCGATGCCTTGCTGAAGAAGCTGCATGAGCACGTTTTGGAACGAGCGAAGCAAGCTCATGAAGGACAACGCACGCACTACTTGCATGCGATGTCGAACTTGTGCCTCGCAGCGAAAGACAAACATCCGACGCTCGCTCGGGAATTCATTCGCTCGTTTGCCTTCGATGAACTGCCGGGCCTGCTGAAGACTCGGCCGCATGACTTTGAGTCAATGATCTCGAATGTTGGTGAGGCATTGAAGACGTTGCTCGATTCGCGCGTTGCATTGGAGTTCTTGATCGAGCGATTGGAGCAGTATCCGCGCTCCAGTTTTTATGGTTGGAACACTCCGTGGCAGCGGCACGGACATCGTGTTGCCGAACTGAGAAGCGAAGTGAAGTCGCTCGGCAACCTCGAAGCGCGATTGCTGAAGCTCGTACTGGATGAACTGCGTGCTGACTTGCGGCAACGCGATAACCGTTCGAACCGACTCTTCCGTAAGCACGACCCGTTTTTCTGGAGCGAGAAGAAAGCAGACTTCATCAAGGTGTCAGAAGAAGTACTCGCCGAACGCAAGGAGTCGGGACAGACGGCGGTCTATGTGTCGGCCTATCTGTATTGGATTGGTGAGGACGCACGCGCCATCGAGATCTTGTTCGACTTCCACAAACGCGCCGGACTGAGAGAGCAGGGCATCTCGCAGCTCGTCGGCTTCTTGCATCAACGCAATCGGTTTGCGGAGTCGATTCCGCTGCTGGAAGCGGCCATCAAGCGCAACCCGGATTTGTTGTGGTACCGCCTGTCATTGATGACCGCTTACGGCGCGACGCAGCGTCGGCAGATGTTGGAAACGTTACATGTCGAGACCGACGCCCACTTCCGCAAGGACGGACGTTGGAACGAAAGCGTTGCGGCTGAGTTAGGCCGAGTTTGCACTGAGACGGGACTGCGTGAGGTCGCGATTGGGTATCTGCAAGAAGCGATCGCCATGCGACTGCGCGGCGGGCCCGGTGTCGGCGACGATGCCTTATGGAATTACTACCGCGATCTTTCGAATGCGTTGATTGGGTTGAAGCGCACTCAAGAAGCCGTCGACGCAGCGGCAGCGGGCATCGTGATGTGGCCGACGCAGCATCATCGGCGGCAAGAGGCGCTCGACAATCTGCCTCATGTGCTGCGGCAGGCGCCGGACCTCGATGGCTATGTGAAGTGGCTCGACGAGCAAGTGGCAAAGGACGGGCAAGAACGTCCCGCCATTCGCAAAGCGATCGGTCGCGTGCTGCGCGAACGCAATCGGCATGATGCCGCGCTCGTGCAACTTCGACTGGCTGCGGACGTCACTCCGAACGATCGCGAGTTACAGCACTGGCTGCTCGAAACGCTCGATCAACTCGGTCAACAGGACGCGGCGATTCGGCAACTCAAACTGCTGACGGAACTCGACGCCCGCAATTTGGACTGGCACAAGCAACTCGCTGAGCGACTGAGTGAGAACGAAGCCGAAGCCGAACGCGCTGCAACGTCGATCGTTGAAGCCCTGCCGACGGAGGCCGAGAGCTATCAAGCACTCGCTCAGATTCGCGAAGGCCAATCGCGCTGGAGCGAGGCCGTCGAACTCTGGAAGAAGGCGGCTGAGTTGCGAGCTCTCGAACCAACGGGCTTGCTCGGACTGGCGAACGCGCAGATCGAAGCGAAGCAGTTCACCGAGTGCGAAGCGACGCTCGATCGTCTGACAAAGACGAAGTGGGACGCGCGCTTCAACGACGTGAAGCATCGTACGGAAGTGTTGCGAGCAAAGCTCCGCACCGTGCGGATGTGAAACTCACGTAGCATGGGCTTCTTGCCCGTGCTCTTTCGTAACTGTCGAACAAGTGGGAGCACTCAGCGGCAGTTGAGAAGTAACTTCGCGATTTGGCGTCGCGTAGGTCGGACGCCTACGTCCGACAGCGACGCAGCACGGAGGTAGGCGTCCATGCTACCGCGGGGGCACCATCAAAAAAGAAACGCACGCTGAGAGGACTCAGCGTGCGTTCGAGTTTGTGGCTGCGCAGATCGCTTAGACCTGATCGAGTGCTTGCTTCAGGTCGTTGATGATGTCTACCGCGTCTTCAGTGCCGACCGACAAGCGGATGAAGTCGGGAGTCACTCCCGTTGCCGCTTGCTCTTCGAGGGTCAGTTGCTGATGTGTCGTGCTCGACGGATGAATGATCAACGACTTGCTGTCGCCGACGTTCGCGAGGTGTGAGAACAATTTCACGCTGTTGATCAGCTTGACGCCGTTCGCACGTTGTTCTTCGAGAGTGTCGCCCTTGATGCCGAAGCCAAAGACGGCGCTCGGTCCCTTTGGCAAGTACTTCTTCGCCAGTCGATACGACGGATGCGATTCGAGCCCGGCGTAGTTGACCCATGAAACCTTTGAGTGACTCTCAAGGAACTGAGCAACCGCCAGCGCGTTCGAAGCATGACGCTCCATTCGCAAGTGCAACGTCTCAAGACCTTGCAGCATGAGGAACGCGTTGAAGGGGCTGATGCACGGGCCGAGATCGCGCAGGCCCTGCACGCGAGCCTTGATGATGTATGCAATTTTCATTGCACCGAGAGCTTCGAAAATCTTGAGGCCGTGATAGCTCGGATCGGGCTCAGTCATCTCGGGGAAGCGGCCGTTGTCCCACGGAAAATCACCCTTCTCGATGATCGCGCCGCCGATGCTCGTTCCGTGACCGCCGATGAACTTCGTTGTCGAGTGAATGATGATGTCGACGCCGTGCTCGAACGGACGGCAGAGATACGGAGTGGCCAGAGTGTTGTCGCAGATCACTGGCACGCCGGCGGCATGAGCAATCTGACTGATCGCTTCGAAGTCCGGGATGTCGCAGCGAGGATTGCCGATCGTCTCCATGAAGACGGCTTTCGTCTTGCCGTCGATCGCCTTCTTGAAGTTCTCGGGGTTCGACTGATCAACGAACTTCACGTTGATGCCGAGCTTCGGCAACGTGTAGTGAAAGAGGTTGTAAGTGCCGCCGTAGAGGCTTGCTGACGAGACGATGTTCTCGCCCGCCTGACAAATATTGAGGATCGCGAGCGTCTCGGCTGCTTGTCCCGATGAAACCGCCAATGCCCCCGAACCGCCTTCCAATGACGCGAGCCGCTTTTCAAAGACGTCCGTCGTCGGGTTCATGAGGCGGGTGTAGATGTTGCCGAACTCTTGCAGACCGAAGAGCCGCGCTGCGTGCTCCGTGCTGTTAAAGACGTAGGACGACGTCTGATAGATCGGGACCGCTCGCGAGTTAGTAGTCGGGTCGGGCGTTTGGCCGGCGTGCAAGCATTTGGTGCCAATCGAGAAGTTCGGCTCGGTCATTGAAACTCTCCGGGTGAAAAACGAGTTCGCGCGGCTGCGCGGGTTAGAAGCGAAGACCCGTTAGACAAGACTGATTGGCAGCGTGCTGTTCGCTCTCGGCAATCGACTTTGAAGCTTTGCCATCAAGCAAAAAGCCGACTGCGCCAACCATCAAACGGGCTCTGATGCCGACCGCTGCACGGGCGGCCCGAAGCGGGGCGGGATCATGGGAAAGCCCCCCCTAACATTCAAGCCGCCTCTCGCGAGTGAGGACTGAGTCATTAACGGCAGTCCTTCGTACTACGAGTTCGCGATTTCTTGTCCGCGTGCGCGCAGTGTGGTGCGACGCTCCGCGTCGCGACTCCCGACGCGGAGCGTCGGGCCACAATGGATGCGGCTTCGCCGCGTCGTTTAACCGCGTGGCCAACGGCCCGCGCTTTTGCCTCAACCGCGCTCGACCGCCCCGCAACTCACCGCCTTGCACCGGGGACTAAATAATATGGCTCGGATTATCTGCATATCGCTCCATGAAGTCGCAGAACGACGGAGCCATTTCCTCACCGGGCTCAGTATCTCCTGTAACACGAAACACTGGCGCCGGCTGAGATGCATCGCGCGTAAGTCTGACCGCATACCACCAACAACTCACGCAATGATCTGCAAAGACAAAGCAATCCGGGTACGCAAATCTGTCCGGGTAAGTGTGATGCTCGGAAATAAGTAAATCGGCGACGGGCTTCAGTTCTGACAGTGGCCAAAATCGGTAGAATCCTTCATCCATCTCATTGCCAGTCCCATCAGCAGCAAGGAAGTAGTTCCTGACATCCAACGGCAATCTTACCCCATATTCGGCCTCGAACATTGCGATTTGCTCGTGAGTCACGCCGCGACGAATCGCGATCGAAGAGCGCCGCCATACGTCATGCACGCGATCCCACAAAGAGGCCGTCTCCATCAAGTTTACTCCTCTTTGTTGCTAATGAATGAAACGCCGTGCGCGAACCCTCATCGGAACGTTACTTGAGTCCGAGGTAGCCATTCACGGGACTGGTAAGAGCTGGGGATGCTCAGCCTCAGAATGACGAGCCTGCGAAAGACGGATTAAGATTAAGAGTACGATTAAGATTAAGAAGACTCGCAATCTGCAGCCGGTAATGCGCAATATATTACACACGCGGTGTTATTCTTAAGACGACGAATTCCGGTGCGTGTGCGGCTAGCGGCCTGCCACTCACTCAGAAAACTTGACACAGAACTCACGTCCCTCGGATTCAAGTGACCCAAGAGGTTGTCCGAAAACATTGTGAAATAGGCTTCCTGCCTATTCCACTTCTCGGACGGACTCTAACACCCGACTCACTTCTTCACGTTGAAGTCCGCTTCGTACCGCTTCACGAGTGCGGGGATGTCGTTCTTCATGATGTAGATCTTGCCGTTGATCTGCTTCTTCTCGCCGGGTTGCAGGCCGCCGAGTCGGAAGTCTGAGTGCAAGCACCGCGCGACTCCTTGAAACAGTTCTTGATAGGGCTCCCAGGCAGTGGCGAAGACGAGTTTCTCGTCGGCACTGAAGCAGCCGATGAGTCCGTTGCTCGGGACGAGCGAACTGAGCGGTCGAGGATTCACGTCGGTGCGAGGGACGTTGATCGGGCACCAAACTTGGCCGGGGATATAGCGAGCGGTCTTCGCCCAATCGCGCGTCGGCATGCGAGTCAGTTGGCCGTCCAGAAAGAGGAAGCACTTCGGCAAGTAGTCGTCGAGATCCTTGCCCTTCGGATCGAAGCCCGTGAAGTCATGCAGCCTCACGCAAGGCTGAGCCCAATGAGCTTCAGACCGCTTGTCCGTCGGATTGTGAGCGGTCAGTCGAAAGTCGACTTCGTCCTCTTTGGCCGTGATGACATGCTCGACGATAACGCCGTCCGCGATCGTGTCTTTGAGCGTCAGCTTCGTCTTGTCGGCACTCAGCAAGACGTCCGAAGTCTCGTGCTTGATGACGGTGTGCTTAACCCAATCCGCATCCGTCGACCCGGCCCGGCAATAGGCTTCGAGATAGTTAATGCGGATCTCACCGCCGGGTATCTGCGGTCCCTGAATGACAAGCCAATGCGGCGGCGGATACGAGAGCGTGAGAGTCGCCTTATCTGCCGCTACTGAAGCCGCAGTCACAACACAGGTCATCAAAGCCAAAAGCCATCGAAGCATGAACGTCTTCTCCGAATGAGGGTGTCAACGTCGGTCGATGAAAACTTGAGATCGACGATCGAAAACAACAACCCAGACCGGGGTTCAAGACATCCTCGAAGAGTTGCAGCGACAGGACGCGAACTTCCGTAGCCAATCCGTCGAGCTGCCACCAAAGCCCGGCATGCCACCGACTGCATTCCTGTCGCTCGCCACTAGTGCCGTCGATGAGCGGAGTGAATTCATAACTCAAGCCGCAGCTCTTGAATGACCGCACGCCGGCAGTTCTCCGAAGCGAGCAATTGCGTCATCAAGTTGTTTGCGGACAGTCGCCAAATCGTCCGTCAATTGTGTCGCTCGTGTTAGCTCACCGAGGCCGCGTAGATAACCAACTGAAGCTCGTCGCCATCCAAGAGGCGATAGAGGGGGCGCCTGCCCGAAAGGCGTTCTGACAACTCCAGGATGATCGGGACGCCTTCGCCGCGTTTGTCCATGATGGTGGCTCGTCCTGAGTTTGCCCCAGCAAGATTCGGCACGGGACACCGTGCAAGCATGCTCGTGAGATTTTCATTTCGGGATGCCTGACGAAATTCCAGACTCTCAATGGTCATGGAGTTGGGGATCGCGCCGGGCGAGAAAAGCTCCAAACGGTCTTCGAAGAGCCGAAGGCGAATTTTTTGGCCAGAAATGGCGTAGTCCCTGTGAGCGACGGCATTGGTGACCGCTTCGAAAACGGCTGTCAGGTCATATTGTGGTAAGTCGTGACGACCGATGTCCTTGCTGGCGGCGACCTTCATGTTTCGAGCCACGAAGCGGCAGGCTTCGGCAATTTGCTCATCGAGAGGACCGCAAATGTCTTTGGCATCCAATTGATAAGCCGCACTTCCGGGATTCACGGAAGTCCCTCGGTAGGCGACTGCTTGAATGAAGGCGGAGCGAAGGTAGTCCTGAGGATTCGGGCAGGCCATCAAGAGTCCGGAAACGGTTGGATGCCATTGACCGTCTTGATCGACATCCGCCAGCTTCAACTTCGCCAGCAGATCTCTTTCGTCATCAATAGTTCGCGACGTGATGAATCGTTTCCAGAGGTCGGGCGAAAGCGCCTCCAGCGGTGCCGCCGAGACAACCTGCTCATCAAAGCGCAGCAGTCGCGACTGACTGCGCTGCTGAAACAAGCGGGCGAGATAGTCGGGAGTCATCTCGCGAACGGAACTCCCAGCGCGGATTCGGTATCCTCTAGGAGAACGATGCACAAACAAGCTGCGAGGCAGATCGAGTCTCAAAACGGGCTGCATCGCGCCGGTTGCGTCTGGCAACTGAAGCCGGCGCAGCGTGTAGGCGTGCAGCGGCGGCTCAAGCCGAGTTTCCATGATCTCCCGCAACCAACTCTCGGTGAGTTCCAACTTCGCGATCTCGATGCCGACTATTTCATGTGTCTTGTCCTCGACTCCCAGGACGATGACCCCACCAGCGGCGTTGCTCATGGCCGCAATCTCGTCGGCCATTTTTTCTGCGGACGGTCCCTGAATCTTGTCGCCCCGGAAAAGCACCTGCTTGCATTCAAGAAAGCTGTCTTCCCCGAGCTGAATCTGACGCAAGAGTTCGTCGCGAGAATCAAACATTCGTCCCGTCTCCCCCCGGCCCTCCTACAAGCTCGTCCTTACGAGCTGCAATCTTCCCGCGTACCTCATCCGCCCCCAGCAGCACCCCAAACCGAGCAACGGCCTCGTCGAGTACTTTGCTCAAGATCGCCAAATCCTCGACCGTCGCCCGAGCCAGTGCCTCTCGATAAGCCTCGATCGCCGCGTCTGTTTGCTGATCCGCCAAATACGCCACTCCTAGATTGCAAAACACTGCAACGGAGTCGTCTCCCAGTTTTATAGCACGCCGCGCATCACTGATGGCATCGCTGAGACGCCCTTGCCTAAAGTCCGCCCAACTCTGATTAACGAGTGCGTCTGCCTTCTTTTCGATTGGCACGTCCGGCATCGCGAGCACGGCGCTGTAGTCAGTCAACGCAAGCTCTATTTCACCTTGCTGACTGTAGGTAACTCCGCGGTTGATGAGTGCCATCGCTTTCCGTTCGGGGCTCAAGTCGGGAAGCGCCAACGCTCGTCCGAAACATTCAGTTCCCCATCTGGTCCTCGCTGCAACAAACGGTGAGGTCGGGTTCTTCCCTCTCCACAAGTGCATCAGCGAGCCCCAGCGCATCAACGCGTGAAAGCTCGGTGTCGCGCCTTTCTCAAACTCGTATCGAATGGCTCGATCCACAAGCTGAAAGTCTTCGTCTGCAAAGAGCGAATCCTGACGAACCATTCCGAGTGCCATCGCGAGCAGTTGCTGGTCTCTACTTTCGACCGCAGTGCGCAGCATCGCTCGAAATTTTGATGTGGAACCTTTGGAAGTCGTCGATCCGAACTGAAACAAGTCGGAAATATCGACTTCGAACTTGTGACCCGTTTTCGATCTGAAAACAGTCAGCAGTCGCTGGTATTGCGCCGTCAAATTCTCTTCTTCGAAGTCCCGCACAAAGATTGTTTCCAGCAGTCCTAACTGAGGGTGATAGGGCAACTTGGCGCTGATCTTCCCGAGACGTTTCTCAAAGGTCTTAAGGCGTTGTTGCTTTAGTCCCGGATTGCCATCGGGGATTGGACTGGCGACGAAGGTTGTTGGCTTCACGACTTTCGGCACGTCGCTGCCCTGCGGTTCCAAGACTCCGACTTGTTCTAAGAACGCGCGGGTGCCTTCGATGTTTTGATCGTTGAGCCCACATAGCACGACGAGTTCATCGGACATCGGCCCAATGCACAGCCCGCCCACTTCAGTGATCCCAGTGCGGCTATCAATGAAGACATAGTCGTAGGGCACATACCGCTCATCGTCCGGCATCGGGCCGTAGTAGTCAGGGAACTCGACGGTCACTCGCCGCGATTTGAAGAACTCATGCAGCAAGCTGCCGACGGTAATCAGTTGCGTGCGTGTGAAGTTCGGAATGTCGAGTTCAGCCATGCGTTCGTAAAAGTCACGGTCCTCGTCGATCGGAATGACGTCCAGTTTACCCGGCTCGACTAGCGAGTCCTCGGTCTTGCCGAGCTTCTCCGCCGGAACCCGCGCCATGTAATCAGAAGATACAGGCCAATCGAGTGAATCCATCTTCGGCAACGGGCCTTCTTCCGGGACGTCCCGCACCATCCGCTTGGCCCAGATCAGCAAGTCAATCACGTCATGTCGGGGCAACTGCTCTTTCTTGAGTTCAGGCGGATCATTGCGAGTCATAAACCCGCTCAACCCCGGAGCCTCCAAATCCATATCAACCATCAACACATGCCGCCCGCGCATCGCCAGCGCATACGCGAGGTTCATCAAAGTCATGGTGCGGCCAACACCACCTTTGAAGCTGTAGAACGTGTAGATCTGCGGTTCTTTGCTCATTGCAACACCGCCGGTTCCTGAGGTGCGGAGGTCGCTGCCCGGCTCACGCCTGCAAGACGGCCTAGCTTCTTGCTCTTTTGAGTCGTTGCAGCTTCGACGGGAACAGCCGAGATCGCAGGCGGAAATACAAGGTTGAGGCTATCTCGAAACCGACTCAGCTCTTCGCTGAAAGACTCCCATGTGAGCTTCGGAAACTCCGGTTGGATGAATCGCTTGAAGGTGCGATTGAGTCGATCGGCAGGCAGACACAGGGCATACCGCAAGTAAGCTTGCCAACGCAGTTCCTTCGATCGAGCGGCACATAGCGCGAAGTCGGCTACCGGTCGGAGATCATCGCGATCAAGTTGAGCATGCACCGAATCAAAGCGTTGAATGAGTCCTTTGCTCCAGTCGTTGAGAATCCGTTCCACAACGCCCTCCGACGCGCAGGTTCCCCAATAGCCTTCCTTCGGTCCCAGTAGAGCCCGCCATTGCAAGTATTCGCCATCGAACTGGTCATAGCGCGGACGACGGGCAGCAAAGTCCAAGAGCATGTCGTTTTCAAAGAGGGCCATCGGTTGAACGGACACAACTCCGTTCGACTGATCCACGCAAGACTTCGGGACCGGCAACGGCGTCTTGAACGACGTCCAGCGTCCATCCCCGAGATACTCCTGCGAACGCTCAGGCGACTCCCATTGCTGGACAGTCTCGGAGATCTCAAGCACGCACGTGAAGCCATCGGCCTTGCGTCGAGCAATTGGCAAACTGCGACCACACTCAACCGCCGGAACGCCGTTCATCCCGATGATCTCAATCAAGTCAGCTTTGAGTTCACTCATAGTCCCACCTGCTTACGCACCCAAGTTTCCATGTGCTCGCGAAACTTCGGAGTGCCACCTGCAACCAACGATTGGCTGGCATTCCAAAACCGCTCCCAAGGATCCGTTTCGTCAGATTCGAAGCTCGGCATTTCAAGGTCCAAACGCCGCATCTCATCGTAGGTTGCTTCGTCACAACACCATTGAGAACTATCGAAGACCGACGGACCAGATTGTAGCCGTACCTCGAAAGACCACGCTCGCCACTGGTTGTCGAGGACGAAGACATCATCTGGATCCGGTCGATGAGGCCGCTCAGTCCAGTAGGCCAGATCAGATTCGAAGTAGGCTGCAAGTAGCCTTGCCAGTTGCAATCGCCACTCCTTCAGCGGCATCTCAGACGCCCTGCCGTATTCAATCCTCTGGGGCAAATCATCAGTCGGGCTGAGTCGCACCTTCAGATGTTTGTCAGGATGTACGAGACCTCCGGTGTCGAACGGAGTCACTGATCCATCTCGTCCGTCTTCAATGGCTGCTGAAAACGCCAAAACGATCCGCCCATGCTTTCCCGGATATGCTCGACCGGCAAAGAAGTAGACCGACGGTTTCAGCCCGAGATGCTCTTCCGCCGTACGCGTCGTCCCTGAATCTCCCGTCACCGGCAAGACGTGCGGAGCATCCTTTATCAACTCGATGATTGAACCACGCACGTGCAACAAGGCCATCCCTTGCGCAACGCGAATTGAATCCGGCAATCGCCGTTCAAACTCCGCACGATCAAATGGCGGAGAGTCGAGGCGGCGATCGAGATCATCAAAGATCGGCATGTTGGCCCTGTAGTTATGTGCGAGTCGAAAGACAGAGAACTACTTCGCCATCACCTTGCGGTAGACGGCGGCTCCGGAGGTGAGGGCTTCTTGCAGTTTGCTGGCGTCTTTGCCGCCGGCTTCGGCTAGGTCGGGACGGCCTCCGCCTCCGCCACCGATTTGTTTTGCGGCGTCGCGGACGCAGTCTCCGGCTTTTACTCCCTTGTCGATGAGGTCTTTCGTCACGGCGGCTAGCAAGGACGGTTTGCCGTCGAGCACGGCGGCGAGCAGCACGGCGGCGCTCTTTGCGCGGCCTCGGAGTTTGTCGGCGAATTCTCGCAAGCCGTCTCGGTCGATGCCTTCGCAGACGTGCGTGATGATCTTTGAGCCGTTGATGTCTTCAGCCTTCGCTACAAGCTCATCGACGAGGCCCGCCATGTTCGCACTCGCTTGTTTGGCCAGCGCGGCTTTTGCGTCTCGGAGTTCGGTTTGGAGTTGAGTCACTCGGCGCACGATCTCGTCGACGCTGCCGACTTTCACTGACGCCGCGATGTCCTTCAGCAAACTCTCGTTGTCGCGCAGACGTTGCAGGGCTCGCGGGCCGGTGATGCAACTGATGCGACGAACTCCCTTCGCGACGGGTTCGTCGGACACCACTTTGCACAAGCCGACTTGTCCGACGCTCGATAAGTGCGTGCCGCCGCAGAGTTCGATGCTGAAGTCGCCCATGCTCACGACTCGGACTTTGTCCGGGTACTTCTCGCCGAACAGCGCCATCGCGCCCTTCTCGCGCGCCGCTTCGATCGGCAGCAGTTCGGTCGTCACCGGAGCCGCTGTCGCGATCTTCGCGTTGATCGTGTCTTCGATCTGTAAGAGTTGTTCCGCAGTCAGTGCGCTCGGCCATGAGAAGTCGAAACGCATCTGATCTTGATCGACCTTCGAGCCGCGCTGGGTGGCGCTCTCATCCAGATGCGTGCGCAGCGCGTGATGCAGGATGTGAGTCGCCGAGTGCGCGCGACGAATGCCGGCTCGACGATCGGCGTCGACCTTCGCAGTCACACTCTGGCCGACGGTCAGCTTGCCCTTCGTCAGATGACCGACGTGAATCCACAACTCGCCGTCCTTCTGAGTGTCGATGACGCTGAACTCGACGCCGTCGCCGCTGAGCGTGCCGGTGTCGCCGACTTGTCCGCCGGACTCGCCATAGAACGGCGATTGATTCAGCGCGACTCCGATCGGTGCGTCATGACCGACGTTGCCAAAACTCTCGACGAGCGCGCCTTCAGAGATGATCCCGACGACCTTGCTCTCGGACGTCAGCGTGTCGTAACCGAGGAACTTTGTGCCACCCTTTTGCTTGAGCGAGTCGATCGGGCCGGCGCTCATCACGGAGTCGGCGAACGCACCGCTGCCGCTCGTCAATTCGTGCCGCTTCTTCGCGCGTTCGTAGCCTTCGCGATCGACGGTCAAGCCGTTTTGCTCGGCCAGTGTTTGAGTCAGCTCGATCAAGAACCCGAACGATGAGTGCAGATCAAACGCGTCCTCGCCGGAGATCACGCCGCTCGACTTCGCGCGCTGAGCCAACTTCTCGAAGCGCGGCAGTCCGCGATCAACGACATCGAGGAATTGTTCTTCCTCGGCTTTGATGACGTCCGCGACGGACTTCATCGTCTGAGTGATCTCGGGGTACTGAGCCTTCATCTGCTCGACGACCGCCGGCACAAGCCCATGTAAGAACGGTTGCTTCTTGCCGAGTAAGAATCCTTCCATCGCCGCGCGACGCAGCAGCAGTCGGACGATGTAATTGGCTTTCTCGGGACCGGGCATCGCTCCTTCGTGAATGGCGAAGGTGCAAGCGCGAACGTGATCGGCGATGCGGCGGCAAGCTCGGCCATGCGGTGCGGAGTACTCGTACTTGAGGCTCAGCGCATCTCCCGCCGCGAGACACATGGGCTTGAGAATGTCGATCTCGAAATTGCTCAAAACACCCTGCAAACACGAGGCGCAGCGTTCGAGCCCCATGCCCGTATCAATGTTCTGCTTCGGCAGCGGATGCAGGTTGTTGGGCGGATTTCCGACGCGATTGAACTGGGTGAAAACGAGGTTCCAAATCTCGACGGGCTTCGTTGCTCCGGGCGCGAGGTAATAGATCTCGGAGCACGGCCCGCAGACGCCGTCGGGCCCTTGCGACGGCGACGATGCCGGCCAGAAGTTTTCCGATTCATCGCAGCGCGTGATGCGCGAGGCCGGGACTTTGACTTCGTTGTTCCAAATGCCGAACGCTTCGTCGTCGTCGAGATAAACGGTGATCGTCAGCCGTTCGGGATCGAGCCCGAGCCATTGCTTCGTCGTGAGGAACTCCCATGCCCAATGAATGGCTTCGCGTTTGAAGTAATCGCCGAACGAAAAGTTGCCGAGCATCTCGAAGAACGTGTGATGGTACGCGGTGATGCCGACGTTCCCGATGTCGCCGGTGCGCAGGCACTTTTGCGACGTCGTTGCCTTCGTGAATTCGAGCGGCCCGATGCCGAGAAACTGATTCTTGAACTGGTTCATGCCCGCCGGAGTGAAGAGCACGGTCGGGTCATCTTTCGGAATCAAGACGTCGCTCGGCCGACGCACGCAGCCCTTAGATTCGAAGAAGGCGAGATACTTTTCACGAAGTTCATTGGTCTGCATGACGAGTCGTTCCGAAGGGGCTGATGAAGAGGATGTAGTAGTCGTTGTCCGACTTTGTGGTGACTTAATAAGCGGCCAATTGGACCGTGCGCGTTCGTTCGAAGGTTGCTAAGGAGCACGGGCTAGAAGCCCATGCTACGACGGCTCGGACAAGCTCGAAGATGTCCGTCTTACAGGCGAAACGCACGGTTGCCGGGGCGAAAGACGGGGGAGTCTAGGAAGCGCTTCGAAGTGCTGAAACTCTAGTTTTAGGCTCAATGCACTCGCTCAAAGCGACCTAGACGCATTCGCGGAATCGGGCCTAGCATCGAACTCGTCGATGAGAGAACTCCCCATCGTTTGAGCGTCTTTCAATCTTCCACTGCGAATGGAGTCTGCTGTGCGAGGTTGCCAAATTCTTCGAGCATGGATTGCTTATGGCTTGCTGCTGATCACATCTCTGACGGTCGCAGCGCCGGAAGATGCCGGGAA
>CAZNMS010000099.1:0-22885 GCA_964573505.1 uncultured Planctomycetaceae bacterium | reverse complement strand
AAAGCGACGGACAGAGGACGCAGACATTCTGACTCTCAATGAGGCGACAAGAGACCCCGAGCAGACGGAGCAACGCACGCACTATGGCACCTGCGCAGTCGAAGTTGCAGCCAGTCTGATTCAGTGGCGTATTCGGTCAGCGCAGCAAGGCGAGCGAGCGTTACAGCGCCATCAGATGCCGTTCGAGTCTGTTGCGATTTGGTCCGTGTTTGAATCGGCGAGCAATTTGATCCCGAAGGGATCTCAGCCATTAGCCGGTGGTTGAGCGCAGCGACACCACCGGAATGAAGCCGCCCAATCAATTGCATCCCGCAGGGATGCCAGCAGCCGACTTGCTCGCATCCCTATGGGATGCATACCGACGCTTACGCTGCGTCCCGGTGGTGCGCCTGCGGCGACCACCGGCTAATGGCTGCGACCGCTTTGCGGTCAAGACATCGAAGCAACCCGCCGCAACGCTTCTCATTCGCCCCGCGGCTTACTCTCCGGCAACTTTCGCCGGTGCGAAGCCGACTTCGCCGAGCGCAGCGAGTCGCGACATCAAGAGGTTCGCGACTTCGACGAGTAGCTCCGGCGATGTCTTGCGGTCGTAGTAGGCCGAGAGATCAATGCGTTCGCCGTAGCTCAGTCTCACTCGGCACAGCGTCATGAAAGGCGCGGTCATGCTGTCGGCGTTTTGTGGCGCGTTGTGAATGAAGACGGGATAGACGGGCACTTGAGCCTTCAACGCTAAGAACGCGATGCCGGCATTCGGTTCGAGAAGATCCGTGCCGAAGTTCAAGCGGCCTTCCGGGAAGATGCCGATCAACTCGCCGTTCTTCAGACGTTTGATGGCTTCGCGCGTCGGCGCCATATCTTTGCCGTCTCGATTCACGGGGATTGAAGTCATCGTGCGGACGAGCCAGCGCAAGCCGGGGATGTTGCAGTACTCAGCAGCCGTCAGAAAGCCGATGACGCGAATGTGTCGCGCATCGCTCCTCAAATGATGATTCATCCAAACTAAGAGCGGATCGATCGGGCTGCGGTGATTGGCGAGAATGATCGCGCCGCCTTCGGCCGGCAGTTGGCTGCGATCAGAGTTCGCGCGCCAGCGAAACATCAAAGGGACATAAAGCCGCTCGATCACATACAGCAGCCATACGCCCCATCCGTCGCGACAACTCCTCACGCTGCGTGTAATAAGTCCGACAGCGATCAGAACGTAAGCCAGCAAAACGGCAATGCCGAGTAGCTGAGAAGTCACGGAACGAACTCCTTGATGGCGCTTCCGATAGAACCGTAGAGCGAGTCATCAGAGTTCAAGCACTCAAGCAACGAGCATCGGAATTCTGATGACTTTGGCAACGATCGTTTTCGAAGCAGTTCCCAATGTCTGAAGGGCGTTGAGGGGTATGAAAACGAGACTGCGAGATCTCTCGTGACGGCGAATTCAACGAGTGAATGTGAACGTCGTCCCGCTGCGGCTCGGGATGGAATCTCAAGCTACTTTTCGGGGCGAGGACCTTTGTCGGAAACTTTCTGTTTGAATGTCGGGCAGCTCCGCAGTGCGTCGGACTGTGCTTCATGGGCGACGCACTGCGCGGATGGGGTCGGCTTTGTAAAAGCTGACGCATCGCATTCAACTGGAGCCCATTGCGTGCGTCTCGACGATCATGCCTCTCACCTTTCAAACGGAGTTTCTCATGCGTCAATGGCTGATGTGTCTCGGGCTCGGTCTTTGTTCTGCTTCGTCGCTCATTGCCGCCGATGACGTTGTGCCGCAGGTTGTGCTCGGTATTCACGGAGGCATCGGCGTCGACAAGAAGGACATGACTCCCGAACTCGATCAACGAGTCCGTGCGGGTCTTTCAGCAGCACTCAAAGCCGGGCAGCAGTCTCTCAAAGAAGGTCGGCCAGCGCTTGATGCCGTTGAAGCGGCCATTCGCGTGATGGAAGACGACCCGACGTTCAATGCGGGAAAAGGAGCTGTCTTCACTCACGATCTGAAGAATGAACTCGATGCCTCCATCATGGACGGTCGCACGAAGCGTGCCGGTTCCGTTGCCGGAGTGACGACGATCAAGAATCCGATCAGCGCTGCGCGGGCGGTGATGGAGAAGTCGAAGCACGTGATGCTGATCGGCGCGGGCGCGGAAGTGTTCGCAAAGGGGCAAGGACTCGAGCTCGTCGACCCGTCGTACTTCCGCACGGAGCATCGTTGGAAAGCGATTCAGGAAATCCTCAAGCAAGAGGCTGCTGAGAAGCAGAAGCAAGGCGCGGTCGGGCCGTTGTTGCCGAAGGTGCCCGAGTATTTTGGCACGGTCGGCGCAGTCGCTCTCGACAAGAGCGGCAATTTGGCGGCAGGCACTTCAACCGGCGGCATGACCAACAAGATGTTTGGTCGCGTCGGCGACTCGCCCATCATCGGCGCCGGGACGTATGCCGATAACGCCGCCGCTGCGATCTCCTGCACGGGGCACGGCGAGTACTTCATTCGCTACTCGGTCTCGCACGAGATCGTCGCGCAGATGAAATACAAACCGACGACCGGAAAGGCTGCGGCAGAAGACGTCATCAATCGGCAACTCAAAGACGTCGGCGGAGAAGGCGCAGCAATCGTGCTCGACAAGAACGGCAACTTCACAACGGCCTACAACAGCGAGGGCCTTTACCGCGCATGGCTGACGGCTGACGGAAAGATCGAAGTGCGGATCTTCGAGAAGTAGCGGTGTCAGAAGTCACCGCCGCAACTGATCGTCGCCTCTTGCTCTGAGGCTGTGATTTAAACGCCCCCGACCTTGCGTCGGGGGTTCAACGGCTTTTGCGCTACTTCGTTCCAATCGCGTCCCTCGAAAGACCGCTCTGCTTATGACTTCTTCTTCAGCGACTGCGCCGCGACTGGGACTACCGAATCTCGGATTGGGAGTCGGACTGCGGGCGGCTCATTACCCCTACATCCTCGAGCAGCATCCGTCGGTCGATTGGTTCGAGATCATCTCCGAGAACTACATGGACTCGCAGGGGCGGCCGCGTCATGTGCTCGAACAGATCGCCGAGCGCTACCCGATCGTCATGCACGGCGTCTCGTTGTCGATTGGCAGTACCGATCCGCTCAATGTCGAGTACCTCGCAAAGCTGAAGCGATTGGCCGAGTGGACGCAGGCCGTTTGGGTCTCGGATCACATTTGTTGGACCGGAGTCAATGGCATCAACGGTCATGACTTGCTGCCGCTGCCGTACAACGAAGAGACGCTGAAGCATGTCGCCGGACGAGTGTCGCAGGTGCAAGACTTCTTACAGCGTCCGCTCGTGCTCGAGAATCCGAGCAGCTACGTCACGTTTCAAGACTCGACGATGACCGAGTGGGACTTCGCGACGGCCTTATGTGAGGAGACGGGTTGCGGCCTGCTACTCGACGTCAACAACGTCTTCGTGAGTTGCTTCAATCACGATCTCGATCCGGTCGAGTTCATTCGATCGTTGCCGCATGAGCGAATCGTGCAGTTCCATTTGGCCGGCCATACGCACTGCGGCACGCACATCATCGACACTCATGACAACTGCGTGATCGATCGCGTATGGCAGTTGTTCCGACTGGCTCATGAATTGACCGGCGGAGTCGCAACGTTGCTCGAATGGGACGCGAACATCCCCGACTTCGAGACCGTGCATGCCGAAGTGTTGAAGGCGCGTGAGTTCATGCACGACGAACCGACGCCGAAGCGATCAGCGCCGGTAACGCTCGCAACTCCATTCATCAGCGAGCCGAGCAAAGCATCGCGCCGCGCGATTCCTCAACCCGCATCGTTCATCACGGCGGAAGTTGAATGAGCGGGCTTCAGGCTTAGATGTCTCGAACAGATGACTCGGGATCGAGAATGCTCGTAGCCGAATTCGTCAGAATTCGGATGTCTTCACCGGAGCGTCTGAAGTCTGACGACTTCAGCTACGGGTTGTCGGGAACGTCGACGCAATCTTCGGCGATACGTTGGAAGCTGACGATCGAGTCATCGTCGCAGCGATCGAAGGGACCACTCATGAAGTTGCACGCGTTGCAAAGTTGGATGCAGGCCGTCGTCACTCATCCGCTCGGCATTGAAGCAGGGATCGAGTGCGATGCCGCGCAAGCAACCGCACCGATCGACATCAGCGAGATTGAGTCGGTCATTGGTCGCTCAAGATCGCTCGGCAGCGTCGATCGACTGGCGGTCTACGGCAACGCGTACTTCGCGCGGTTATTGGATTGCCTCGCCGACGAGTTCCCGACGACGAAGCGCGTACTCGGAGACGATGCCTTTCATTCGATCGCGTTGCAGTATCTGCATGCCCGCCCGTCGCGCAGCTACACACTGCATGATCTCGGCACCGGGTTCCCTCAGTACTTGCGAGAGACTCGTCCTGCCGACGTCGCGCATCCCGGATGGCCCGACTACGTCATCGACCTCGCGACGCTCGAACGCACTTACTCAGAAGTGTTTGATGGGCTCGGCATCGAAGACTTGCATGAGGGCACATCCGACGCCGCTTACGAACCGCTGACACCTACGGTTCTGCAATCGCTTGCTCCCGACGAGATCCCGCGCTTGCGGTTACATCCGGCACCGTGCTTGAGACTGCTTGAACTCGACTTCCCGGTGCATGAAGCGATCACGGCCGCGCGCCAAGATCGCGATATCTCGCCGCCTGAAGCTGCGCCGACGTTTCTTGTTGTGACTCGCCGCGAATTCATCGTGCGTCGAGTGGCCGTTACAGAGATCGAATACCGCTTACTGAAAGTGCTCGTCGACGGAGCCCGCTTAGGCGACGCGATCACTCAAGTAGCGATGACAAACAGCAGCATCTCACCCGCCTTCATCAGCGACTGCTTCGAGCGCTGGTCGCAAGCTCGATGGTTCATCGGCCTCAGTCGCTCAGCCTAAGCCGATCAGTCGCATTGAACTTACCGGTACGACGGGCTTGCAGTCCGTCAAGCCGGCGACGCGACGGACAGCAAGTCCGTCGTACTGGGGTCTCGGCGATAAAGTCACTTCTGCCGCTCGCCTTACTCCTCGTGTGATGAGGCTGCGTTTTGATCGGTCGTAAGTAGCCCGACTTCTCGAAGCTTGTTGCGGAGCGTCATGCGTGCGAGGCCGAGTTGCTCGGACATCTTTGCTTGATTGCCGTCGAGTTCGCGCCAGGCGGCGCCGAGTACCTGCGCTTCGAATTTGGCGAGTAAGCCTCGATAGATGTCGCGCCGCCCTTCGCGGATGTATTGGCTCGCAAGCGAACTGAAGTCCGACACTTCGCCGCGAGTCGAACTCTTTGCTCGTCCCCCGCGACATGAATCCGGCAAGTCCGCAGCGTCGATCTCGTTGCCGGGAGCGTGCAGCAGCGCATAGCTCAGAGTGCTCCTCAGTTCGCGAATGTTGCCCGGCCATTGATGAGCGAGCAGCAACTCAGTCGCCTCTGCGGAGAGAGTGGCAAGCGGGCGGTTCTGTTCGAGACATAGCCGCTTGAGGAAGTACTCAATCAAGCGCGGGATGTCGTCCGTTCGCGAACGCAGCGGCGGTAGCTCAATGCAGTAGCCGCTGAGTCGATAGAACAAATCGAGACGGAACGAACCCTGCTTCACCGCGTCGTTGAGATCTTTATTCGTCGCCGCAATCACGCGCACGTCGGTCGTGACAATCGCATTGCCGCCCACTCGTTCGAACTGCTGTTGCTGCAAGAGTCGCAGTGCTTTCGCCTGAGTGAGCAGCGTCATATCCCCAATCTCATCGAGGAAGATCGTGCCGCCGTTGACTTGCTCGAACTTGCCGATGCGTCGTTGCTCGGCGCCGGTGAAGGCACCTTTCTCATGACCGAAGAGTTCGCTTTCGAGCAACGTCTCGGGCAATGCCGCGCAGTTGATGGCTAAGAACGGTTTGTCGCGCCGCATGCTGTGTTGATAGATCGCGCGGGCGATCAACTCTTTCCCCGTGCCGGACTCGCCGGTGATCAGCACCGGATAGTTATGCGGAGCGACGCGCCCGATCTGCTTATAGACCTCTTGCATCGACGCGCTGCGGCCAATGATCTGCTCGGCATCGAGGCTCGTCGTCTCGTCTTCGTCCTCATTGATGACTGCCGGCACGCGCTGCAGGCGACTGGTATCGGCGGCTTTCGCAACGAGGCGCTTGAGCGTTTCAAGATCGAGCGGCTTCAGCAGATAGTCGAACGCGCCTCGACTGATGGCCTCAATCGCGGTTTCGGTTTTGGCATAGGCGGTCATCAAGATGACCGGCACGCGCGCATCGAGCTTCCGCAACTCCGTGAAGACATCAAGGCCACTCATGTCCGGCAAGCGAATATCGAGCAGCACGACATCGGGCTTTTGAGTCCGCGCGACTTCAATCCCCGCTCGGCCACTCGATGCCGAGACGACCTGCATCTGCGGTGAAGCAAAGCAGCGTTCGATGACATAGATGATGTTGGGTTCGTCATCGACGACGAGCAGTTTTGTAGGCATTGCTTTTCAGTTTCTTTTCGTCGCGCAGTCGGGTTCGTTTCGTGACCGCGAAGAGACGTCTCTCGCTTGTCAGCGAGAGGAGTGCGCCGCGTTAGGTCGTTTCATTCGGCAACGAGTCGCCAGTCGATTGCGGCAGCCAGATTGAAAATGTTGTTCCACTTCCGGGCTGACTTTCGACTGCGATCGTGCCGCCGTGCGCTTCCACAATGCGACGCGAGATCGCGAGTCCCAATCCCGTGCCGCTCTCCTTTGTCGTCGCAAACGGTTCAAAGATGCGTTGTAGGTCTTCAGGCACGATGCCCGGACCGTTGTCGGTAACTCTCAGCCATGTTCCCGTCAGCACGCGCGAGTCGGCTGATGTCTCTGCTCCCGAGAACTGCTTGCGTAATGAAACTTGCAGCTCACCGTGCGGCGGAAGCACGTCGAGCGCGTTGAGTAATAAATTCAACACCACTTGCTTGATCTGAGTGGGGTCGTGATCGAGCACGCAGGGGCGACTCGGAAAGTCGGTCGTGAGTGAGATGTCTTGCGAGTGGCAGCGACCCATCACGACATCAACAGCTTCGCGCGCGGTCTCTTTGAGATCGGCGGTTCGTCGCTCCAATCGCGGAGGCCGCGCGAAGTCGAGAAACGATTGGATCGAGAGTTCGAGCCGTCCGATCTCGCTGCTGATGATTTGCAGTTCGTGCTCGTTAAGTCCGCTGCCGTCTCCGCGTCCGAGCGCCATTTGCACGAGCATCTTCACCGGAGTGAGCGGGTTGCGCATCTCGTGCGCGAGCGCCGCAGCTAAGCGACCGATCGCGGCGAGTTGCTGATTGTGCAAGACCTCGCGCTCGCGTTCGTGCAATTGAGTAACGACGTGCTCGACGCGCCGTCGTAGTTCTTGCATGCCGTCTTGCAGCGTCGCTTGCTCGTTGTGATCGACCGCAGCAAATGGTCCGACGACCGTTTCCAATTTGTCGACCGTACCTGAAACCGAGACATGCAACTCAAGCAAGCTGCGTCGTAGTCCGCGCGTGATGGCGATGCCGCCGAGAACTCCGGCGAGGCTGCCGCAGACTCCCAGTGCGAGCAAGCCGCGAGTCACTACTAACGTCGTTGCACGACTGCGATCGTTGGCGCGATCGACGATCCGCTCATGTAATTCGACGCAGGCATTCGCGGGATCAAGCACTTTCTCGGTGATGAAGCGGTCGGCCAATTCGGTGAGCACGCGATCGCGATCCGCCGGTACGGAATCGCGAGCCGATTGAAGCTGCTTCACGAACTCGCGATAGCCGGTCTCGACTTGAGCGAGCAGACGTTGCTGCTCGGGGTCATGCGCCAGTTCTTGAGAGGCATTCAACAAGCGCTCGGTCTCGCGCTGCAACGCCTGAATGCCCGAGAGGTGCGATTCATCTCCGAAGCGCAAGTACTGATTCAAGAGGTGCCGCGCCTCGCGCATTTGGATGTAGAGGTCATGAATCAGCACCATCGAATGCACGTCTTTGGCGACTAACTCAGACACTCCGGTTTGCTGCTGGCGCACGTTCCATGCGGCGACAACACCGAGCGCCAAAAGCAGAACGCTCACTCCGAAGAGCGGCAGCATGACCTTAGTCGCGGTTGAACGATGCATGCCGTCCTTTGCCAATGAGGTCGACAGAGCGCGATGTCTGTCGTTCGGGGGATAGTTCAACTGCCGGTTGCTGAAGTCGTGATGTTGCAAACGAGGTCGAGCATCTCAGTGATGCCTCTGACTGAATCGTGACTCGATCACTTCGCGGCACCCGCAATGCGTCGGCTAACTCTTAGCCCCTGCGGGCCAATCCTTAGTCGATGCCGCGTTGACCGAACGTCGCCGATGCATGCAGCAAGCTGTTGATCGAGAAAGTTGCGGTCATTGCTTTTCACTGAAAATCACGGGCCAACCTTGCTGCGGCAACAAAACAAATACCCGTCGCTAAGCGAGCCGTCTCGGTAGTGGCACTCGGCCTGCTTTGGCAGGTTTCCTGTCGGCTGAGGTACGACAGAGGTAGTGAGTGGCCGCTGTCGTGCTGATTCCGTGCCCGCCTTTCTAGCTCCACTGGGAAGGCGGGCTTTTTCACTTCAGCTCAGGAATCGCGAACGATGTCTTCGGCAGAACGGATCGAACTTCACCGCAAGGCACAAGAGACGACGATTCTCGCGCTGATCATCGTTGCTGCAATTGTGTGTCGAAACTACGTCCTCGCGACCACAACGTTGTCGACTGATGTGTCGAACCCCGACGAACGGGTGATGCAATCTGAGGTTGAGTAACTCTGCAACCGCAGCGACTGAATGCTCGCCGGCTTGACGCTGCGAAGTCTCCCGCACGACTGGCGGCAGGACTCTGCTTTCGTCGAGTCTGCCATCACTCGGAACCTCGACCCCGAATCTGCGGATGAATTTCTGGTGCGAGCGTGCCGATACACAGTGCGCCAGCCCGGATCCGCAATTTGGAGTTGATCACCGCTCGGCACTTCGGCATGTCATTTTTCTTGCAGGCGCTCTGATGGGATTCCCGTGTCCGTATTGCGAGACAGTCGGTCGAATCCGCGAGGTCTCTCCGCAGAAACAACCGCAGGGTCTAAGTCGCTTGTGGGGAGTACTTGTCCGCTGCGACAGTTGCTGTAGGTCTTATTCCATCTGGCGCTGGCAGCGCCGATTGGTGAAGCCGGCTCGTGATTCGTAGGTAGACGCTACGCGTCTCCCGAGGTGCTCGACACCTTGCCGAAAACGCGATTGCCGAACGCGCCGTAACGCCATCAAGTGGCCGCTTGCGTCACTGAGTCGTGAACTCAACGAGCAAGATGCTTGACTCGGCAAGTCAAGCTACGAGTTGCGCGCACGGTGCGATCGAGCTGAGTCCGAACGATTTCATCTCGGTGCTCATCTCACCTTTGTGGTTTCGCTCGGAAGCGTTCCGGCTAAATCGCTTCTGCTCGACGGCCAACTTCTAGCTGCCGAGACCGGTAAACGCTGTTGCGAACTCACCGCCATTCGCTTTCTGGCATTCGAACGAACATCGTATTTTCGCTGCAAATCAGCCTACTCTTAATGGTGGCAACGCTCGATTCGCGAGCAATTGCAGAATCAGCAAACGTCATGGCACTGCCTCTGCTTTGCCCCTCTCTCAACGCGGCATTCCGCCGCGAGGAGAGAGCGATATGTCATCTGAAATACAGCCAACTGCGTCATCAGCAGCGAGTCCGTTGCCGAGTGCTCGCGAGATTTGGAAGGCCAATATCGTCTCGGGCTGCTTAGTGTCGCTCGTTGCGTTGCCGCTGTGTTTGGCGATTGCGAATGCGAGCCTCTTCCCGCCCGTCGCCGGTGTCATCACCGCGATCATTGGAGGGATGCTTACGCCATGGATCAGCAACTCGCAGTTGACGATCAAAGGACCGGCAGCCGGCTTAATTGTGATCGTCGCGGGATGCGCGCTCTCGTTTGGTTGGACGGCGGATGACCCGGAAGCTCGGATGGCCGCTTACCGCGCCACGTTGGCGGTCGGCGTCGCGTCGGGAGTTCTGCAAGTTGTCTTCGCTTTGTTCCGCACTGGGATCGTCAGCGAAATGGTGCCGACGACCGTCGTTCACGGCATGCTGGCAGCGATTGGCATCATCATCATCTCGAAGCAAGCGCACGTGTTGCTCGGAGTGACGCCGAAAGCAAAGGAGCCTCTTCATCTATTGGCCGAGCTACCGCATTCGATTCTCTATGAAGCGAACCCGGCGATCGCTTTGATCGGAGTGGTTTGTTTGGTGCTGCTCTTCAGTTGGCAGTTCGTGAAGCACCCGACGTTGAAACGCATACCGGCTCCGTTGTTAGTAGTTGGACTGAGCATCGTGATGGCGTCGTTCTTCGGGCTCGAAGCTTCGCACGAGTATCAGTGGAGCGAGAAAACCTATGAGCTGTCCGACAAGTTTCTTGTCCCAGTTCCAGCAAGCTTACTCGGGGCGATTACCTATCCCGACTTCCGCGCGCTGCAGACATCGAACGGGCTCTTCTGGGTGATGATGTTCACACTGATTGGGTCGCTGGAATCGATCCTCAGTGCAAAGGCCGTTGACTTGCTCGACCCTCAGAATCGCCGCACGAACTTTGATCGCGATCTATTGGCGGTCGGTCTTGCGAACACTTTGGCCGCAGCCATTGGCGGCTTGCCGATGATCTCTGAGATCGTTCGTAGCCGAGCCAACATCGATAACGGGGCTCAAAGTCGCTGGTCCAACTTCGTGCATGGCGCGTGCTTACTGAGTTGCCTCGTGCTGCTGCCGAGCGTCCTGCATCGCATCCCGTTAGCGGCACTTGCGGCGATGCTTGTCTTTACCGGCACACGACTCGCCTCGCCGAAAGAGTTCATGCACATGTATCGAATCGGAGTCGATCAACTCATCGTCTTTGTCGGAACAGTGGTGTTTGTTTTGGCGACCGACTTGCTCGTCGGCATCGTCGTCGGAGCGTGCATGGAGTTAGGATTACACCTGCTGCGCGGCATCTCCTGGCGCTCTCTTTGGACGCCGAATGTGCAAATCGTCGAAGGAGCGGACAACACACTCGTTAAGGCTTCGGACTCAGCGATCTTCACAACATGGATCCGTCTCAAGAAAGCCCTGACGGATCTGACTCCGGTTCATCGAGTGGTGTTAGATCTCTCCGCAACAGCGATCGTCGATCACACCGTGATGTCGAAGCTCACCGACTTGCAACGCGACTGGTCACACGAAGGTCGAGAGTTAGAGATCACCGGGCTCGACAATCATCGCGGCACGTCATCGCACCCACTGTCGTGTCGTCGTCGTATGAACGTTCCGACGACCAGCATGTGAGCGGCGTCCGTTAGATAGTCCGCATTCGTGTCGCCGCCATGCAATCTCCGCATCGCATGACGCGCGGCGGAGGTTGCTAACGGTTCCTTATGACGGCTCGTCTTCAGAGACGAAGTCGGTCAGTTCTTCGGCGTCCTCTGCGCCATCATTCGACTCGGCATCTGAGTGATACCCGGCCGCGACGGCAGCCATCATGCGGGCTCGATTTTGCGAGTCGACTTTGATCCATGGAACGACAATGGCTTCCTTCACTTCGTCTTTGCCGTCCTTCGTCGTCACGGTGATTTCAGAGACACGAAGAAAGGCCGCCTCGCCACAACGCGGGCAAGCATTGATCGAAGCTGTCATGAAGGCGCGCGGATCCGGTTCTGTTTGCAGCACTTCGAGCAGCGGGTCGTAATGCTCGCTCTCTAATTCTTCGCGAAGAAGAGGAGCCGGCCGAGTTGCGAAGGGATGCTTCTCAAGGTTGCATTCCGTTCGTTCGTCGCAGTCTTCGCAGTACGGCGGCTGCGTCTCCAATGTGGCACTCAGAACGAACCAGTAGATCACTCCGGCTTCAATCAGCCAGCAGATGTAGAGCTCCCATCCAGTCGGCGTATGGTTCTTGAGCGACCATAGCCCCATCATTGCGAAGACCTGTATTACATCTGACAGCGCCAGCGGATTAAGAATCAGTCCTTCCCAACTGGAAACAGCGAGGATAAAGCTGACCCATGAGCCGTAAAGAAAGGTCGTCGCAGCAAAGAATCCGAGCAGAACTGACACCGCTCGATTGCGAATGCGGCCTGAGATGATGCGACGATGAGCGATCCCTCCAACGCCAGCACTCAAGAACAACGTGCCGAGAAAGTTGATGTAGATCAGCGGGTTGTAGTGATCGAAGATGCCATAGACGGCGCCTGCCAGCAGCGCCGCAGTTCCCGAGATCGAGGCTGCGGAGAAGATGCCCCCGATCGGAGCTGCGCCCGAGAGCTTGTAGTAACGACTGTCGTCCATGCCGGAGATCCTCTTCGATCTAGAGAGTGAATTAGGCCGCCTCTGCCCGAGGAAGTTTGAACCCTATCGCCGCCTGTAGATCTGCGCAAGGCTCGCACGATGTCGACGCGCTGCTTCATCTCTCGACCCGCAAAGAAGGGAGTGTCTCTTTAAGTCTTGAATTTCGGCAGCAGCGAGTCACGGAGCGACTCGCCGACGCAGTTCGGTCGCTCCGCGACTGAGGTTGGCAACTCGAAGTCTTCGCCTTGAAGGCGCTGCAGTCTGTTTTCTTCAGCAAGCGTCCTCTGTTTTGTTGGCTCTCATCCTGAAACGTCTCGCAATTCGGTGACCAATCATGACGACCACTCTTTCGCTGTTGATGTTGCTGTGCTGCTCGCAAGCACCTGATGACGTGCAAAGCTTGCTCGAGAGCAAGGCGTATCAAGTCGTATGGAATAATCCCGACATCCCCGACCCGCAGACGACGCTCGAAGTCGGCTCGGGGAATGGTCATGGCGGCACGCTCCATTGGCTGAGGTTTCAGCCGGGGCAAGTGCATGTCGAAGTATTGGCCATCACCTATGACGAGAGTCGTGTGCGCTACCAATCGAAGTGGCCGCCGGATCGCGCCGAACTCAAGGTGCAGCGCGGGCTCATCACGAAAGATGCCTATTCGTCATTGCTGTCGAAGATTGGTTGGCTGCAAGCCGCGAAGATCGAGCCTCGAAAACAACAGACTGCGACAACATCGTCCGCTGATTTTTGGGTCTCGGTCTACGGAGTTTGGAAGAGCGTGCCGGTGATCGATCACGACTGGGCCGGCTACAGCAACAGCAATGACGAGCGTCGTTACGCAGTGCCGCGCGCGATCGCCGCGCTGGCAGCGCGGTCCATCAAGTCTGCTAACGCGAAGGACTACGAACTCACCGCCGCCGACCGCAGTTGGGCCAGTAGGCGTTTCAATCGCGACTGGCAGAAGTTCGACAAGAGCAAAACGCATTGGTGGGTGCGCAACCGGTATCTCTCAATGATCGGCTTGCTCGGCGACAAGAGCGTCTATCCGACACTGTCAAAGGTGCTGCGCGAACACGACCCGAATCAGAAGCCCGGTCAATTCGCAGTCTACTACGCCATCAATGCTGCGACTCGACTCACAAAGACCGACGTGCGTACGCAACCCGTCGAGGAAATGGACCTGAAAGAGAACGCCGCAAAGGTGCTCGAAGTCTTGAAGGACAAGTGAGGCAACGGATCTCGCAACACTTGCAGCTTTATCGCACTCGTTCCCGAGCTCCGCTCGGGAACGCACCTGCGAGAAGCTCTTGCTTCCCGTCCGATTCTGACTTTGACAGTTGTATTGAGCACAAATCGAAATCCGCCTTACGGTCTCTCGCCGCAAATGGCGGCAGCGTGATGCTCGTATTATGAGGGACTCATGTGGCGCCGTCAGAGGTTGTTGCTTGCCTGTTGCTTGCTGGGTTTCGTCGGTTGTGGCTGCGCTTGGATGGGCGGATATTCGCCCCTACGACCGTTGGAGCGCCGACTGGTCTATTACCCCGCCGTCTATCCCGTCGGTGAATGGAACAAGCCGACCGCCGATACCGAAGATGTCGGGTTCTTCGCAGCCGATGGCACTCGCTTGCACGGATGGTTTCTGCCTCACGAGCGTCCGCGCGGAGTCGCTTTGATCTGTCATGGCAACGGCGGAAACATCACTTCGTACCGCGAGTCACTCGTGCGACTAAACGAGGAGAACCAGTTGTCCGTGATGTCCTTTGACTATCGAGGCTACGGTAAGTCTGCTGGGGTGCCGTCGGAGGAAGGATTATTACAGGATGCTCGGGCCGCGCGCGACTGGCTTGCGAAACGGACGGGGGTACCGATCGAGGATGTGATCTTGTTTGGGTACTCACTGGGAGGTGCTGTTGCCGTTGATCTTGCTCAAGATGGAGCGCGAGGACTCGTCCTGTGGAGCACGTTCTCAACGCTCCCGGAAACGGCGTCGGCTCATTATCGCTGGCTACCGACCGGTGCCTTAATGACCGAGCGATTTGATTCCGTTAGCAAGCTTCGTCGCTACAACGGTCCGTTGCTGCAGAGTCACGGCGATCAAGATGAGATCATCCCGATCGAACTCGGCGAACGCTTGCATGCGGCTCACTCCGGTCCGAAACGCTTCATCCGCATTCCTGGCGCTAATCACAGCAATGCCGATTCGCCGTCGTATCGCCGAGAGCTCGCGACGTTCTTAGACGAACTGTGAGTCATACAAGTAACAGTCAACGACAGTGCTTAGCGGGTCTCAAGTTGTCGCTGAACTGGAGCAGCTAGAAACGAAAGAAGCTCTCGGTTTTCCGAGAGCTTCTTCCATTTCAATACTCAGCGATCAGTCAATTCGGGCTCGTTAGCCAATCAGGTCCTTAACGATCGACCCGTTGTCGACAAGCTTCATTGGGCGCTGCAACTGAGTCATGACTTCTTTGTTGCCATCAATGCCGAGCAAGTTGCAGAAGGTCGCATGCAGGTCGCAAATCTTGACCGGGTTGTCCTTCGGCATGAAGCCGTCTTCATCTGACGAACCGAGGCAGAAGCCCTTCTTGATGCCGCCGCCGGCCATGAACCCACTGAAGACGTTCGGGTAGTGATCGCGACCGCCGTCCTTGTTGATCTTCGGAGTTCGACCGAACTCGCTGAGCATCACAACGAGAGTCTTTTCGAGCATGCCCGACTCGGCCAAATCATGAATCAGCGAAGCCAGCGCTGGGTCCATCACTTCGCCGTGATTGCGCATCGCTTCGAAGTTATTCATGTGAGTATCGAAGCCTCCGCGATTCACCATCACGAAGCGGACGCCAGTCTCGACAAGTTGCTTCGCCACCAAACAGCCGCGACCGAAGGCGTTGTCACCGTAACGATCGATCGTCTCGTCTTTGACGCCATCGAGTTCAAACGCCTTCAACGCAGGGCTCTGCATCAAGCGGAGCGCGTCCTCAATTGAGGTCTTCGTTGAAGCCAATTCTTTGCTGGTCGTCTTATCCGCGAAGCGATTGTTGAAGTTGCTCAACACTTCAAGTCGCTTGTTACCGCGAACCGAATTGATCCCTTCTGGAAATGCCAGATAGGGGTCTTTGTCGCCGGGGCTGCCGACGAAGTACGCCTCGCACTTCTGACCGAGGTACGCAGCCTTCGGAGCGCGACCACTGATCGAGACATAGGCCGGCAGGTCGCCTATTGCAGTCTTCTCATGCACAACGACTGAGCCCAATCCCGGATGTTGAATCGGACGCGGCTCTTTGTAGCTCGTCTGAACTTCGTAGGTTGCGCGGCCGTGATCGCCCTGAGTACCCGCGATCGAGCGGACGATCGAGCAGTGATGCATCTCTTTGGCGAGTTGCGGGAAGATCTCGGAGATCTCAATACCCGAAGCCGAAGTCTTGATTGGCTCAAATTCACCTTGAGTCGGACGGCCGGGCTTTGGATCCCATGTGTCCAGGTGCGTCATTCCTCCGCCGTTCCAGAAGAAGATCACATGCTCGGCCTTTGAATTGGGATTCTTACCGGCATTGGCGGCGAGCAAATCGCGAACTTGCATGCCCATGAAAGTGGCAGCGGAAGCACCGAGAAACGTACGACGAGAGAGGCGATAGCCTTCGCATGACATCATGACTGAGTTTCCTTCGAATGGTTGATGGGATTCAGCAATCGGTGAGTAGGCACAAGTGTTTTGAAAACAGAAAAGCAACGCGTTGCGAGGGGCGAACTTCATGATTCGCCCCTCGCGACTCAAAGCGATTAAGGCAGGTATCGGAACTCATTGGAGTTCAGCAACACCCAGCGCAGGTCGGCCATTCCTTCAAGCTGGTTCGGCGCGTCTTTCACAATTCCCTTTGCGAGGCTCAACTCATCAGCCGAAGGCTCGCGAGTCAGGATCTCGCGATAGGCCAATCCAACTGCCTCGTCGAGATTCGCCTTCGGACCACTCAGCTTGCTGTGAATCGGTTCGAGCGAACCGACGCGCGACGCTTCGTGAGTCAGGCGACCATTCAGCATCATCAATGCTTGCCGCATGTTGGGAGCATGATCGCGATACTCGCCGAGGGTCTGACGATCGGTCTGACCGAAGATGCGAATGAAGTGCTCGGGATCAGCCGGAGACGCCATGCGGAACGACGAACCGAACTGCGGATTGTCGTCGATGATTTTCTCGATGATCTTGTCGATGTACTTCGTGCGGCGGTTGCTCTTCATCTCCATCGCCATGCGTTCGGCTTCAATCTCCTCAGGAGATTTGACCTGCATGACTTCGATGTTGACGTCGTTCTTCGCTTCATCAGCAGCCTTCTTCAGCACGTCGTCGAAGTTGAGCTCGATGCCTTTCTCAAGGTTGTAGCCCTTCTTCTTCATGTCTCCGCCCGCCATTGCCATTTGGTTGCCCATTGCGGCACCGGCGGTCTTGTTCGTAAGCAGGTTGACCGGCTGCTTGCTCTCTTCACCAGTCGGAGAAACTGGCACGCGGATGCGCTCGCGAATCGTCTTCTTGTTGGCGCCTGCCGGATACTTGAAGTCCTGCAAGTGGCCCGCGACGACGATGCTGTCGTAGAGCACTTCACCCAGCATGCGGCGAGCAGGAATCGCGACGAATGCCGCTTCAAGCTCCGCTTGCTTTGTCGGCTCAACACCGACGGCTTGCGACCGCTGATACGGCTCGCTCGTGACGATCATTCGAATGAGCGGCTTCAACTGGAAGCCCTGCGCGACGAACTCTTCCGCAAGGAAGTTCAAGACCTTCGGATGGCTCGGCTTGTTGTCGTCGGAGAAGTTGTCGACCGGATCAACAATGCCTTTCCCAATGAGGTCTGCCCAAACGCGATTCACGACGACCCATGAGAAGTATTGGTTGCGCGGATTCGCAATGAGCGAAGCGAGTTCCTGACGGAGTTCACTTTGCGAATAGAGGTCAGCCATTACGTCGATCTTGCGACGATCCTTTGTGGCCTCAGCAGTGATAGCGTCGAGAGCCTTCTTGTTCTTCGATCGCTCAAGGGCCTTATCACTGGCGTCGGCCAAGAGGTCATCGACTGCTGCAGCTTCTGCCTTCTTCGCCTTCGCGGCGGCAATGGCGTCGGCTTCAGCCTTACGACGAGCCTCAAGACGAGCGATGAATTCGGGATTGTTCTTCGAGTCGAGAAGTTCAACGAGGAACTTCGGCTTCATCGGCTTGCGGTCTTTGGCTTCGGCCTTGCCCTCTGGCGGCCACAGCACGCTCGTCTCAGCGACTTCGCGTGTATAGACGGTCTTCGTGAAGTCGTTCTCGTAACGACGGACTTTGCCGAAGTACGACGCGAAGCCATAAAAGTCTTCGCGAGTCCATTTATCAAATGGGTGATCGTGACACTGAGCGCAGCCAATCTGCAGGCCCATAAATGTCTGAGCCGTCACGCTCGCGAGAGCCATTGGATCGGCGTTGTCACCGAGCACGAAAGCCACTTCGGGAATCGCGCCTGCTTTGCCATTGGCAGAGATAAACCGACGAACCATTTCGTCGTAAGGCAAGCTCTCACGCAATGAGCGATGCACGAAGGCAATCGCAGCTGCCCCGCCCGACTCGTTCGAGCGCAGGCGAAGCATGTCCGAGAAGAAGGTCGTCCAACGGTCGATGAACCGAGGATTCTCAATCAGCTTGTCGACGATCTTCGCCCGGCGTTCTTTGGCCGGCCATGACATGTATTCGTCGATCTCATCGTTCGTCGGAATGCGGCCAATCAAGTCGACTGAGACTCGTCGGAGATAAGCCATATCGTCGACAAGCGGCATCGCTTCGAGCTTGATGCCCAGTCCTTTGTTCTCTTCAGCCAGCACTTTGCTCAGTGCCGGGCCGGGCTGATCAGCGGCATTCGCACCGCCGATTGCCAGTGCCAAAACGCAAGCAGCCCATGCTGCATGACGCCACATCGCCATTACACGTTCTCCTCGAATTGGCCCGAAAGGCCGTCGCGCTGGTCAGAGGCGAAGCGGCTCCGGGTAAAGGTGGGGCCTGCAGATTGAAACGCCGACGCAGGCTGCTGAGAGGTGAGACGGAAGCAAAGCACGCCGGTTTTCCCGGCCTAAAAACGCGGGGGCGGATCGTATAAGTCAACACTCATTTGTCAAAGCGGAGTTTGTTCGCAGGCCACCTTGCCCGAGAAGTCGGACGTCGTGATCGACACGACTCAAAAAGGTCGCCGTTGTTGATCGTCCTCAGTCGAGGATCGTCTGCTCGCGATCCGGGCCGACCGACACAATCTGCACCGGATAACCGATGATTTCTTCGATCGTGTCGACATAACGGCGAGCGTTCGTCGGCAAGTCGGCCAGCTTGCGGACTCCGGTGATGTCTTCGGTCCAACCGGGGACAGCTCGCAGGATCGGCTTTGCCTTTGCGAGGTCATCGACCTGACTGGGAAAATCGGTCACGCGTTGTCCGTCGATTTCGTAAGCCTCGCAAACTTGAAGTTCTGGGATGCCCGTGAGGACATCCAGCAGCATCACCGCGAGACAATCGACGCCGCTAATTCGGGCTCCGTATCCGGTCGCGACCGCATCGAACCAACCGCAGCGCCGAGGCCGCCCGGTGACAGTGCCGTACTCGCGGCCAACTTCTCGAATGCGATTACCGGTCTCGTTGAGCAACTCTGTTGGGAACGGCCCGCCGCCGACGCGCGTTGTGTAAGCCTTCACGACGCCGATCATGCGATTGATGATCCGCTCGGAAACGCCGCTGCCCGAGTGAATGCCGCAGCCCGAACTGTTTGATGAAGTGACATACGGAAACGATCCGTGATCGACATCGAGCAAGCAGCCTTGCGCGCCTTCGAAGAGCAGCTTCTTGTTCTCGCGCACTCCGCGATGCAGGAAGGCTGTAGTATCTGTGACATAGGGCCGCAGCCGATCGGCGTAGACCGAGTACTCCGCGAAGATGGCTTCAACGTCGAAGACCGGTGCGTTCGAGTCGAGTGCTTGAATCGCCTGATTCTTCTGCGGCACGACTTCTTGCAGACGCCGCTTCAGGGCTTCGGGACGAATGAGATCTCCCATGCGAATGGCATGCGTGCGACCGGCTTTGTCGCGATAGCAAGTGCCGATGCCGCGACCGGTCGTACCGATGGCATTGCCGCCCCGAGCTTTCTCGAACGCCGCTTCCTCGGCCATGTGATACGGGAAGATGACATGTGCGCGATCGCTAATGAGAAGCTGAGTCGGCGGCACATCTCCGCGTCGACTCGCGATGCCATCGAGCTCCGTGAGGAACGCCTTCGGGTTGATGACGACGCCGGTCGCGATCACCGACACCACTGTTCGATGCAGGATGCCAGCAGGCAGCAGCGAGAGCTTGTAGGTCTCGCCATCGAACTTGACGGTATGCCCCGCGTTATTGCCGCCGAGATATCGCACGACGATGTCATGCTCGGGAGTCAGCAGGTCAACGATCTTGCCTTTAGCTTCATCGCCCCATTGGAGGCCAATGACAGAAGTCGCACTCACGATGTTGTATTCCGCGCTTACGTTGCTGAGAGAAGTTCGAGGTCCAATCACACAGAAAGCCGGCGACTCGCAGTTCGAATCGCCGGCTTCCGTGATTCACGGCCAGTCTAGGCAGTCGCTTTCGAAACGGAAGGCATTGAAGAGGCCGTCGCGATCGAGTGCATGAAAGACTTCCGGCGGCATCCTGAGAGACCCACACACCGAGCACACGCGGATGTAAGTTGCGATACACCGTTTCCTCGAATCGTGAGCCAACCTTGCGAAGCTCCGCGTTCAACGAAGAAGAACACGCGGATGTTGGCTGTAACCGGAATGACACACTCTATGCCGGGGTCGTCAGTTCCAACGGCTCTACTTGTCTTCCAGTTCGTCGCCCTGCCGCTCCCACACTTCGCCAGCGGAGAACTCTTTTGGCGAGTCACCGGGCGCAATGCCGAGGATGCCGCATTGCAGTCGCGCGAACGCGTCGTTGCGAGGTGCTTTCCAATCTCGCATGTCGACCCACAACGATTGACGGACGAAGATCGGCAGCTCGGGGTCTTTCTTCACGCCCGGCAGGATCGCGGGGATGAACCGAGCCTTCTTCCCGGCTTTTGATTCCACATAGGCTCGAATCTCCATCACGTGCCACTTGCCCTTGTCGGCTGGCCCAAAGAAGAGCACCGCGCACTTGATTGTCTTGATGGCCTTTTCGAGAGCTTCCATCACCGTCTCGCCGGGGATCAAGTCCCACTTATCGAGCCACGGTCTGATGCCGACTTCCTTCAACTTCCGAGCAATCTCTTCGACCGCGTCCTTGTCCTTTGAGTTGTGGCTGAGGAACACGTCGTACTTGCCCTGTTCTGTTTTGGCTTTGACGACCCAGTCCGCGGTGATGCGCTGCCTTCCAGCTTCGGCATTGGCTTCCATCGTCTTCACGACCTGCCTGCTTTCAGGCGTTGCTGGCACGAGCAGATTCACTAGCGGCGTTCGCGCGTCGCAGTACGGGCAGTTCAAGTCGGGGCGGTTCAGCTTCAAGCGTTCGCTGACAACTGAGTCATCGAAGGGCCGACCGCAAGACGCGCAGTGATGCGCGTGTCGCTTGGTGACGCTGTCCTGAACCGCCTTCGCTTCGACGTGCTTTTCGACGAACTCCAGGAAGCCTTGCCGGACCTTCCAGTCGATACCGTTGTCGAACGAGACCTCGATCTCGCCGGTTCCGTTGCCATTGTCCCGCAGTCGGACGAGGCAGCGTTTGCCGTCAGCCGTGTGATAAGCGGCAGCGTCTTCAAAGAACTCGCGTTTGGGGAACCCGTCATAGTGCGCGAGCTGTGCAATCAAAGTTGCATAGATCCCGCGCACCGGCCCGGACAGTCCGATCGCCACTCCGAATGCCGCGCCGCCGGGTGCTGGGAGTGGCGTCGTGCATTGAGACGGGAAGACGGCGTAGTCCTCGCCTGCGATCTGTTCTCGGAGCGCTAACTCACGCTGGAATAAATACTCCATGACGTACCACAACACATGCTTTTCGTGTTGTGAGTCCGCCAATCGTTCGGACGCTTCGAGTTTGAACTTCCCGTCGCGGATGCGTGATTCGAGCAAGTGGCCCGGGCCATCGGGTTCGTCCTTCGCCGCCACCAACAGCGCGCTGGCATAGGCATCGACGCGAGTCGGATCGAGCAGCACCAGATCCTCTGGCCGAGGTGCTTGGCCGGTGGAATGAAAGACGAGCAAGTCGATCTCGTCGCAGTCTTCGAGGCGTTGGAGGTACGCGACGAACTTGTCGAACGGCACGTCGAGGCCGGTCTCGTCGAGGAACAACTGCCGCAGCTCGGCCATGCTCAGCAACTGCGGCTCACGTAGCCGAAGTCGTGAGACTTCGGACTCGGTCATTTCAGCGTCCGAAATCTGACGATTTCGGCTACGAGACGGATCTGCCTCGGGGTCTTTCAGCCGCGTGATGAACCCCCGCAGTGACGCCAATTCGTGCGGCGTCGACACCGACGGCAGATCGTCCCACGGGATCGACTTCTTGATCTCGTCCAACAGTTCCGAGCAGCCATCGCCTGACTTCGCGCTGGTTTGAAAGACGCCTGAAAAGCCGTGCTTGGCCGCGAACTCATGAATGCGGTCCATGCTGGCGGGGAGTCCGCCGACATCGACTCGCGCGGCGACGAGCAGCGTCTTGAGTGCGACGCGCGTGCGAGCTTGCTTCAAGACCTCGGCCCAGTAAGCGGGGCCTTCGAAGGGATTCGTTTCGCTACGGGCATCAAACAGCACACAAGCCACTGCCGCATCGTCCATGCTGAGTTGATGCACGAGCCGATAAGCCGGCTGCCCCGCCAAATCCCACAGTGCCGTGCGACGATGCAAGATCGTTCCGTTGGCTTGAGGCAGTTGATCGTCAGCGAGCGTGAGAGTCCGCCGAGCATGTGTCGAATCAGTCTTCACGAAGTGACCATTGACGAGCCGCTCCGCCATGGCGCTCTTGCCCACTCCGGTATCGCCGACGAGCACAACCTTCGCCGTCTTGAGATGCGCCGTCTTCGCGTACGACGGACTTGCAGTCCGTCGATCATCCTCAGCAGCGACGGACTGCAAGTCCGTCGTACGGCGCCCCAACAACACATCGCAGTCGAGTTCAAAGAGATGAATCTCGCGGCAGCGTTCGCCGACCGGCGTATCCGGCGGCGAGCTGGCGGTGGCCAACAGCGGTCGCGCCGAGGTCGCCGTGGGATCAAAGGCGAGCGCGGGAATCCACCAGTTCTCGATTGTCGGCACCGGGATGATCGCGACCGTCTCCCACGTCGCGCAGCTCCACAGCCGGATCGTGTGATCGCCGCTCTTCGAAGCCAGAAGCTGGCCATCGGGCGAAAAGACTACCGCGTCGACCGAACCCGTATGCGCTTCGAGCGTGCGGAGCAGCCGGCCGCTCGCCGCATCCCAGAGCTTCACCGTTTTGTCGCCACTCCCGCTGGCCAGCGTCCCGTCCTGCGGAGCAAACGCCACGCTCCAGATCCATTTCGTGTGCCCTGCGAGCGAGCGAAGCAGCCGGCCGCTCGCCACGTCCCAGAGCTTCACTGTCTTGTCGTAACTCCCGCTGGCCAGCGTC